>CAYPWK010000248.1:0-8846 GCA_964414365.1 uncultured Burkholderia sp.
CGATTGCCGCCGCATGCGTGCATCGCTAGGGGAAAGAAATGAAAAAGCTCATCTCGTTGCTGGCTGTCGCTGCGCTGGGCGCGGGGTTCGCCGCGACAGCGCAGGCGCACGTCTCGATCGGGGTTGGCATAGGCGTGCCGGTCGCTCCCGCGTATCCAGTCTATGTCCCGCCGCCGCCCGTCTATTACGCGCCTCCGCCGCCCGTCTATTACGCGCCTCCGCCACCCGTCGTCTATGCGCCGCCTCCCGGCGTGTACGTCGGCGGCTATTGGGGCCGCCCCTATTGGTGGCATCATCACCACCGCTATTGGCATTGATCGGAAATTCCTGAGCGGAACGGGACAGTAGGGCAGACTTCTTCAATTTTCGCTTCGCGGCGGCGCAACGCGGCATTCTGGGCCGCGCTGCGCCGTTGCTGTCTTGAAGCATCAGCCGGCGTGCAATGCGCGCTCAACGGCCGAAGCCCAACTGGTCCCAGAGGGTGTCGACGCGCGCCTTCACTGCCGGATCCATCTCGATCGGCCGGCCCCATTCCCGATCGGTTTCCCCCGGCCACTTGTTCGTCGCGTCGAGCCCCATCTTGGAGCCAAGGCCCGACACTGGCGACGCGAAATCGAGATAATCGATCGGCGTACGATCGACGAGCACCGTATCGCGTGCCGGGTCGATGCGTGTCGTGATGGCCCAGATCACCTCTTTCCAATCGCGCACGTTGACGTCTTCGTCCACTACGACGATGAACTTCGTATACATGAACTGACGCAGGAAGCTCCAGACTCCGAACATCACGCGCTTTGCGTGGCCCGGATAGCTCTTCTTCATCTGCACGATCGCCATCCGATAGCTGCATCCCTCGGGCGGCAGATAGAAGTCCGTGATCTCGGGAAACTGCTTTTGCAGTAGCGGCACCAGCACCTCGTTGAGCGCGACGCCGAGCATGGCGGGCTCGTCGGGCGGCTTGCCGGTGTAGGTCGAATGGTAGACGGCGTCGCGGCGCATCGTGATGCGCTCGACCGTGAAGACGGGGAACCAGTCCTGCTCGTTGTAGTAGCCCGTATGGTCGCCGTACGGTCCTTCCAGCGCATGCTCGTACCGGGCCGTCGCCCCCTGTCGTGGCCGCGGCGGTGCGCCCGGCGGTGCGGCCGCCGGCTCGCCGCTTTGCGGATGGATGAATCCTTCGAGAACGATCTCTGCGCGCGCCGGAACCTGCAGCGTTTCAACGCCGGGGGTCAGGCATTGGGCGAGTTCGGTACGTCCGCCACGCAAAAGTCCAGCGAATTGGTACTCGGATAGCGTGTCGGGAACGGGCGTGACGGCGCCGAGCATCGTCGCCGGATCGGCGCCGAGCACGACGGCGACGGGATAAGGTTTGCCGGGGTTTTTCAGCGCGAACTCGCGGAAGTCGAGCGCCCCGCCGCGATGCGCGAGCCAACGCATGATCAGCTTGTTGCGACCGATCAACTGTTGCCGGTAGATCCCGAGGTTCTGTCGTGCCTTGTTGGGTCCGCGCGTAACCGTGAGCCCCCAGGTAATCAACGGAGCGGCGTCGCCGGGCCAGCAGGTCTGGATCGGCAGTTTCGCCAGATCGACGTCGTTTCCTTCGAGCACGACCTCCTGGCAGGGCGGAGCGCCGACTGTCTTCGGCGCCATGTCCCACACTGCCTTCGCAAGCGTGATCAGCTTGCCAGCGTCGCGCAGTCCGCGTGGCGGTTCGGGCTCCTTCAGTGCCGAAAGCAGTCGGCCGACATCGCGCAGCGATTCGAGCGCGGCGTCGTTGCTCGCCGCGGCCGTTTCATCGATGCCCATGCCGAGCGCGATGCGCCTCGTCGTCCCAAACAGATTGCCGAGGACAGGAAAGTCGTACCCCGGCGGGGCATCGAAGAGCAGGGCCGGGCCGCCGGCGCGCAGCACGCGGTCGCAAAGCTCCGTCATTTCGAGCGCGGGCGAGACGGGCTGCCGGATGCGGCGCAGCTCGCCGGTTTGCTCGAGGCGACCGATGAAGTCGCGCAAGTCTTTGTATTTCATGGCTGATTGTTTGGGCGGCCGCATCGGCGGCGCAAAGTGAGCGGGCTTCAGATGTCGAGAGCCGGCGCTGGGTGGCGTGCGATTTTACCTTGTGGCGGGGGCCGGATCGCACGTTGCCGGCGAAGAACGGCCGCCCGGTAAAAAACGCCGAAACACAAGTGGGACGTAGTTTTCGGCCGATTTCGGCGCAGCTTTAATTACTTTTTGTCATAGCTTTGAGTTTTTGTAGCATTGACGATCTATAAAACCCTGCTAGAATCCGTCGGCATTGGCTGCAGGGCCAAGCGTTTTGAGTTCACTTCCCCCGGTCATAGACGCGACGCGTCACCGTACACCGCCCCTGCACGGTGTTTCACGGTCCGATTGTTGGTTGTCATTGCCAGCGCCATATTGTTGCCGCTGGCGTTTTTGCGTGAGAGCCACCGCGTGCATGCCGCACGGCGTGCCGCCGGTCCTTTTGCTCCGACGTGGCTCTCCAGACGGTGGTGGCCGTGACCAACGGCTGCTTACCGTATCCCGGCGTCGCCGAGGTCCCAACCAAGACCTGCGGCGCCTTGGCCTGCATGACGAGCGCTCGATGCGCGGTTTCACCCGTCGGCAAGCCATGCTCAATGGGAGAACTGAATGAATAGTTGGTTATCGTGGCGTCCCGATGCTCGTGTAGCGCTTGCCGTTCGCGCCGCTTTGCACCGCGGGACGCGTGTCAGCCACCTTCTGCTCAGTACCGTCGGCGGTTGCGCCGTCGTTGTGGCGCTCACGCTGTGGCTTTTGCCGACGGTGCGCGGCACGCTCGCAGCCAGGCTCATGCCGGTGCTGAGCGCGGCCGTGCAGGCCGGCCCAGCGCGGCTGTTGAGCGGCCACCCGCTGCCGCCTTTCGCGCCTGCCGGTGCCGCGGCCGGGGAAGACTCGATCGCATCGGCGCAGCCCGTCGTCGACAACACGCGCTATGACGGCGCGTTCGACGGCAGCGGCGCAAGCGGCCTGCCCGTCGGCGGAGCCGGCGGGCTCGAGGGCCATTCGGCCGCGAGCCTCGACTTCCTCGCCAAGATGGTTTCGTCGCAACGTGTCGCCGCCGATGCGCGAGACGACCGTGTGCTCGTCTCGGCCCGTGAGCAATCGCTTGTCGCGTCGTACATCGCGCGGCGGTATCACGTCGCCGAGGAACCGGTCCGCGATCTCGTGAAGACGGCGTTCGAGACGGGGCGCCAGGTCGGTCTCGACCCGCTCCTGCTGCTCGCCGTGATGGCGATCGAATCCGGCTTCAATCCCTACGCCGAAAGCGGTGTTGGCGCGCGGGGCCTGATGCAGGTCATGTCGAAGGTTCATTCCGACAAGTTCCAATACTTCGGCGGGCAATCGGCCGCGCTGGAGCCGCTCGCGAACATCAAGGTCGGGGCGCTCGTGCTGAAGGATTGCATTGCGCGAGGCGGCTCGCTGCCGGACGGCCTTCGTCTTTACGTGGGATCGACGTCACCCGACGACGGTGGCTATGGCGCCAAGGTAATGGCCGAGCGCTCGCGCCTGCGTGATGTCGCACGCGGCCGTCAGGTACCCGTGAACGCCCCGCAGGCGCCGACGCATCCTGTCGTCGCATCGACGAAGCGTGTGCAGGTCGCGATGAACGGCGGGCATCCCTCTTCTCCCGCGACGGCGAAGACGAATTCGCCGGCACCTTCGTCGGCCCAGTCGGCCGATACGGGAGCAAGCGAGACCCACGTCAGCTCGGCAGAGCTCGCGTCGTAAGCCAGCGCGGCTTTCTCTAGCGTTGTAGCCCTCGAGCCGTATTCGCTAGCAGCGCCCGAAGAGTCGCCCGAGCCGCGCCATCGCTTCTTCGAGCAGCGGGTAGGCCGTGGCATACGAAACCCGAATGTAGTTGTGCGGCGCGCAGCTGCCAAAATCAAGACCCGGCACGAGCGCAACACCGGCGTCATGAAGGATGGCTTTCGTCAGCGCGGCACTGTCGCCGGCTGCCGGATGCGGCGCGCCGCGGCAGTCCGCATAGACATAAAAAGCGCCGTCGGGCACCACCGGCACCGACAGCCCGATCTGCCGCAAGGCCGGCACGAGATAGTCTCGGCGGCGCTTGAATTCGAGGCGGCGCGCTTCGTAAATCTCGATCGTTTCCGGTTCGAAGCATGCGAGGGCGGCGTGTTGGGCGAGCGCGGAAGCGCAGATGAAAAGGTTCTGCGCGAGCTTCTCGAACGCGCCAATCAGCGCCGGCGGCACGACGAGCCACCCGAGCCGCCAGCCCGTCATGTTGAAGTATTTCGAAAAGCTGTTGACCGTTACCACGTCCTCGCCGAAAGAGAGCGCGGAGACGGGGCGCGCGTCATACCAGAGCCCCTGATAAATTTCGTCGACAATCGTGAAGCCGCCGCGTGCGCGCACGGCTTCGACGATGCGTTCGAGTTCGGCCGGCGCGATCGAAGTGCCGGTCGGGTTCGACGGCGAGGCAAGCAGCACGCCCCGCGTGCGCGGGCCCCAGCGGCGCTCGATGTCGTCGGCGGTCAGCTGGAAACGCGTCTGCGGGCCGCTCGGTACGAGCACTGGCTTTCCCTCGGTTGCGGCAACGAAGTGCCGGTTGCATGGGTAAGACGGATCGGGCATCAACACTTCGTCATCGCGATCGACGAGCGCCGCGCAGGCGAGCAGCAACGCCGCCGAAGCCCCGGCCGTCACGACTATCCGCGCCGGGTCGATCGACAGTCCGTAGACACTGGCATAGTGCGCCGCGATGGCTTCGCGCAGTGCCGTGATGCCGAGCGCCCCCGTGTACTGCGTGACGCCGCGCCGCAACGCTTCGGTGGCCGCAGCGATGACGGGCTCCGGCGCCGTGAAATCGGGCTCGCCGATTCCCATGTGAACAATGTGGCGCCCGGCGCGCTCGAGTGCCGCCGCCTCCTTCGCAAGCTCCATCACATAGAAGGGAGCAATCGCCTCGATGCGCGAGGCGAGCTTCGGAGAGGCGAGCGCGCTTTCGGGCCGGAGGCCTGGCTCGATCCCTCCGAGGAACTCCGGCTGCGAGGCGAGCGATCCTGCCGTGGAACTCATCGTTGCCCGCGTCCCGCCTGCGTTTCCGTGGCGCGCAGCTTCAGCGCCAGCTTGTCGAGCACGCCGTTGACGTACTTGTAGCCGTCGGCCCCGCCAAACGTCTTGGCGAGTTCGACGGCTTCGTTGATGACGACACGATACGGAATGTCGATGTGGTTCTTGAACTCGTAGGCGGCCACGAGCAGAACCGCACGTTCGACGGGCGAGAGCTGATCGATCGGCCGATCGAGACACGGCGTGAGATCGGCCGACAGCGTCGCCGCATCGCCGATGACGCCGTGCAGGATGGCATCGAGGTGCTCCCTGTCCGCCTTGTCGAACCCCTGCGTCTCGCGCAGTTGCGCGTCGATTTCACCTGCGGGCGCGCCCGACAGCAGCCACTGATACAGCCCCTGCGTGGCCAGTTCACGGGAGCGGCGGCGGGCGCTCTTCATGCCTCGTCCTCTTCTTCCTCGTCTTCGTCGTCTTCGCCTTCTTCATCGTCGCCGCTCAACTGCTCGAGCGCGACGGCAAGGTTCGCCATTTCCACGGCGACGCGCGCGGCATCACGCCCTTTCTCAGACATGCGGGCGACGGCCTGCTCGTCGGTGTCGGTCGTGAGCACGCCATTGGCGACCGGAATGCCGAAATCGAGCGCGATGCGCGAGATGCCGCCGCCGCTTTCGTTCGAAACCAGCTCGAAGTGATAGGTCTCGCCGCGAACGACGGCGCCGAGCGCGATCAGCGCGTCGAATTGCCCGCTTTCGGCGAGCTTTTGCAGCGCGAGCGGAATTTCGAGCGCGCCGGGCACGGTGACGAGCAGAACATCCTCGCCCGCCACGCCGAGCCGTTCGAGCTCTTCGACGCAGGCGTCGGCAAGCCCGTTGCAGACGGGTTCGTTAAAGCGCGACTGGACGATGCCGACGCGCAGGCCGTCGCCGTCGAGGTTCGGTTGGTATTGTCCGATTTCCATGAGAGGTCCTTCAAAAGGGGAAAGGGCACGCACCGCCGCGGCGAACGTGAGCGTATCGACGGCCGATTATGCACTGCGCGCCATGGCGGCGCCTGGCATGGGCACGAAGCCGGTCACTTCGAGGCCGTAACCCGACATGCTGCCGAGGCGGCGCGGATTCGACAACACCTGCATCTTGCCGACGCCGAGCTCACGCAAAATCTGCGCGCCGACGCCATAGGTCTTGAAGTCGACCGGGCGGCGTTTCAACTGCTCGGCCTTCTCTTTCTCGTCGAACGCCTTGAATACGTCGATCAGATGATCCTTCGTATCGCCGCAGTTCAGCATGACGATGACGCCGAGATCGCGCGCCGCGATTTCTCTCATGGCGGCGTCGAGCGTCCATGAGTGCGTCGACGCGCCCACTTCGAGTAGATCGAGTACCGAAAGCGGCTCGTGCACGCGCACCGGCGTTTCACGATCGGGCGCGGGCGTGCCGCGCACGAGCGCAAGATGCGGCGAGCCGCTCGGCTGATCGAGATAGAGCACCGCGCGAAACGCGCCGTGCGCCGTTTGCATCGTGCGCTCGCAAACGCGCGAGACGATCGACTCAGTGCGGCTGCGGTAATGAATCAGGTCGGCGATCGTGCCGACCTTCAGCCCGTGCTGTCCCGCGAACTCGATGAGATCCGGCAGCCGGGCCATCGTGCCGTCGTCCTTGATCACTTCGCAGATGACGGCGGCCGGCGTGAGCCCGGCGAGCGCCGCCAGGTCGCAGCCCGCCTCGGTATGGCCCGCGCGCACGAGCACGCCGCCCGGCTGCGCCATGATCGGGAACACGTGACCCGGCTGCACGATGTCTTCCGCACGCGCGTCGCGCGCCACTGCCGCCGCGACGGTGCGGGCGCGATCGGCCGCCGAGATGCCCGTCGTTACGCCTTCGGCGGCTTCGATGCTGACGGTGAACGCGGTGCCATACTGCGTGCCGTTTCTATACGTCATCAGCGGCAGGTTCAACTGCTTGCAGCGTTCCTGCGTGAGCGTCAGACAAATGAGGCCGCGGCCGTAGCGCGCCATGAAGTTGATTGCTTCAGGGGTGACGAAATCGGCGGCCAGGACGAGGTCGCCCTCGTTTTCGCGATCCTCTTCGTCGACGAGGATCACCATCCGGCCGGCCTTCAGTTCGGCGATGATCTCGAGCGTGGAGGCGAGGGTCATGTCGGTGGGCGTGATTGGGGAAAGGGGGGTATTTTACCGCGCCATCGGCTCGGCCCGCCAACGAAACCCAAACGCTCGCGCGACACCCCTTACCGGGCGTGCAGACCGGCTTGCGCCGAAGCCGTTTCGTCGAGCCGGCGGAACACGAGCGCCGAGACGAGCGTGATCGTGCCGACGCTCACGAAGCTGATACGGAACGCGAGCACGGGCGATCCCCATTGCCCGGAAAACCACTCGACGAGGCCGCCGCCGATCGATACGCCGAGTCCCATCGCAAGCATCTGCACCATCGAGAAGAGGCTGTTTCCGCTGCTGGCGTCGCGGCTCGAGAGGCCCTTCAGCGTGACACTGTTCATCGCCGCAAACTGCATGGAGTTCGATGCGCCGAAGACGGCGAGAATGGCGACGTCGACGATGATCGGCACACCGTGCGAGATGAGCGCGAATGCGACGATGGAGCCGCCTACGACGAGCGTGTTGACGAAGAGGAACGCATCGTACCCGTAGCGCTTGACGAGCGGGGCGATCCAGCGTTTTGCGATGGTCCCGGCGAGCGCTGCGGGCAGCATCATGAGGCCGGAATGCAGCGGCGTGTAGCCGAGCTCGAGTTGCAACAGGAGCGGCAGTAAGAACGGCACGGCGCTCGAGCCAATTCGGCAGACGAGGTTGCCGACGAGCCCGACGCTGAAATTGGGCTCGCGAAACAGCGCGAGCTCGAAGAGCGGATCGCGCCGGCGCTTCGCATAAGGAATGTAGGCGAGCACCGCGGCGGCCGCGAGCGCGAAGAGTGCCGGCGTTAATACGACGCGGTTCGCCTCTCCGGGTGGCTCGACGGCGAGCGAGAAAGCGACCATCGCGACCGACAGCAGCGTGCAGCCTATCCAGTCGAACGCCCGGGCCTTCATGGGCATGGCATCGGCCGGAAGAAAGCGGTGCACGGCAACGAGGCCGACGGCGCCGATCGGGACGTTGATGAGAAATATCCAATGCCACGAAGCGGACTGCGCAAGCCAGCCGCCGAGCGTCGGGCCGAGGATCGGCCCTAGCTGTCCCGCGATCGAAACGAAGGCGAGTGCCGCGACATAGGCTTCGCCGGGGATGCTGCGCAGGACCGCGAGCCGGCCGATCGGCAACAGCATCGAGCCGCCGATCCCTTGCAGGACGCGTGCAATCACGAGCTGAGTAAGCGTATGCGCACCCGCGCAGCAGATCGAGCCGATCACGAAGACGAGGATCGCGGAAAAATAGACGCGGCGCGTGCCGAATGTATCGGCGAGCCAGCCCGAGGCCGGCGTCAGCATCGCCATCGTGAGCGTATAGGCGACGACGATCGGACGCGTGGCGAGCGGCGCCTCGTGCAGGCTTTGGGCGATCGAGGGGAGGGCCGTGTTGACGATCGTCGTATCGAGCGACTGCATGAAAAAGCCGCCGGCAACAATCCAGAGCAGCGCGGTTTCGAAAGGGTCTTTGGTATTTCGACTCATTTTTGCGGTCTGGCGCGAGCGCCTCTTTTTCGCGCATCGAGCTCGGTCGCACGGGCTCCTGAGCCTGGGCCCGGGAATGCGGCGGCCGAAGAAGCGAAAGGCGCATGCGCGGTAAAAAACTGCGGGACCGCTAAATG
>CAYPWK010000249.1:0-8794 GCA_964414365.1 uncultured Burkholderia sp.
AAGTTCGGCTGCGGTATCGCGCAGTGCGGCGCATGCACCGTCCACCTCGACGGCACTGCGGTGCGCTCTTGCGTGCTGCCCGTATCGGCTGTCGCCGGCAAGAAAGTCACGACGATCGAGGCCGTCGGCGCCACGCCCGCGGGCCGTAAGATCCAAGCGGCCTGGCGCGATCTGGATGTCGTCCAATGCGGTTATTGCCAGTCTGGGCAGGTGATGTCGGCCGCTTCGCTGCTCGCGCAGAATTCGAAGCCGAGCGATGCCGACATCGATGCGGCCATGTCGGGCAACATCTGCCGCTGCGGCACGTACACTCGGATTCGTGCCGCCATCAAGCATGCGGCGGGAGACTGAGGTGAAACGACCCCCACGCTCACTATCGTTCGCTGCCCCCCGAGGGGGGCTCAGCCTCCCTTGGGGCGGCCCGGCGGGAGGCTGAGATGTCCCAAGGATTGCTAAAAGCGTTCGGTCATGACCGCGCCGATAAGGAAGATCAGGAAGGCGATGGGTCACATCCGCAGTCGGGCATTTCTCGCCGCGCATTTCTGAAGCTCGGGATGACGATAAGCGCGGCGGCGGGCGGCGGGATGCTGCTCGGCTTCAGCGTGCCCGCGGCCGCGGCCGAACCGAATGGCTCCGCTGCACGCAAGTCGGTGATAGGCGGCGACGCCTACGATGAGCCCCGAGGCGGCGTTTTTGTGCCCAATGCCTTCGTGCGCATCGATCGCAATGGGAATGTGACGCTCGTCATGCCGAAGGTCGATATGGGGCAAGGCGTCTACACGTCCATCCCGATGCTGATCGCCGAAGAGCTCGAGGTGCCGCTTGCTAACGTGACGCTCGATCATGCGCCACCCGACGACAAGCTTTATGGCGACCCGCTGCTCGGCGGCGGGCAGATTACGGGCGGGTCGACATCGATACGCTATGCGTGGCAGCCGATGAGGCAGGCGGGGGCCGCAGCCCGCGTTTTGCTGGTCTCGGCTGCGGCCGAGCGGTGGCGTGTCGATCCCGCGTCATGCCATGCCCACGCCGGCGAGGTCGTGCATACGGCGACGGGCCGTCGCATCGGTTACGGCAAGCTCGTCGATGCGGCGGCGAAGCTGCCGTTGCCGCACGACGTGCCGCTCAAGAAGCCCGAGGACTTCACGATCGTCGGCAAGCCGACGGACCGTCTCGATTCCGCGGAGAAGGTGAACGGTGTGGCTCGTTTCGGTTTCGACGTGCGTCTGCCGGGCATGCAATACGCGGTGATCGTCAACAGCCCGGTGCTCGGCGGTACGCTCGAGAGCGTCGATGACTCGCGCGCGAGGAAAGTGCCCGGCGTGCGTGACGTCGTCAAGATCGACAACGCCGTCGCCGTTGTCGCCGCGCATACGTGGGCCGGCAAGCAAGGCGTGGCCGCGCTCGATATCAAGTGGAACAACGGGCCGGCCGCCAATCTCTCGACGCGGCAGATTGCGAGCGACCTTGCCGAAGCGTCGAAGCGCACGGGCGCCGTGGCTCGGAAGGAAGGCGATGTCGGCAAGGCGTTCAGTTCGGCGGCAACGCGTGTCGATGCGGTCTACGAGCAACCCTTGCTCGCGCACGCGACGATGGAGCCGATCAACTGCACGGTTCATGTGCGGCCCGACGGCTGCGACGTCTGGGTCGGCACGCAGGTGCCGACCATCGCGCGTGCCGCAGCGGCCAAAGTCACCGGACTGCCGCCGGACAAGATTTCGATTCACAATCACTTGCTCGGCGGCGGATTCGGTCGCCGGCTCGAAGTCGATAACATCGTCCAGGCGCTAAAGATCGGCAAGCAGGTCAATGCGCCCGTGAAAGTCGTCTGGACGCGTGAGGAAGACATTCAGCACGACATGTATCGGCCGTACTATTACGACACGATCTCAGCCGGCCTCGATGCGAACGGCAAGCCGATCGCATGGCAGCATCGGATCGTCGGCTCGTCGATCCTCGCGCGCTTTGCGCCTGCTGTGATCAAGAACGGTGTCGACCCTGATGCGGTCGAAGTGGCCGCCGAGTTGCCGTACGACCTACCGAATCAGTTGGTCGATTACGTCCGACAGGAGCCCGGCACCGTGCCGACGGCATTTTGGCGCGGCGTCGGCGCGACGCGCGGGACATTCGTCGTCGAGAGCTTTATCGATGAGCTGGCGGTCCACGCGAAGGCCGATCCGGTGGCGTATCGGCGCGGGTTGCTCACACACGCGCCTCGCGCGGCGAATGTGCTGGAAGTCGCGACGCGTGCGGCAGGCTGGGGGAATCCTTTGCCGGAAGGTCAAGGCCGCGGCGTTTCAGTGATGAACGCGTTCGGCAGCTACTTGAGCATGGTGGCGGAAGTGACCGTCAACAAGGATGGAGAAGTCGCGGTAAATCGCGTGGTTTGTGCCGTCGATTGCGGGATGGCCGTGAACCCGAGAACGATCGAGGCGCAGATCGAAGGCGGCGTGGTGTTCGGCATCACGGGCGTGCTGTACGGTGAAATTACGATCAAGGATGGCCGCGTCGAGCAGAACAATTTCACGGACTACAGGATGCTGCGCATCAATGAGACGCCCAAGATCGAAGTGCATCTCGTGCAAAGCACGGAAGCGCCCGGCGGTATTGGCGAACCGGGCACAGCTGCATTAGCCCCGGCGGTCACGAACGCTATCTTCGCGGCGACGGGCAAGCGCGTGCGCAAACTGCCGGTGGGCACGCAATTGAAGAGCGCGTGACGCACATCGCTCAGTGCCCGACGGCGAATGCATAGATTCTGCCGTCACCTGCTATAAAGATCCGGCCTTCGGCCGCGATCGGCGTAGCGAAGTGCCGCACGTTCGCAATGCGGTCTTGCTGACCGCCACCGGCAAAGACCGGCTGCCCGTTGTCCCCGCGGAAACCATGCAGCCGGTCGTCGCCCTCCGCGCCGGCAATCCACACAATGCGATCGGCCTTGCCGTCGCTCGTCGTGGTGATCGGACTGCCTGCGCCATCGACTTGCGCACACCAGGCGATGCTCATTGCGCCGCGAGAGGCATGGGCGACTCGAAGCGCAATGAGGCCGGTACCTGCGTGGTCGCGCGGACATGCGGCGCCGGTGCCATGGAACGCAATATAGACGCCATCTGACGCGGGGTACGATGCCGGCGCGTTCAGAATCAACCCCCTCGCAACCTGCAGTACGTCAAGTGCACCACCAATGCCGCCCAGGTTGTCGCGATCGAGCAGATAAGCTTTGCCGTCTTTGCCCAGCGCGACGATCAAGCGCTTGCCGCCAACATCGATCGGCATGGGATTCACGCCGCCAAGATCGAGATCTTCCTCATCGAGTTGGCGCCAGTCCGCCGGTGCAAAGGCATCGCGGGAGCTGTCCGATCGCTTCAAGTCAGGCTTGAGACGGATGATCGCCTCGCCGTCGCCCCAGGTCTGACTTCCAGCCGTGTTGCCAGTGGCGACAAAGAGCGCTCCATCCGCCACTGCAATGCCGCCCGGCGTCCAGATACCGCCGTTGGTTGCGCGCGTTTCCCATGCGGAAAAGACGCCGGGTTTGTCGACCCGCAGTCCGACTACGCGGCCCCGATAGTCGCCGCAGTCGCCGAAGTGACCGCCGTACGGCACATAGAGACGACCGTCGACGAAAGCTAGTGCGCCTCGCTGGTTCTGAAAACGCGAAGCGAAGGCCGTACCCCTCTCGCGCAGACTCTCGGCGATGTCGACGGGCCAGCCCGGCAGCACCGCTCCGTCACGCAAGGACAGCCCATAAACCAAATGCCGCGGTTCGCCGTTGCGCACGACGAGTGCGCCAAGGTAGACCGCGCCTGACGCCGGATCGATCACGGGCGTGCCCGTAATGCCTAGCGGGTCGATATTGCCGCACCGCAATGCAGAGCGCGACACCGGCGGGCCGAGCGCCGCGCGCCATTGCTGGTGACCTGTTGCTGCATCGAGGGCATAGACATAGTTGGATTCGGTCGCCACTATCAGCAGACCGTGCGCCGCGCCGGGCGGGTGCCAGTACAGCGGCTGCGCGTAGATATGTCCCTCGACGTGACCGTCGAAGCCGGCATCGCGACGCAAGCGCTGAGCGCTTTGCCACGTGAGCCCGGGTACGACGTACTGCCCGCTTCGATTATCGGCGTGATGATAGCCGAGGACGTTGTCGGCGGCTTGCGACCAAGAGGCGCCGGCGTACGGATACGTTGCGAGCAGAATGAGAACGCGTAGGGTCAGCGTCAGGCGCCATACGGGGCGGTACGCTTTCGATCGGCGCGGAATCATGCAGGACTCCTCGGTATCAGTGCTACCTCATCGAAAGGCTACAGTTTCCCCGAAAATCGCGATCCATGGTGTCCGGATGTCTGGGGCTGTCTTGGCGTTGCGGTCAGCCGCCGAAGTTGCTTGACGGGGTCTATGCCCCCAGGATTCCAGATGTCAAATACGTCAGAAGCATGACAATCGTTGTGCGAAAGTTGGACCGCACGGCAAGGAGACCACCGGCGTGATGGTGCCCGATATCAAAGTGCCGCGGCGGCGGCAAACGTGCTTGTCAGCGAAGGCAATCTGCTGCTGACCGATGCGAGGAAAGTGTTCTTTGACAACTCTTTGACAAGTCCAGAAAGTTCCGCCAAATCAGTAAGAGCTGGCTCGCTCAGGCATCTTCGTTGCGCAGACTGGTGGTCGTTCAACGCGACATCGGCTCGACTGCGACCACGAGGAGGTATCCATGTATTCAGCTTTATTCGAAGCTCAGAAGGCGAACGCTGAGCTGTTCTTCCGGCTGACTTGTAAAGGTATCGACGCATTTGGAAAGATGACAGAGCTGGCGGTGGATTCGGCGCGTTCTACAGTTGCCGTCGCACAGCAGGGTGCTGTCGGGGCTATGTCCGACCGTGGGCAACAAGAACCCACGCCGCAGGAGATTGCAGCCGCACTGCCGTCGCCAGAGAAGGCAGAAACCTGCACACGTGAGCTGTTCGATATTGCAAGTGACTTGCAAACGGAGGTAGCCCGCTGGACACAGGAGCAGATAGGGGCGCAGCAACAAGCGATGCGAACACTGATTGACCAGGTGGGGTACGCCACCCGCGTCGCGGAGCGGTTTTCGGGGGCGGCGCGCGAAAGCATCGAGCACACCTCCGGTGCGGCCTCTCGAGCCGCGGAGCAATTCTCCGGGGCGCTTCGGCAAAGTACCGATCAGATGTCCGACGCAACGTCACGGGCCGCGGGTCAAGTTTCGGGAGCAATGCAGCAGGGGGCGCAGGAGGCCGCCAGCGCTGCGAAATCTTCTGGATCCAGCGAACGTGAGTCAACGGAAGCTAGCAAAAAGAGGGCATGAGCGGCCAAGCGGGTCGTGGTTGCATCGATTCAAGCACGGCCACTCAATAACATCGATTGCGCGCGACACTGCTTGGTAAAGCGATGGGGCCACCGTTTTTGACAGCGGTGGCCTTTTAGCGATCGACCCCCTCCGAGGCGAGGGGGCACGGTCGCGGATTTGGCCAGACCCCTTGACGAACTTCGCTAGAACGTGCAGGTCGAACGACTTGCGCGCGTAGATTGCCATGGGCGGGTGCAATGGCCAGAACCGATCGAGGAGTCCAGAACGCTTTTCTGTATGCAGGCAAGCTCGAGGATCTGAATGCGACGGGAATGACCGTTGTTCAGACCGACCTTGGCCCGCTCCTTGTGGTGTGCGATGGATCGCGATGCTTCGCGGTCGAGGATCGATGCCCGCATCTTGGTTTCCCACTGCACCGCGGGTCCATCGCGGACGGCATCCTGACATGTCACTGGCACCACGCGCGCTTTGACGTCGCGAGCGGCGGTGGTTTTGACCTATGGGCCGACGACTTGCCAACGGCGCAGGTGCAACTACGTGGCGACGAATTATGGGTGTCGGCACAAACGCGCTATGCCGATGGCGATGCACACTGGAAGAATCGCCTGCGCGCCGGACTCGAGCACAATCTTCCACTCGTCATCGCCAAAGCCATTCTCGGACTGCGCAGGGAAGGCGTCGCTGTGCAACAGCTGGTGCGTGATGCCGCACTCTTCGGTGCGCAGCACCGCGAAACATGGGCTGCCGGCCTGACCGTGCTGACGGCGCTTGCCAATCTGACGCCCGAGATGTCGGACAATGCAACCTATCTCGCGCTCTACAAAGCAATTCGTCATGTGGCGCAGGACTGTGAAGGGCAACCCGCACGACATGCGTGCCGACCGCTCGACAAACCGTTGCCTGCAGCAACGATAGAGCGCTGGCTACGACGTTGGACTGCAGTGCGCCATGCAGATGCCGCAGAGCGCACGCTGCTTACAGCGACTAGCGGCGGCTTGGCGCCCGCAGAGCTTGGGGAAATGATGCTGCTGGCTGCCACGGACCGCGTCTATGCCGATGGCGGTCACTGCGTCGACTTCGTCAACAAGGCGTTCGAGCTTCTCGACCATATCGGTTGGCAGCATGCATCGGCGATCCTGGCGACGACCGCCGCTCTACTTACCGGCGGACGCGGCGCGGAGGAAACCAGCGCTTGGCGTCATCCTGTCGACCTCATCGCGCTATGTGCCGATGCGGCGAACGAAGCGGGCGCGGCCATGGCCGCTGGCCTCGAGCAACGCGGCAAATGGCGCGCGATGCCCGACTTGGTGGATACGCTGCTTGGCGACGACGCCGAAGCCGTGATCAAGGCATTGATAGGGGCGCTAGGCGACGGTGCCGAGGCGTCCCGACTAGGTGCCGCGCTTGCTTATGCGGCAGCAGTGCGAGTCGCACGTTTCGGCTCTGCAAACGAGCATTCAGATTGGGAATCGGCGCACCACGCGTTTACCTACGCGAACGCGTTGCATCGCATGCTGGTTCGTATCGAGACGGGTGGCCGGCAGCCCACCGCGGAGGCGTTGCGTGGCCTACTCCATGGCGCAATGAGTCTTTATTTGATTCGGTTCCTCAATGTGCCGCCGTCAGGACTGCCGGGAGAGTCGGGCGACCGGCTCGATGATTTGCCGGAAGACGACGCGCTCCTGTGTGAGCAGTTGCTACACTCATTCGACCGACATGGTGCGATCGATGTGGCACCCCGATACGTTGCCCGTTATTTGGCGATGCATCACGAGCCCGAGCGCTTGCTTGCCACGTTGACGCATGCGGTGCTGCGTGAGGATGCCGGCTTCCATGCATATCAAATGTTGGAGGCAGCGGTACGTCAGTTCAGACACTGGGGCAGCGGACTGGAAGGGCGGCGGATACTGATTGCATTGTCGCGGTATCTGGCCGCGCATTCCCCAACGGAGCGTGGTGAAGTGCAGACTGCGACGGTTGCCCGCAAGCTGGCAAGTGGGCAGCGACTCCACGTGGACCAGCAGTAACCGGGCAAACAATGACTAACTGGCGACGGTTTCCAAAGGTTTGGGGGCATCATGGAGCCGCGGCCGGCCGCCGAGACTACTTGACCGGGATCTGTGTCCCAGCAGGCATCGGTACAGCGGTGACACTGTTTTTCGCGCTGCCCGACGTTATCCGATCGCTGTAGGTCAGATAGACGAGCGTGTTGCGCTTCGTATCGACGATCCGCACGACATGCAGCGTCTTAAAGATAAACGACATGCGTTCGGTAAAGACATCCTCTTGTTGGCGGAGCTGCCCCGTGAAGCGGAGTGGGCCGACTTGCCTACAGGCGATCGAAGCTTCCGTTGGATCTTCCGCAATGCCTAGCGTTCCTTTGACCCCGCCCGCCCGTGCACGTGAGACATAGCAGGTGACACCGGACACTGCGGGATCGTCGTAAGCTTCGACTACGACCCTGTCCGACCTCGGCAATCTGAAGTTGGTGTTCACGCTCCCGATCTGCTCCGCATACGAAAGCGAGGCACCGCACGCCAACGTGCCGCATGTGAGGACGCTCGCGAAGGTCGCTGCCCGTGGCAGTACGACAGAAAGCTTGCGGCGAGAAGGATAGAAAACGGCGGTACTGCGCACGTCGCTCATCGTCATGGTCTCCGGTCGATCGATGCGCCGACATTATCGGCGATGTTCTTTTATTGCAGTACATCGCTGCTGGCAGGTAGCTTAAGCTTCAGCGAGAATCTGACGAATCGCTTGCTCGAATGCTTCGACCGGTTGGCCGCCGGTCACGAGGTAGCGACCATTGAAAACGATCGATGGCACCGACTGTATGCCCATTCCCTGGTATTCCTGCTCTTGCGCGCGCACTTCGTCGGCATAGTCTCCGCTTTCGAGGACTTCGCGTGCTTTCGCAGCGTCAAGTCCCACGGACCGCGCGGCTTCGACGAGGACGTCGTGGCTGCTTGGGTCTTTGCCCTCGCCATGATAAGCCCGCAACAATGCCAGCTTGAGCGGCAATTGCTTGCCTTCAATGCCTGCCCAATGCAGCAGGCGATGTGCGTCGAACGTGTTATAGACGCGATTGCGCTCGCCGAAGGTAAAGCCGACGCTCGCACCGCGCTCGCGAATCATCGCTTGTGTCTCGGCGATCTGCTCCGGCGTACGGCCGTATTTCTTCCCAAGATAATCGACAATGGCCTCGCCGCCCGGGCCCATGTCGGGATTGAGCTCGAACGGATGCATGACGATTTCCGCGTCCACCGTGTCGCCAAGTCGCGAGAGCGCGAGCTGAAGCGAGGATAGGCCGATCGCGCACCAGGGGCATGCGATATCGGAGACGAAGTCGATTCTGAGCGGTTGGTTCATCAGATGCTATATGAACGCGTCCCGTTTGCGACAGTTTTCGGGTGTTTTGATAGACAGGATGGGCTGCAGCTCTATATCCGGCCTTGATGCAGACGATACAGC
>CAYPWK010000250.1:0-8770 GCA_964414365.1 uncultured Burkholderia sp.
GCATCGCGCTGCAGGACATGGAATTCTGGCAGTTCCACCCGACGGGTGTGGCCGGTGCGGGCGTGCTGATCACCGAAGGCGTGCGCGGTGAAGGCGGCATTCTGCGCAACGCGAACGGCGAGCGCTTCATGGAGCGCTATGCGCCGACGTTGAAAGATCTCGCGCCGCGCGACTTCGTTTCGCGCTCGATGGACCAGGAAATCAAGGAAGGCCGCGGCGTGGGTCCGAACAAGGACCACGTGCTGCTCGACCTCTCGCACATCGGCGCGGAGACGATCATGAAGCGTCTGCCGTCGATCCGCGAAATCGCACTGAAGTTCGCGAACGTCGATTGCATCAAGGAGCCGATCCCCGTCGTGCCGACCATTCACTATCAGATGGGCGGCATTCCGACGAACATCCACGGCCAGGTCGTCGGCACTTCGCGCGGCCATGAGGAGCCCGTCAACGGCTTCTACGCGGTGGGCGAATGCTCCTGCGTCTCGGTGCACGGCGCAAACCGCCTCGGCACCAATTCGCTGCTTGACCTCGTCGTCTTCGGCCGCGCGGCCGGCAATCACATCGTCAAGCATGTGAAGGAAATCAAAGAGCACAAGCCGCTGCCGGCCGATGCCGCCGATTTCTCGCTCGCGCGCCTGGCGAAGCTCGACGGCTCGAGCTCGGGCGAGTACACGCAGGCCATCGCCGGCGACATCCGCTCGACGATGCAGACGCACGCGGGCGTATTCCGGACGTCGAAGCTGCTTTCCGAAGGCGTCACGAAGGTCAAGGAGCTCAGCGAGCGCGTCGAGCACGTTCACCTGAAAGATAAGTCGAAGGTGTTCAACACGGCTCGTGTCGAAGCGCTCGAGCTCGCCAACCTGATCGAGGTGGCGCGCGCGACGATGATTTCGGCGGAGGCGCGCAAGGAAAGCCGCGGCGCGCACGCGCATAGCGACTACGAACATCGCGACGACGAGAACTGGCTGCGTCACACGCTTTGGTTCAGCGAAGGTGATCGCCTCGATTACAAGCCGGTGCACATGCAGCCGCTGACAGTCGAATCGGTGCCGCCGAAGGCGCGTACTTTCTGAGACGGCATTAAAGGACAGCAGAAATGGCAAAACGCATTTTCGAAATCTACCGCTACGACCCCGACAAAGACGCTGCCCCGCGCATGCAGACTTACGAGCTCGAAATCGAGCATGAGCGCATGCTGCTCGATGCCCTCGTCAAGCTAAAGTCGATCGACGAGACGCTATCGTTCCGCCGCTCGTGCCGCGAAGGCGTTTGCGGTTCCGATGCGATGAACATCAATGGCAAAAACGGGCTTGCTTGTCTGACGAATCTGAACGAGCTGCCGCAAAAGATCGTGCTGCGTCCGCTGCCGGGCCTGCCCGTGGTGCGCGATTTGATCTGCGATTTCACGCAGTTCTTCAATCAGTACCATTCGATCAAGCCGTACCTGATCAACGATGCGCCGCCGCCCGAAAAAGAGCGGCTGCAATCGCCCGAGGAGCGCGACGAACTCGACGGGCTGTATGAGTGTATCTTGTGTGCTAGCTGCTCGACGTCGTGCCCGAGCTTCTGGTGGAACCCGGACAAGTTCGTCGGGCCCGCAGGGCTCTTGCAAGCTTATCGCTTCATCGCGGACAGCCGCGATATGGCGACGAGCGAACGCCTCGACAACCTCGAGGATCCGTATCGTCTGTTCCGTTGCCATACGATCATGAACTGCGTCGACGTGTGCCCGAAGGGGCTCAATCCGACGAAGGCGATCGGAAAGATCAAGGAACTGATGGTGCGCCGTACTGTTTGACGTATAGACGCATGGAAACCTCGCATCAGTCCGACCCGCTGCGCCGCGCCCGCCTGCGCTGGCGCGCGCGGCGCGGCTTGCTGGAAAACGATCTCATCTTCGAGCGTTTTTTCAGCCGTTACGAGGATAGCCTCAGCGATGACGACGTTGGGGCGCTCACGCGCCTCTTCGAGCTGAGCGATAACGACCTGATGGACTTGCTTCTCGCTCGCAAGGAACCGGAAGGCGAGCTTTCCGACCCGGCCATTGTCCGGGTGCTGGGGCTGTTGCGCGCCGTTTGATCGGCGCATCTCGGGCGCCGCGCGCGCATATACGGAAACCCGTTCCAACTTCGATTGAGGATGCTATGACTCCGTCAGATGTTAAAGCCACCCTGTCCTTCAGCGACAACTCGCCGAGCGTCGAACTGCCGATTTACAAGGGCACGATGGGCCCGGACGTGATCGACATCCGTAAGCTCTACGGGCAGACCGGCAAATTCACGTACGACCCCGGCTTCATGTCGACGGCCTCGTGCAACTCGGCCATCACGTACATCGACGGCGACAAGGGCGAGCTGCTCTACCGCGGCTATCCCATCGAGGAGCTCGCGAAAGTCGCGGATTTTCCCGAAACCTGCTATTTGCTGTTGAAAGGCGAACTGCCGACCGCAGTCGAGAAGAAGGACTTCGTCGATACCGTCACGCGTCACACTATGGTGCACGAGCAGATGCAGTACTTCTTCCGCGGATTCCGCCGCGACTCGCACCCGATGGCGACGCTCGTCGGCACGGTCGGCGCGCTGTCGGCGTTCTACCACGACTCGCTCGACATCAACGATCCGCGTCACCGCGAGATCTCGGCGATCCGCATGATCGCAAAGCTGCCGACGCTCGTGGCGATGGCCTACAAGTACAGCATCGGTCAGCCGTTCGTCTATCCGAAGAACGACCTCTCATACACCGCGAACTTCATGCGCATGATGTTCTCGAACCCGTGCGAGGAATATCACGTCAACGACGTGCTCGTGCGCGCGCTCGATCGCATCCTCATCCTGCACGCCGACCACGAGCAGAACGCGTCGACGTCGACCGTGCGTCTCGCCGGCTCGTCGGGCGCGAATCCGTTTGCTTGTATCGCGGCCGGCATCGCTTGTCTTTGGGGTCCGGCGCACGGCGGCGCGAACGAAGCGGCGCTCAACATGCTCGAGCAGATCGGTTCGCCCGATAACATCCCGACGTTCATCAAGCAGGTCAAGGACAAGAACTCGGGCGTGAAGCTGATGGGCTTCGGCCATCGCGTCTACAAGAACTATGATCCGCGCGCGAAGCTCATGCGCGAAACCTGCCACGAAGTGCTCGAGGAGCTCGGCCTGCACGATGATCCGCTCTTCGCGCTCGCCATGCAGCTCGAGAAGATCGCGCTGGAAGATGAATACTTCGTGTCGCGCAAGCTCTACCCGAACGTCGACTTCTACTCGGGCATCGTTCAGCGCGCGCTCGGCATCCCGACCTCCATGTTCACCTGTATCTTCGCGATGGCACGTACGGTCGGCTGGATCGCGCAGTGGAACGAAATGATCGCCGATGACGAGCAGAAGATCGGCCGTCCGCGTCAGCTTTTCGTTGGCCACACAACCCGCGAAGCTAAGCCGATTTCTCAGCGCTGATCCCTCGATCGGCAGGCAGTCGCTGCCGCGGGTCTGGACCGCGGCGCAGACTGCGAGTCGGCAACAAACTGTGCCCCGGCGGGTAAGACCGTCGGGGCACGTTTTTTTTGGGGGGCGGCGAGTACTTTTTTCGTCGACGATCGGGCGGCCGCCCGGCGAACGTACTAACATGATCGGAGACTGAATAGTTGCTGGCGCGACACCGCCTGGAATACCTCAGCATCGACCCGCCAGCGGCCATCCAACGCATCAAAATTTCGGCGGGGTTCTCGTGCCGGTTATCGCTGAGTTGAGCTGGCCACGCCGCATCACGGCTCTTTCGACCATGACGGTGCTCGCGGCAGTGCTTCTGAGCTGCGCAGCCTTCGTCTTTGCGCACCCTGCCTCTTCCATCGCCGCACGTGCAGCTCCACCGCACACGCTGAGCGTGACCGAACTCGCGCCGGGGCTTTTCGCCCATCGCGGCCACGACGACGTTGCAACGCGTGAGAACGGCGGCGACATTGCAAACATCGGCTTTGTGATCGGCGAGCGATGCGTCGCGGTGATCGACACGGGCGGTACGCTCGCCGAAGGGCGCGCGCTGCGCGCCGCGATTCGTGCCGTTACGCCGTTGCCCGTTTGCTATGTGATCAATACCCATATGCATCCGGATCACATCTTCGGCAATGCAGCATTCGTCGAGGATCATCCGCAATTCGTAGGCAGTGCCAAGCTGCCCGCAGCCGAGCTGTCACACTCCGAGAGTTACCTGCGCGTGCTGACGAGGGAACTCGGCGAAGTCGCGGCAGGGAGTCGCATCATTCCTCCTACGTTGCTGGTTCACACCACGCTCGATCTCGACCTGGGTTCGCGCGTCTTGACACTGCGGGCCTGGAAAACGGCACATACCAACAACGATCTTACGGTCTACGATAGAAGGACGGGCACGCTGTGGCTTGCCGACCTGCTGTTCGCCGGTTGCCTGCCGGTCATCGATGGCAGCGTGCTCGGCTGGATCGACGATCTCGCAATGATCCGAGCGCTGCCGGATGTGCGGCGCGTGGTGCCGGGCCACGGCCCGCTTCGCGTTCGGTGGCCGCAAACGCTCGACGCGGAGAGCGCCTATCTGGCGCGGCTGGTGCGTGATGTGCGCGCAGCCATTCGGGGCGGGAAAACGATGCAGCAGGCGGTGGACACGATCGGTCTGGACGAGCGCAGCCGATGGCGGCTCTTCGACGTCTACCAACGCCGCAATGTAACGACGGCTTATGCCGAACTCGAGTGGGAGCCGTAAGCGCTGCGCCATGCGCAACGGGCACCCTCGATGGAGGGAACGGTCATGAACGACCCTAACGCGATTAAACCGCTGACGATTGGTATGGCGAAATGGGCCGCTGTCGCGCTCGTCGGCGTGCTGTCCGTGACGAACGTCGCACGGGCAGCGCTGGCCTCCCCGGACGACGATCCGAACAAGGTCGAAAGGTGGCTCGACTTCCGCGCCGGCCTCTTTCAAAAGCGGCCGATCGATGCGCACGGCGACGCCGTCATCAAGTTGGAGGCGCCGGCTCGAGCGGCTGACGCAGCCATCGTCCCAATATCGATCACGGCACAGTTTCCGCAAACGCCGACGCACTACATCCGCAAGATCTATCTCTTCGTCGACCAGAATCCCGAACCCTACGCCGGCTGGTTCGAGTTCACGCCGGAGTCGGGGCGCGCAAGCATCGAGACGCGGATCCGCGTCGAGGACTACACGTTCATGCGCGTCATCGCCGAAACGAACGACGGCCGTCTCTACAGCGCGGTGCGTTTCATCAAGGCGTCGGGCGGCTGCTCGGCGCCGGCTGGCAAAGACGACGAAGCGGCCGCCGCGAATGCGGGAAAAATGCGCCTCGCCACCGTGGGTCAAGCACAATCGGGTGGCCCGCAACTCGCTCAATTGATGATCAGTCATCCGAACCGCACCGGCATGGCCATGAATCAAATCACACGGATGTACGCACCAGCGTACTTCGTTCGTAAGGTCGAGGTGACTTATGCAGGCAAGCCGGTGATGACCGCGAACGTGAACTTCACAATCAGCGAGAATCCGAACTTCCGCTTTTACTTCATGCCCCACGGTAACGGCGAGCTCAAGGCGACCGTGGAAGATTCGCAGAATCACCAGTTCGAGAGTGCGATCACGGTGCCCGCGCAGGGTGCCACGGTATCGCAGGCGCCCGCGCCGAAGTGATCGGCCAGATGGATCAAGGCTCGCAACCGCACCCGGCTCGCTCTCGATTCGCGCATTGCGAGCGCTGCCTAACGGCTCTGCTCGCCGGCGCGCATGCGACGCGGTGGATGCTTGCGCTGCTGACCGCATGTGTGCTGCTTGCGTTGCCTTTCGTTGCGGCTGGAGCGCGGACCACCGCAGCGGACAGCGGTGCATCGGCGACAGCGGCGGCGCCTGAAGGTGCAGCGGGCATTGCCCCGTTACCGGCAGTAGCGACGGCTCGCGACATCCCGCGTCCCACGGAAGTCGCGCCTGGCGTCTACGTCATGCTGGGCAATGGCGACGCTGTCGCGCCGCGCAATCATGGCATCGTCGCCAACACCGGGTTTCTGGTGGGCGCGAGCGGCGTCATTGTCGTCGACACTGGCTCCTCTTATCGCTACGGCCGCGCGATGATCGAGACGATTCATCGCGTCACGCCCCTGCCGATCGAACTCGTCATCCTGACGCATCAGGCGCCCGAATTTGTGTTTGGCGCATCGGCGTTCCGAGACGCGGGTGTGCCGATTCTCGCTCAGCGGCGCACTGCCGAATTGATTCGAGAGCGCTGCTCGATTTGTCTCGCGAACTTGCGCCGCACATTGGGCGAAGACGAGATGAGCGGCTCGCGCGTGACCGTGCCGGATCGCACAGTCGACAGCTCGACGCGCATTGAAGCCGGGGGCCGCTCGATCGAGCTCCTTTACTTCGGTACTGCCGCGACCCCCGGCGATCTCGCGGTGCGCGACGTGCAAACAGGCGTGCTGTTCGCGGGCGCGCTGGTCAGCGTGGGGCGCATCCCCGAGCTCCGCAACGAGTCGATCCCGGGCTGGATCGAGGCGCTTGATCGGATCGGCGCGCTCGAAATCACCCAGGTCGTGCCGGGCTTTGGCCCTGTGGTTGGGCCGGAGCGCATCGGTGCGACGGGCGAATATTTGCGAGCGCTCGATGCGTCGGTACGTCGCGAATATGCGACGGGCAGGGGGCTCGTCAGTGCGAGAGCGCGCGCCGAGACGCCCGAGTTTCGCGCGTGGAAACTGTATTCGACGGTGCATCCGCAAAACGTGCAGCGCGTGTATCTGGAATTGGAAGGCAACGGAACTGGCGGTAAGTGAAGTACGGGCCAGAGCCTTGCGCGTGCGCGTCAACATCCTTGCGAGTTCGTTCGCCTCCGTAGCACGTCAAGCTTCGTACGATCGGAGTCTTATGCCGCGCTTAAACGCTTATGGAATGTCAGGCGAATCCCCGGAAGTGAGGATTCAGCCTATCTAGCGAGTAAGCTAGTCAGCGGTTAGCCACATTTCCGAAACGCCTTCGCGAGTGCGGTGGCGGCTAAGCCACTACCTTCCGAAGACGAAGCAATGTCCGAGATGGTGGCGTTTCTTCCCGAGTGTGGTTTGCCGGTAAGAGATCACCCTGAGCGATGCATACGCCTCTTCGATGCAACCGGTGGAGAACTTATTTCCCACGGAATGTCCTCGACCCGAAGCGAGTATCCGGATTCCCAATGTTTGACGGCGCCACTCATATTTTCTGGTTCCCCGAAAGAGTGAAGGCTCCTTCTTCGGATGCGAGCTTCTGCGCGGTTTCCTGCACAACGTCGGCCCGTAATTCGTCGAGAAATGTATCGAAAGACGTATGTTGATCGAGAAAATGCATCAGCCCCTTCTCGATGTCTAGCCATGTTGAAAGAGACGCCTCGTTGTGCTGGATTTGTGCTTCCAACTTATCGAGAGCGTTGGCTACTTTTGATTCGAGAGTATTTTTTGACTCGAATTCTTTCCAAAGCGCATAGATCTCGATGCCGTTGACATCGGGGAGCATTTCAGTAATTGTGGATATCGCCGCTTCCTCTTGATCTCTCTTTGTTGTACGGCTTTCCGAGCTGCGCATAAGTTCGAATGCTGGAATATCCCCTGAGATAGCCTCGACGAGGTCATGAATAATCACCATCTTGAGCAGTCTCTCCGCATCGACAGGCTCATCCAGGTGGGGGGCGACGAGGAGTGCCATCAACGATACACGCCACGTATGCTCGGCAACACTCTCTTTGCGCCCGTCCGACAACCAGCTATGTCTTAACGTCCGTTTCAGTTGTTCGGCTAACCGAACCAATGACAATATTTGCTTAACTGCTAGCATCGTTATTGCTCCTTGTGTTGATGGGCCTTCTTCCCTGGGGCTCGGCAAGGCCGGCCGCTCGTCGGCGTGTTGATATCCGCGCGCCAGTGCCCGCCCCATTAGACGTAGGCTCAGTTTTGCCGAGTGAGCTTTGCCCGTCGTCCGAAGGTATGGCGGCCTCCTCGGGAGACGGACTTGTGATCCGATTTTTCAGACCAACGGAAGGGATCCCGATTTCGATAGATGTGGGGCCGACGACATGCGACGTAACTTCCGGCATGCGGATCAATTTGCAGCGAAGCCAGGGCGGCGGAGTGGATCGAAGGACAGATCGTTCGGATGACGCTCCCGCATGGGGCGCTTCTTCCCAACAAGCCGGTCAGTCCTTCCGAATAAGCATCATCAGCTGCAATATCCGGGTAGTGAAACTACCACCCAACTCACTGTTTTTTCAGGCTTTTTTTGCATCGGGGGGTGCGCAGCGCCGAGCACGGTGGCATAATCGACCGAACCCGAACCGGCGTATAACCACCCCCGCATAGCCATGCCAAAGACCCTTTACGACAAGCTGTGGGATTCGCACGTCGTCCATACGGAAGAAGACGGCACCACATTGCTCTACATCGATCGCCATCTCCTGCACGAAGTGACGAGCCCGCAGGCGTTCGAAGGACTCAAGCTCAGCGAGCGGCCGCTTTGGCGCGTCAGTGCCAACCTCGCGGTGTCGGACCATAACGTGCCGACGACGGATCGCAGCCACGGTATCGCAGACCCGGTCTCGAAGCTGCAAGTCGATACGCTCGACGCGAACTGCGACGCCTATGGCATCACGCAGTTCAAGATGGGCGACCTGCGCCAGGGCATCGTCCACATCATCAGCCCTGAGCAGGGCGCCACGCTGCCCGGCATGACGATCGTCTGCGGCGACTCGCACACGTCCACGCATGGCGCGTTCGGCGCGCTCGCGCAC
>CAYPWK010000251.1:0-8679 GCA_964414365.1 uncultured Burkholderia sp.
ATTGCCGCTTCAGCTGCCCCCATCGCTTCGAGCTGCTTAGGTTCCGTCTTCAAAATCTGCTTGGGTTTGCTCCCGACCGCCAGCTTGGGCGCTTGCGCCCGCGGCGATTCGTGGATCGGCGGCTGGGGCGTAGCTGGCGCGGGCGCAGCTTTGTCCACAGGCCGCTTGGTCGCCTGTGCCACAGGCACGGTCTCGCGCACGGGAGGCTTCGGTGCC
Source organism: uncultured Burkholderia sp. (assembly GCA_964414365.1). Classification (GTDB taxonomy): domain Bacteria; phylum Pseudomonadota; class Gammaproteobacteria; order Burkholderiales; family Burkholderiaceae; genus Trinickia. Next base: position 217 of record CAYPWK010000251.1, read on the forward strand.
TCGGCCAATGTGGGCTTTTGCGCGGGAGGCGCGGGCTTTTCCGCGGGAGGCGCGGGCGTTTGCGCCGGTGCCGATTCAAGTGAACGGGGCTTGGGCGTCTGCGCTAACGACGTGTCGTGCGCTGGCCGTGCGGGGGGCTTCGGCTGCGGCTCGGCCGCGCCGGGCGCAGCTGGCGCCGGGGAACCCGTCGTATGCCCCGAATTGGCCGCGAGTGTCGGCTGTGGCTGAGCCGGAGGCGATGCATTCGTCGGCGCACCGTCTTGCCGCGCGGACGAATGGTTCGGGCGCGTTGAGTCGTCTATTCGCGTGGCATCGCTTGCATCGTCGGTGCGTGCGCTATCGATCTGTTGCTGCAGCAGGGCCACGAGCGAATCGGACACCTTCGGCGTGCGGCTCGTAGCGGAGTCGCCTCGCGCGTCATCGGCGTCCGCGTTACGGGCAGCGCGGCCAGGATCCTGCGCATACCGCGCTTCGACATTGCGCCAAAGCTGCTCCGCGTTATCGTGCTCGGTGACCGCAACATAGGTGCCGAACGCAGCGGCGAACCCAAAAAGTATCACGGCCACCGTTGTCGAAAGGCCCCAGCGGCGAGCGCCGTTCGCATCCCCGGGGATGGGGCGTCGCGGCACCATCGTGCCGGCGCGCGCCGGCAACTTCGCCGCGCGATGCGGCCGCTGCGGCGGCTGGCGCGGGACGATGGGCGCGTTGGGGCGCTCGGAAGCGGCCAGTCCGGTGCCGAACCGCAACAACACGGGCTGCCCGCATTGCGGGCAGTTCTTGCTGTTCGGCGCCAGCACTGTTGCGCATCGAAGGCAGCGCAACGGTTCAGCCTGCTTCGTCGCTTCCCTCTGCATAAGCCCTCATGAATCAAGCCATCCCCCATATTTGTTCTTCTTCACACGAAAGATCAATGGACTATCGCGCCCGGGTGTTCGCTACTTAACATACGAAAGTTATGGCGGCGCGCAGGGGGAAGCCCCCGGCGCGCCGGCCGTGTACCATCTTCCCAAGGCCGGCCAATTGTGGCGGGGACATCATGGGCGAAAGACGAAGGCGGGCCTGGCTTGCGAGTAGCGCGATCGCTTTGGCCCTCGCGTTGCCCTGTCTTGCTGACCCTGCGACCGAAGTTCCTGCGCCCGATGCATCCGCGAATTCCTGCTCTCCGGCGTTTTCCGAACGCGAGGTAGAGCGCGGCCTCGTGATACGCACCGATTGTGGCTTGCCGGCAGCGGTCGTCGAGCGGCTCGTCGCTGAACCGAACCGCGCCGCGCATCGCGTCAGACTGGCCAGCAATCAGCGTGCCGCCTTTGCACGCGCGGCCAATATCGTGCTGGCCGCCGTGCGCCCCGACGCGCTGGAGAACGCGGCACCGGTGCTGGCCGCGCTCGCGGCCATGGCGCAGGACCATCCCGACGTCGATTTCATTGCTGTCGCGCAGCAATGGAGCATGCGTTACCGCAAACTGCTGCGCGAGACGTCCGTCACACGCACCTCCGATCCGATCGAGCTCGATGTGGACCGCGCTGTCAGCCGCCTCGATCTCGGCGCGGCGGCAAAACTTCTCGCGGGACAACTGCGAGAGGCAGAGGTACCTTCGGCGCTCGCGGCGGCGCGCCGTCACGAAGCCGCCATCGTCGAATGGCTGCGGTTCTCGCCTGAACGCGCGCTCGGTTATGCGAAAACGGCCCATGCGCTGCAACCCGACGACGTCGAGCTCGCGCAGACGTACGCGGACATGCTCGCCGAACTCCGTCTATTCGACCAGGCCGAGCCGATTTACGAATTGCTGCTCGTTCGCTACGAGTCGCTGGCCCAGGACCGGCCTACGGTATGGCGTCCGCGCATGGGGCGGCTTTTCTTGAAGCTCGGCGGCCTTTATGCAGCGCTGCGCTTGAGGAAGGACGCGGAGATGGCATACCTGCGCGCGCTCGGGATCTTTTGGGGGCTCGCGCGCACCGATCCGGTAGCGTACGGGCCCTCGGTCGCGACGACATTCGGCAATCTCGGCATGCTTTATCGCGACGCCGATCGGCTCGACGATGCGCTCGAGGTCTATGGCGAAGCGCTCACGCTCGACCGCGCGCTCGCGCAACACGATAGGACGTACGAACCCAATGTCGCCGCGACGCTCAACGACGTCGGTGTGCTCTACCAGGCGATGCGCCGCAGCGACGAGGCCGCCGACGCTTACGGCGAGGCTTTGGCGATCGAGCGGCGGCTCGTGAGCGAGAACCCTGCAACCTACCGTCCAGCGCTCGCCCGTACGTTGAACAATCTCGGCAACCTCGAGAGCGAAACGGGTAAACGCGACGACGCCTACCGCGACTATCGGGAGGCGTTGCAGATCCGGCGTCAGCTCGCGCGCGAAAGCTTCGTGCTGAACGGCGGCGACTTGGCGCGCACGTTGTCGAATTTCGGCGCGCTTTATCGGGCGCAAGGTCAATCGGCCGATGCGCGGCAAGCGTATGGGGAAGCGCTCCGAATCTACCGCGGGTTGCGCCGCCGAGCCCCGACGGACTATCGGGCCGACGAAGCTCGGACGCTGAACAATTTAGGGATCCTATACAGCCGGACCCATCGACCGCACGAGGCCGAAGATGCGTTCGACCAGTCGGTCGCCCTTTACGATTTGCTATCAAAGGCCGACCCCGCGCCGCATCGCAAAGACTATGCGCGCGTCCTCAACAACCTTGCGCAGCTTTACGCTCAGACGGGCCGCCCGCATGAGGCCGATGTCGCGAAACGGAAGGCTGCCAAGTTGCTCGAGGCGGCGCGCGAGCAATAGGAACACGTGCCGCTAGCGGAGCTTGCGCGGGGGAACGAAACGCCACGTGCAAAGTACCAGCAGGGCGAAGAGTGCGTAGGCTATCGTGAAGACCCACGGTGGAAAGTCGTAGTAGATGAGACGTTCCAACCAGTACTCAATGAAGCCTGAGCTCCCCGTTGTGCCATGACGAAGCCAGCTTTCGAGCACGGTCAGGGGACAGGGAATGTCGGCGACGGCGAGGAGCGCCACGATACCGATTGCGCCAAGGTGCGAGAGCCTGAAAACCGGCTCGCGCACCCAGCGCCATCGGAGTGCAGCGCCGATCCATATCGCGGCGAAACCGCCGACGATGAAGGAGACGACTAGCGCGTGCAGGACAAGGACGGCATCGGCCAGAGCGGTCATAGGCATCATTCGGGTGCCGACAGGTGCCGACAGGGGGCGGCGTAAGAACGGCACGTCGCGATTCTATGCCCTGGCGGGCCAGGCGTTAAGCGCGGCTTTGAGCGTGGTCGTGCTGTCAGAGCGGCGCTTCTCGCGGGCCCGGCTACAATTGCGCAGCATTGCATCCACTCGATCCAGGGCACATCCATCCATGCGTAATTCCGACCGGGCGTTCCTGCTCGGCCCGTTGTTGAAAGGCGTTTCGCGTTCTTTCTATCTGACGCTGCGCGTGCTGCCGAAAGGTATGCGCGACCCCGTCGGTCTTGCCTATCTGCTTGCGCGAGCGGCCGACACGATCGCCGATACGTCGCTGATCGAGCCCGTGCAACGGCTGGCATTGCTGCGCGAATTGCGCGAGCAGGTGAACGGCGCATCGGATGATGGTGCATTCGCGCGGCGTCTTGCCGGCGAAGTGGCGGCGCGGCAAACCCAATCCGACGAGAAGGTGCTGCTCCAATCGCTCGAGCCGGCATTGCGGATCCTTGCTGAGATGAACGAATCCGACCGCGAGGCGGTACGGGGTGTCGTAATGACGTTGACGAGCGGCATGGAGTTCGACCTGCGCACGTTTGCGGACGAGCGGTCGGGCCGCCTCCTCGCGCTTTCGGAGCTGGCTGAACTCGATCGTTACACGTACCTCGTTGCGGGTTGCGTCGGCGAGTTTTGGACGAAGATGACCTACGCCTACGCGCCGCGCGCGCTCGCTGGCGATTCGGCGCGCGCTATCGAGCGCGGTGTGCGATTCGGCAAGGCGCTGCAGATGACGAACGTCCTGCGGGATTGCGCGAAGGACCTGCGCATCGGCCGGTGCTATCTGCCGACGGCGATGCTCAGTCGCTATGCACTTGCGCCCGAGGATCTACTGTCGTCCGATGCTTCCTTGCGGGCACGGCCGCTGATGCTCGAGCTCGTCGGCATGACACTCGCCCACTATCGCGCGGCGCTCGACTACACGTTCGCTATTTCCAAGTGGTCGGTCCGATTGAGGCTCGCGTGTCTCTGGCCGATATTCATTGGCCTCGAGACGCTGCAACTGCTCGTCGATAATGAAGATTGGCTCGAGCCGGCCAAGGTATCGAAGGTCCCGCGCTTCCGCGTGTACGCGATCATCGCCCGCTCGATGGCAACCGTCGCCTCAGACGCGGCGCTGCGCCGATGGGCGGAAGGCATCATCGCCGCGATCGAGGCGCGCATCGGCGCACTGCTAGGTACGGTCGGCCACACCGTGGAATAATGGCTCAATCATCGGAGCCACCCATGCCCCCATCCAGTTCACTGCTCGCGTTCGGCCTCGTCGCGCTAGGCATGGCGCTGACGCCCGGCCCTAACATGATGTATCTGGTCTCCCGCTCGATCTGCCAGGGCCGCGCCGCCGGCATGATCTCGTTGGGCGGCGTGGCGCTCGGCTTCCTGTTTTATATGGTCGCTACGGCCTGCGGCATCACCGCTTTGCTTTTTGCGGTACCGCTCGCTTACGACGCATTGCGCTTCGGCGGCGCGCTTTACCTCGCCTATCTTGCCTGGCAGGCGTTGAAGCCGGGCGGCCGCTCGCCCTTCCAGCTGCGCGCGCTGCCTCCCGATAGTCCGCGCAAGCTCTTCGTGATGGGGTTCTTCACGAATCTGCTCAATCCGAAGATCGCGATGCTCTATCTGTCGCTCCTGCCGCAGTTTATCGATCCGCAGCATGGCAGCGTTCTCGCGCAGTCGATGATGCTAGGCAGCCTGCAGATCGTCGCAAGCTTGGCCGTCAACTGCGTCGTGGCGTTCATGGCCGGCTCGATCGCGTCGTTTTTTTCAGGCCGGCCCGCGTGGCTCGTCGTGCAGCGGTGGCTGATGGGGACGGTGCTCGCAGGGCTTGCGCTCAGGATGGCAACGCAAGCGCGTCGCTGACCCGACGCGATAAGAACGAACGCGGCATAGGCGAGGCCCAGCCGCGATCGAACCGGAGCCACGCCAAAACATCGCCGATCGGTGGCAGTCCGTTCAGGCGGCTAGTCCGCCGAGGGGTACTCGAGCTTCGGGTACCAATCGGTGCCGCGACCTCCGGGTGTCATGTCGAGGATGGTCCAGATCGGCTGGATGTCGGGCGCACCCCGCGGGTCCTGCCCCGGGTCGGCCGTTTCGGGTCCCATCTCGCCGGCCCAGAAGTGATGGATGCGGCCGTCTTTGCGCACGAAGACGTTGAACGCGGGGTTGTCTCCCGTTTCGGGTTCTTCATGCGCGTAATCGACGTTGAATGTGTTTCCTCCCGATGAGTACAGGCGCAGATAGCGCCAGCCACGCTCTTGCTTGAAGGCCGTCAGGCGCTCGATGGGCGACCTCGCGATGACGGCGAACGCGACGCGCTGAAGGATGTCGGGCATCTCCCCGTCGAGGGCGGCGAGCAGCGACGTGCACATCGGGCACGGGCGCTGGCGCTTAGGGCCGAACATCCAGTTGTAGGTGACGAGCGTGTCGTGCCTGCCGAACATCTGCGAGAGCGTCGTGGGGCCGCGTTCGCTTTCAAATCGGTAATCTTGCGGCACGATGCCGCCCAGCGGCAACGCACGACGCTGCGCGGCGACACGCTCAATGTGCCGGCGCAGCTCGATTTCCTCCGCGAGCAGGGCGTTGCGCGCCTTGCGGTACTCCGCACTTTCGTTAGGAAAACGAAGTTTCGACTGCGCAAGCAGTTCGGCCGGTTTCAGGCCCTGCGCGGACGCTTCCGGATAGCTCATGGACATGCCTCCTTCGGAGTGACGGTAAACGGGGCACAACCGAAGGCGCGTGCAGCGGCACGACCGATCCCGCGTTGGCCCCGTGCTTACGACGAACGAAGGGAGGCGGAATCGACACGGTTATTCGCCGATCACCCGCGCGGCGCCGTCGAGCTCCTGATTCAACACGTGCTGCTCGTCGCCGGACAATCCGCCGCCGTGCTGGCTCGCCATGTCGCGCGCTTCCTGACGAATGACATCGAGACGATGATGGAACGCACCGCCCTGCGGCGGCGCGTAGTAGCCCTGGTTGACGTGCCAGTCGATGCGCCGGCTCAGGTTATCGATCCGATCGTTGATTTGGTCGAAACGCAGCAGGGCGGCTTCGCGCGGGTTCGGCCGCGCAGGAGGCGGTGCACTCACTCGCTGCTGCGGCGGCGCGACGACGCAGGCCGCAAGCGACGAAATCAATGCGGCGCACGCGAGCGCTCGGATCGTATGTGGCATTTCCGTTCTCCTTTCTTGCGTTGTCGTTCGTTGCTTTGCGATGCCCGTGGGCGGCGCGGTCGCGGTGCCACATCCCCGTGTCGGGCACAACGCAGAAACGGCTGACGCCCCCGGCGCGATGACATCCGGGCGACGAAAGATTTGTAACGAACTCTTTTTTCGGTGAGCGGGCTACACCTTCGTCCGCATGCGGCGCTCAGGCCACCTCGCGAGCGAACGGCAGCCGCCTGCCTTCTCGCGCGCTGCGATCGGCGAGCTCGATGATCGTCATGACGTCGACGGCATCTTGCGGCGTGACCGGGAACGGCTCGCCGCGCCGGATCGAGGAAACGAGCGCGCGGTAGAAGTCGACATAGACGCCATCTTTCGTGGGCAAGGGGTGCTCGACTTCGCGATCGCCCGAGACGACCCGCAGGGTGCCGGCCGCATTGCCGCCGCCGAAGCCCGCATCGCCGGGGCGAAGGCCAGCCTTCAACTGGTCCTCTTGCGTATCGAGGCCCGTTTTGACGTAACTGCCCAGCGTGCCGTGAATCGCGAAGCGCGGCGGCTCGATGGCCGAGAGTGCGCTTGCATGCAGCACGACCTCCTTGTCGGCATAGCCGAGCAGCAGATGGACGTAGTCGGGGGCCGTCGCGTGATCGCGGTGCGATTTCACCGTCGCGTAGACCGTCTCGGGCGCGCCGAATAGCACGAGCGCCTGATCGATCAGATGCGGCCCGAGATCAAAGAGCAGGCCGCCGCCGCGCGACGCTTCTTCGCGCCAGCGCTGGCGGATCTGCGGGCGAAAACGATCGAAATGCGACTCGAAGTGCACCACGCGGCCGAGCGTGTTGTTCTCGATCAGTTCGCGCACAGTGAGGAAATCGCCGTCCCAGCGCCGATTGTGAAAAGGCGCGAAGACGAGACCGCGCTCGCGCGCGAGTCGGGCAAGCGTCGCGGCGTCGGTTGCGCTCAGCGTGACGGGCTTGTCGACGACGACATGCTTGCCGGCCTCGAGCGTCTTCGCCGCCATGTCGAAGTGCGTATCGTTCGGCGTGGCGATGACGATGCACTCGATCTCCTCGATCGCTAGCAGTGCATCGAGATCGGCGACGGTCTTCGCTTTCGGATAGTCGGCGAGTGCATGCTCGGGCTTGCTTGTCGCGATCGCGGCGACGCGTGCCAAGGGTTCATGCGAAGCGTCCGCAGCGCCGCCGCAATGCTCGATGACGGGTGCATGGAACGTGGCGCCGGCGAAACCGTAGCCCATCAAGCCAATTTTCAACGATGAAGTCATTGGTTTGCATCCCTTGAGCTTTGAAATGACTGGCGCATTGCAAGCGGAGCGGCAAGGCGCGCGAAAGAATGGGAATTGTGGCACGGCCGGCGGGAGAGCACCGGGGAGGTCTGCGGCTGGCTTTCGTTCGCGGCAGGTTTGGGCTTTCGTTCGTGTTAACATCGCGCACTCGCCCTCAGCTTTGCATGTGGCCCGAGTCAGCGTGAACCCCGCGCGCTCGCCAACTCCACCAAGAAGATGTCCGCAGGATTGAATGCCGCCCAAAGCGAGGCGGTCCGCTATTTCGACGGCCCGTGTCTCGTGCTTGCCGGCGCCGGCAGTGGCAAGACGCGTGTCATCACGCAGAAAATCGCTTATCTCATCGAGCAGAAGGGCTTCGAGCCGCGCCATATTGCCGCCGTGACCTTCACGAACAAGGCCGCGGCCGAAATGCGCGAGCGCGTCGGCAAGCTGCTCGAAGGCAAGACACTCACGGCGCCCGGTAAGGAGGGGCGTAAGGTACCCGTCAACCAGCTGACGGTCTGCACCTTTCACTCGCTCGGCGTGCAGATTCTGCGACAGGAAGCCGAACATCTCGGTCTCAAGCCGCAATTTTCCATCATGGATTCCGACGACTGCTTCGCGATGATCCAGGAGCAAGTCGGCACGACCGACAAGGGTTTCATCCGCAAAGTCCAGTCGATCATCTCGCTTTGGAAGAACGGCCTCGTCGATCCCGAGTCCGCGCTCGCGAGCGCATCGAACGAAGACGAGCATCAAGCCGCGATCGTCTA
>CAYPWK010000252.1:0-8668 GCA_964414365.1 uncultured Burkholderia sp.
CTCGTTCAACTGCATCACGATCGACGGCGATACGTCGACGAACGACTCGTTCATCTTGATCGCGTCGGGCAAATCGAGCCTGCCGCCGATCACTTCGACGACGGCGCCCGCTTATGCCGAACTGCGCAAGGCCGTCGTCGAGGTCGCGCAAACGCTCGCGCAATTGATCGTGCGCGACGGGGAAGGGGCGACCAAGTTCATCACCGTGCGCGTCGAGGGTGGAACGAGCGTCGCTGAGTGCCGCCAGATCGCTTATGCGATCGGTCACTCGCCGCTCGTGAAGACGGCGTTCTATGCGTCGGATCCGAATCTCGGGCGAATCCTTGCGGCGATCGGCTATGCCGGCGTGGCCGATCTCGATGTCGCGAAGATCGATCTCTACCTCGACGACGTCCACGTTGCGACGGCGGGCGGCCGCCATCCGGACTATCGCGAGGAGGACGGCCAGCGCGTCATGAAACAAAGCGAGATCGCGATCCGTGTGATGCTGGGCCGCGGAACGGCCGACGCGACAATCTGGACATGCGACCTGTCGCATGAATATGTGAGCATCAACGCCGACTACCGCTCTTGACGCCGAAAGGCGCAGGCGCGGGTTCTTCCCGCGCCGCGCGGCCGGCGCTTTTTCTCATGGACAAACTCGAACAGTTTCTCGCTCGCGCGGAGGCCTTGCTCGGCCGCCTGGAGGCGATGGTGCCGCCGGCCGCGCCCGAGGTCGACTGGTCGGCTGCGGTGGCCTTTCGCTGGCGGAAGCGCCAAGGGCGCGGTTATCTGCAACCGGTGCCGACGATTTCGCCGATCACGCTTGGCGATTTGCAGAATATCGATCGGCAAAAGGCGCTGATCGAGCAGAACACGCGGCAGTTCGTGGCCCGGCGGCCCGCGAACAACGTGCTGCTGACGGGTGCGCGCGGCACTGGCAAGTCGTCGCTGATCAAGGCCTGCCTGAATGCGTATGCGGCAGACGGCCTGCGTCTCATCGAGGTCGACAAAGACGACTTGCACGACCTCGGCGATATCACCGAACTCATCGCGGCGCGCCCCGAGCGATTCATCATCTTTTGCGACGACCTTTCCTTCGAGGAGGGCGAATCGGGCTACAAGGCGCTGAAGGTGGCGCTCGATGGATCGGTTTCGGCACAGTCGGACAACATGCTCATCTACGCGACGTCGAATCGCCGGCATCTGCTGCCCGAGTACATGAGCGAGAACGAGACGTACAAGCACACGGCGGATGGTGAGATTCACCCAGGCGAAGTCGTCGAGGAAAAAATTTCGTTGTCCGAACGTTTTGGCCTCTGGGTCAGCTTCTATCCGTTCAAGCAGGACGACTACCTGACGATCGTGGGCCACTGGCTCCGCCACTTCGGTTGCGACGATGCAGAAGTCGAAGCGGCTCGCGGCGACGCGCTCGTCTGGGCGCTCGAACGCGGCTCGCGTTCGGGACGCGTTGCGTGGCAGTTCGCGCGCGACTGGTCGGGAAAGAAATAATGGACCAGATGGCGGGTGCAAAGCACTCACGGCCGGTGACTGAAGTAGCCGTCGGCGTGCTCGTGCAGCCGGGGGGGCGCTACCTGCTCGCGCAGCGTCCGGCCGGTAAGCCGTATGAGGGGTATTGGGAGTTCCCTGGCGGCAAGCTCGAAGCCGGCGAGACCGTTGAAGCCGCGTTAGCGCGTGAACTCCACGAGGAACTCGGTATCGTCGTCGAGGAATGCCGGCTTTGGCACACGCTCGAGCACGATTACCCGCACGCCTATGTGCGGCTCTTCTTCTGCAAGGTCACGCGCTGGCGCGGCGAGCCGCATGGCCGCGAGGGCCAGGCATTCAGCTGGCAAGGATTGCCCGTCACCGTCTCGCCACTGCTGCCAGCGGCGATACCGGTGCTCGAGCTACTGGCGGCGGACTGAGATTACTTCAAATCGCCCCTGGGGCAGGCTTGCCGTCGCTCGGCCTTCAATTCTTCCGATCGTCGCCGCCCGGCGCATCGTCGGGCGACGTCGCTTCGTCGTCGTCCGCGCTGCCAATCCTGTACTTCTCGGCTGCCCACGCGCCGAGATCGATTTGCTTGCATCGTTCCGAGCAAAACGGGCGGAAGCGGTTTTCGGGCGCCCAACGGACTTCCCTACCGCAGGTCGGGCATTTGACAACAGTGATCATCACTCAGGCAATCGTCGAAAACGGGTTCGGTCGAGCTATGCCGGGCCGCACCGCGATCGGCGGGGCCGACGGCCCGCGCACGTCAAAGGCTGCAAAGCGTCAGATGGAATGGTACGTCGACGTCGACAGCCCGCGGACGCATGTCGCCGTCCTGCACGGTGAAGCGGACCCAGAGCATGTATTTATTGGCGCTCGCTTCGGGTATCACGCGCAATTCGGGTGAAACCCGAACCTGCATCAATTGATATGTGCGACCGGACAGCATCTGTTGATAGCTGCCCTGCATTGCCATCACCTTCGATGCCTGCCCCGATTCGCGGGCGAGGCGCAGCACGATCATTGCGGCGTCGCGCAGCGGCAAAAGCGGCATGATCCACTTGGCGATGTCCTGCCGGCGTTGATCGGGGTGTGTCTGCTGCCACGCGTAGTACGACGGCAGGTCGAACTTGCAGGTGCCGCCAGGAATGATGGCGCGGCTGCGGATGCTCGAGAGCCACTCATTATCGGTCAGGTGCTGACCCGTCTTGCCCTGCATCTGCGCCAGACCGTTCAGCGTCTGCTCGATCTCGGCAAGCACCGTTTCCAGCGCGTTCTGTTCGATGCCGGGGTTGCCGCGAAACGGCGCCAGAGTCTGGCGTTGGCGCTCGAGCTCCTTCATCAGATCCGACTTCAGATCCGCTCGCCCCGTAACTTCGGCAATTTCGAACAGCGTTGTAAGCGCGACGTGGTGCTCTCTCGCGTCGTCTTGGCTCAAGAAAAACGTGAAGCGCTCGAATAAGTCTTCGAGACGCAGCAGCGTGCGAATTCGCTCGTTGAACGGATACTCGTAAAGGATCAAGCGCGCTCGCCTCTGGCGTCATGGGTGATGGATTGCAGGACATTCTAATGCCGAGCATTGACCGTCGCAATCGCGGAATCGAGCGCCTTTCAGGGGGCGGGGTGCCCGCGGCGTGTGCTTTTTGCCAACTTCAAGTAGCTTTCGTGCAGTTGCCGCACCTCATCGGCGAGCACTTCCGGGGGGCGATCTTCGTTGACAAGCACGTCGTCCGCCGCGGCGAGCCGTGCTTCGCGCGTGGCCTGGCGGGCGATGATCGCCTGCACCTGGTTGCGTGTGAACCCGTTGCGGCGCATGACGCGGGCGATTTGCGTCTCGACGCTGCAGTCGACGACGAGAACCCGATCGAAGCGAGATTTCCATGCACCGGATTCGACGAGGAGCGGCACGACCGTCAACACGTAAGGACCGCTTGCAGCGATCGTCTCGCGCAGCGTCTCCTCGCGAATAAGCGGGTGCGTAATGGCCTCGAGGCGTGCTTTCGCTTGATCGTCGGCGAAGACCAGCGAGCGCATCTTCGCACGGTCGAGCGAACCGTCGGGTGCGACGAACGCTTCGCCGAACTCGCTGGCGATACCCGGCATCGCGGCCCCATACGGCGCGGTGATGCGGTGGGCAATTGCATCCGTATCGACGATCGCGACGCCATGCACGGCGAAAAGGTCGGCGACGAATGTTTTACCGCTGCCGATTCCGCCCGTTAGCCCAACGATGAAACGATCGGCGCGCACGGGACCGCCTTCGCGCACGCTCAAGGCGGCCTGCGGGGGAGCCAAAGAGGGTGAGCGGCGCGGCAATGCCAATTTAGCCTCCGAGCAAATGAAAGAGCGGCGTACCCCACAAGAGCGTCGCGGCGCCACCCGCTGCCAAAAAAGGGCCGAACGGCAGAGGCTCCTCGAAGCGCATCCTGCCGAGCCCGGTCGCGGCGAGGCCGACGAGCGCGCCCGTCACGGCCGAGATCAGAACCACCTGGGGCAACGCAGCCCAGCCAAGCCATGCACCGAGCGCGGCAAGCAGCTTAAAGTCTCCGTACCCCATTCCTTCGATGCCGCGGACGAACCTGAAAAGCCAATAGACGCTCCAGAGGAACAAATAACCCACGATGGCACCGGCGACGGCTTCCCGCAAGCTCGCAAATGTATCGGCGAAGTTCACGATGAGACCGGCCCAAAGCAGTGGCAGCGTCAGCGAGTCGGGCAGCAGGCGCGTTTCGATATCGATCGCACTCATCGCAAGCAGCGTCGCGCAGAGTCCGAAAGCCGCGAGCGCGGTGCCGGACGGCCCGAACCTGAAGAGCGCGAGCGCTGCAAATAGACCGCTCGCGAGCTCGACGGCCGGATAACGGATGCCGATCGGCGCACTGCACGCCGAACAGCGCCCGCGCAGCAACAGGTAGCTCAAGAGCGGGACGTTCTCCCAGGCGCGCAGGACATGCCCGCAATTCGGGCAGGCGCTGCGCGGCACCCAAAGGTTGTAGCGGACCGGCAGACCGTCCTCTTGAACAGGTTCACCCGTCGCCTCGCTGACTTCCAGGCGCCAGGCTCGCTCCAGCATCAGGGGCACCCGGTATGCCACGACGTTTAGAAAGCTGCCGATCACGAGCCCGAACGCGACCGCAAAAGCGTATTGCCACCCGGCCGGCAATACGGCAAAGGCTGCGCCGAAGCTCAAGGTGGTTCGCGAGAATGGGTCGCTGAAGAACAGGGTGTACACGAGTGGCGATGGTGCAAGAGAGGGTCGAATGGCCTGGATGCTACACCACGTTGCCGAGCTCGATGACAGGTAGGTAAAGCGCGACGACGAGGCCGCCCACGAACGTGCTAAGCACGATGACGACGACTGGCTCCGCGAGTGCCGTGAGCAGCGCGAGCATTTGCTGCGCTTCTCGCTCAGCGAGCGAGGCGATGTCGAGAAGCATGGCGTCGAGCGCCCCCGATTCTTCGGCGATCGCGACCGTTTCGACAATGGTGCGCGGGAAGCAGCCAAAAGCCTGCATCGCGGCAGCCAGCCGTTCCCCGTGGGCAATGCGGGCCGCAATTTCAACGCCCGCGCGATCGAATTGTGCATTGCCTGTCGCTTGCGGGAGCGCGCTCAGCGCCTCCGCGAGCGGCGTGCCGGCCGCGAGCAGCGTGCCGAGCGCGCGGCAAAACCGGGCGATTGCAAGGGAAGTGCAAAGCGGTCCCACAACCGGAGTGGCCAAGGCGATACGGTGCAATGTGAGGCGCACGCGCTGCGAGCGTCGGACGATGCGTGCCGCGATCAAATACAACGCGGCTATCACTGCGGAAATTGCTCCCCCCAAATCGGCGAGCGCCTCCGAAAGCGCGACGACGACCCGCGTTGGCGCGGGCAGCGCAGCGCCGAAGCCGTCGAAGACTTGCCGGAACGTCGGGACTACCCAGACGAGCAAAGCCGCGGTGATTGCGAAGGCGAAAAGTAATACGGCGACGGGATAGGCGAGCGCAGCGCGCGTCTTGGCGCGCAAGGCCGCGGCGCGCTCACGCTCATCGGCGACGCGCACAAGCACCGCAGCTAGCGAGCCCGACGCCTCGCCGACTGCGACGAGCTGCCGGTAGAGCGCGTCGAACTGGACCGGGAAGGAAGCGAGCGCCGCCGCAAACCGCGTTCCCTCCATAATGCTGCGTGCGAGCGCGTCGGCGATCCGGGACATGCCCGTTGTCGGCGATGAATGGCCGATCAGCTCGAGCGCTTGCGCGAGCGGCACGCCGGCCTTGAGCAGGCTCGCCAACTGCCGCGTGAAGTCGGTGACTTGACGCCGGCTTGCGCTCGGCCGCGCGGCGTGACCGCGCTCGACGAGCGCGAGCACCACAAGATGGCGCCGCCGCAGCTCGGCTCGTGCCGCGGTTGCATTGACCGCCACGATCATGCCGCGGCGGCGGCGGCCATCGAGCTCGATGCCTTGCCACGCAAAGCGCCGTTCGGCGACGGATGCATAGCTGCCTTGCGACTCGTGCGCGGCGGTCACCGTTCCGCCTCCGTCGCCGCGACCGCTTCGCTCAGGCTCGTCGTGCCGTCATGCACGCGGGCGAGTGCCGCACGTCGAAGCGTTGCCGTTCCCTCGGCGCGGGCCTGGCGCCAGATGGCCTCGCCGGTCGCGCGTGCGACGATGAGTTCGCGCATCGCGGCCGATACAGTCATGACCTGGTGAATGCCGACGCGCCCTCTATACCCCATGCCGTGGCAGCGCTCGCAGCCGCTCGCGACGTAAGGCGTCCACCCGCCGATTTCTTCTTGCTCGAATCCGGCGGCGAGCAACGACGGGGTCGTGGCTTCTACAGGCTTTTTGCAGCCAGGGCAGAGGCGCCGTACGAGGCGCTGCGCGGTGACCAGCATCAGCGCCGCCGCCAGGTTATATGGCGCGACACCGATGTCGAGAAGTCGCGCAATGGCGCCTGGCGCGTCGTTCGTATGCAGCGTAGAAAGAACGAGGTGACCTGTTTGTGCGGCCTTGAACGCGACATCGGCTGTTTCGCCGTCACGGATTTCGCCGACCATGATCACATCGGGGTCTTGCCGTAGAAACGCGCGTAAAGCCGCTGCGAACGTCAGTCCGGCCTTCTCGCGCACGTTGACCTGATTGATGCCCGCCAGCTGGATCTCGGCGGGATCTTCGACCGCACAGATGTTGCGCGACTCGGCGTTGAGCATGCGCATGAAGCAGTGAAGCGAGAGCGATTTGCCGCTGCCCGTGGGCCCCGTCACGAGAATGAGGCCGTGCGGCGCACGGATTGCGGCGTCGACGACTGCACACTGTTGCGCGTCGAAGCCGAGCGCGTTGAGGGAAAGATCGTCCGGCAGCGTCTCGAGCCGGCGCAGCACGAGTTTTTCGCCGAAAAGGGTGGGCAACGAGCTCACCCTGTAATCTTCTACTTTGCCAGTGGCCGAGGCGAGCCGCAGCCGGCCGTCTTGCGGCACGCGGCGTTCGGCGATGTCGAGGCGGGCCAGTACTTTGACGCGCGTCACGAAGGCGTCGCGCAGATGCGCGGGCGGCCGGGGCGCCTCGTGCAGTGCGCCGTCGATGCGCAGGCGAATGCGCCAGCTCTGATCGCCGGGCTCGACATGGATATCGGACGCGCCGAGCTCGGAGGCCCGCGCGAGCGTCTCGGCCAGGAGCCGCACCGCCGGTGCGTCGTCCGTTGCAAACGGCTGCGGCACCGTACCCGTGATCGAAGATGAGGGGAGTGAAGAAGACATCGAATGCCGGCATCCGCCGCCGTTGAAACGCGATGCAGCCATCATCGCGTGCTCGGCGGCGGCCGAGTAGTCGGCCGAATGGCCATCGCCCTCCTGGGGCGGGCGCTCAGCTGAGCCCGGCCGCCTTCGCCATGGCGTGTGCCTTCGGCTTGAATATCTTGACGGTCCGGATCGCTTGATCGTCGCTTTGCAGGACCTCGATCTGCACTTCGCCGATCTGGACGCAGACGTCGCCTTCGGGGATTTCCTCGAGCGTTTCGAGAATGAGGCCGTTCAGCGTCTTCGGGCCATCGGTCGGCAAACTCAGTTGGAGCCAGCGATTGAGTTCGCGCAGCGGCATGCTGCCCGCGACGATGCATTCCCCTTCTTCATTCCAGCCGCGCCGCGATCCGACGCCGCGAGGGATCGACGTCGTGAACTCGCCGATCAGCTCTTCGAGGATGTCCTCGGGCGTGACGAGACCTTGCAGCTCTCCGTACTCGTTGACGACGAGCGCCGTGCGGTGCCGCGATTCCTGGAAGTATTGGAGCTGCTGGAAAACGGGTGTGCCCGAGGGCACGAAGTAAGGCTCGGCTAGGAGCTCGCGCAGCGATTCGCGCTCCAGCTCCTGCTTGTGGAGCGCCGCGAGCGTCTTGCGCACGTGCAGGACGCCGAGCACACGATCGATATCGCCTTGATAGACGATGAGCTTGTTGTGATAGCAGGTCTCGAGCTGATGAAGGATCTCGTCGAACGGCGCGTCGAAATCGAGCGCCTCGATCCGTCGGCGCGGGATCATCACGTCGTCGACGGTAATGTCCTCGAGGTCGAACAGATTGAGGAGAATGCTGCGGTGCTTTGTCGGCATATAGCTGGCCGATTCGAGCACGATGGTGCGCAGCTCGTCGGTGGAAAGACGCTGCTCGCGGCCTCCCCTCGGGTTGATATGAAGCGCGAGGAGAATCGCGTTCGAAAACAGATTGACGAACCAGATGACGGGCTTCAGCACGCGCATGAGCGGCGCAATGATGAAGCTGGCGGGCAGCGCGATTTTGTCCGGGTAGGTGGCGCCGACGATCTTCGGCGTGATCTCGGCGAATACGATGATGAGAAACGCGACGATGCCCGTGGCGACGGAAAGCACAATGTTGTCATTGCCGAACGTGCGCAGGGCGATCGAGGTTGTCAGCACGGGGATGATCGTATTGAGCAGGTTGTTGCCGATCAGGATCACCCCCAGCAACTGATCGGTGCGCGCGAGCAGGCCTTGCGTCGTTTTGGCGCCGAGCGCGCCCTGATTGGCCAGGTGTTTCAGGCGATGGCGGTTCAGCGCCATCATGGCTGTTTCGGAGATCGAGAAAAAGCCGGAGCAGAAGAGCAGAACGACGACAGCGCCGATCTGCGCCCATAAAGGAATTTGTTCCACGCGTTGCGCAAAAAGCGGAAGAGATAAGGATGCAGAGAATATTAGCAGAGAGCTTT
>CAYPWK010000253.1:0-6527 GCA_964414365.1 uncultured Burkholderia sp.
GACGTGTACGAAATCGTGGCGAGGCTTCTGAAGTCGACCACGATCTCGGGCGTGGTTTCGGGGCGGGCGAGCAGATCGTCGAAATGCATGCTCTCGAGGCCGCGCCATGCATCCAGTCTCACCGCGTGACTATCTCCGACGACGATCGAATGACGCAGCTTGGGCAACTGATCGGCGATCGCGCCTAGCGCCGCGACGAAGCCGTCCTCGACAACGATTGCGATGCAATCGGCCTGATTGATCTGATAGGCGAGCCCCGCGCCCTTGAGCGCAATATTGATCGGCACGCAAACGGCGCCGATTTTGTTCAGCGCAAACCACGCGAGCAGAAATTCCGCGCGGTTCGATAGCATCAGTGCGACCTTGTCTTCGGCACGGATGTCGAGCGCGATGAAGCCGTTTGCGACACGATTGACCAGTAGGTTCAATTGTTCGTACGTGATCGCCCGATCGCGAAACTGAAATACCTCCCGATACGGCTGCCGACGCGCCTTGTCCTCGATGATCCGGCCAATCACCCGATCGGCCTGCGCATATTCCTGCATTTTCCAACGCGCCCACTTGCGTTGGGCGCGCTCGAATTTATCGTCCCATCGGCCCATACACCTTATCCCTTTGGTGATGCGCGTCGACCAAGTCTTTCGCGCAATAGCCCTTCTTGCATCGCGGTGCTAACGAGACGGCCGTCCTGATAGAGCGCCCCGCGTCCCAAGCCGCGATTATTCGTAGCGCATGGCCCCTCGATGTCATAGTAGAACCAGCGATCAGGCCGAATAGGCGCATGAAACCACATCGCGTGATCGAGGCTGGCCGCCTGCATCGTTCTGTCGAGAGAGCCGCGGCCCCGGGGCCGCATGGCCGTGTTCATCAAATCGAGATCGCAAACGTACGCAAGCAACGCCTGACATAGCAGCTGATCATCGCCGCACGGCTCCCTCAGTCGGCACCAGATACCGTTCACAGGCGGCAAGGGACCAGGGTCCAACCATGCGCGCCATTGCTCGCTGCGTCGCTCGAAAAGTCGCATGATCAGCGGGACATGCGATCGGCAGTTTTCCAGCAGATGAAGCTGATCCGCGTAGAACGCGTCTTCGGATTGCATCTGCTCGGGTGGCGCGACGTCGGGGATCGCATCGAAGCGATGATATTCGCCCTCTGGCGCCTGAAACGATGCCCCACCACTGAAGATCGGTTGATCGTCCTGCGAGGCGAGCAAAAGCCGCGTGCTGAAATTCCGGCCCTCGCGGACGAGTCGCACATCGAACGTAATCGGCTTTGTCACATCGCCCGGTTGCAGGAAATAACCCTGCATCGAATGCAATCGATGCGGCTCGCGCACGGTTCGCCCCATCGCCATGATCGACTGGGCCAGCATCTGGCCGCCGTAGATGCGCCGCGCGCCGTCAAGCGGTGACCAGCCGGTGAAGCGTGTACCGGACTCCCGCCTGAGATGCAGCAATTCGAGCAAGCCGCCGACTGTCAGCGTCATGGGGGGCCGCTCAAGCTGGAATTGCGACCACCAGTCCATCGAGTTCGGGCGTGACCTCGATCTGGCAACTCAGGCGGCTGTTGCTGCGCAATGCGCTGGACGCGGCCAGCATGTCCTTCTCGATGTCGCAGGCTTCGCCGACCACTTCCATCCATGCTTGATCCACATGGACCTCGCAGGTGGCGCAGCTGCAAGCTCCACCGCATTCGGCGGCAAGACCTTCGACCATGTGGTCCACGGCGCCCTGCATCACGGAACTGCCAAGCGGCACGTCCGCTTCGATAATTCGACCATTGGACTGCACATATTTAATGACTGGCATGGCACACCTCTTTCCAAAGCTAAGCGTCAACTAATTCGCAACTTTTACAACGTCAATCAGCGATTTGAGCGGCAGGGTCTCATCGGCCAGTTGTGCCGCACTGACTTCGATCGGTTCCGCAATCAGCTTCTTGCTGAACAGGAATTCCTGCGGACGGTTCACACAATCGGCCGCAATGAGCCGGCTGCTTTTCAGATAGAACGCACAGAAGCTGCGGCTATTGTCAGGATCGCCCCGCATCACCACTTGGTCGTAGCCCTGATTGAGCCCGGCGATCTGCAATTTGAGGTCGTATTGATCCGACCAGAACCATGGCAAGGCGCAATAGGGCTTCTCTTTGCCGCACACCGCGGCCGCCGCGCTCTTTGCCTGTTCGGTGGCGTTGGGCACGGATTCGAGCCGGATGAAGCCGTAGAAAGGCGACGGATGCATCGTGCAGTCGCCGGCCGCGACAATGTTAGGGTCCGCGGTTCGGCCGCAGGCATCGACGAGGATGCCGTTGTCCGTAGCGAGATTCGCCTGCTCGGCGAGTTCCACGTTCGGCGTCACACCGACGCCGATGATCACGAGATCGGCATCGAAGCAAGTGCCGTCCGCACAGATGACTTTCCCGACGCGCGATGTGCCCTCGAAGCCACGCACGGCGATGCCGGTCTGAATGTTCACGCCTTCTTCACGATGCACCCGCTCGAAGAAGCCGGACACCTGCGGAGCCGTTACGCGGGCCAATACGCGCGGCGCCATTTCGAGGACCGTCGTGTGCATGCCGAGCTTCGTCAGCACGGCCGCCGTTTCGAGCCCGATATAGCCGCCGCCGACGATGACAGCACGACCTCCCGCGCGCACGTCCGCCCGGATGCGGTCGATATCGCCGATATTGCGCAGGTAATGAACGCCGGGCAACATCGCCCCCGGCAGCGTCACGGTGCGCACGCGCGTACCGGTGCATAATGCAAGCTTGTCGTACGCCAGCCTCTCGCCGCTTCGCAGCGCGATGGTCCTCTCGTCACGATTTATCGAATCGACGCGTTCGCCAAGACGAAATTCGATATTGAAGCGTGCGTAGACGTCGGCGGCTCGAATCAGCAGTTCGTCCGGCTGCTTGTTGCCCAATAGATACGCCTTTGACAGCGGCGGCCGGTGATAGGGCAAACTCGATTCGTCGCCGATTACGACAATTCGCCCCTCCCAGCCTTCCTGCCGCAGGCTCGGCGCAAGTTGCGCCGCCGCGTGGCTCGCGCCGACGATGATGCAGGTCCGTTCCATCAGCCTTGTCTCCTTACTCGCACTTGTAGGTGTTGTTGTGTGCTGTTGCTAGGCGTCGATCGACGGCCATCCGCTCACGCCGCGCCTGAGCACTTCTTCGTTGTGCTGCCCGAGCAATGGCGGCGCGCATCGAATCTGCGTCGGCGTGCCGGAGAATTGCAACGGATTGTTGATGACTTTGAACTCGCCACCTTTGGGATGCCGCACTGTCTTCAGTAGGGTATCGACCACATGCGGATCGCTGAACACCTCCGGCCATGTGCGCACGGAACCATAGATCGCGCCCGCGGCAGACAGGACGCTTTCCCATTGCGCAAGGTTGCGAGTGGCAAATATCTCTGCGAGTTTTGCGTCCACCGCAGCGCGATTCTCAAGACGCGCAGCCTTGGTTGCGAAACGCGGGTCGGTTTTAAGTTCGCTCGCGTCCAATGCGTCACAGAGCACGTGCCAGAACTTGTCGTTGATCGTAATGATCATGATGTCGCGGCCGTCGGCGGTCGCGTACGTGTTGTTCGGCACTATGTCCCAATGCTGGTTTCCCATTCGGCATGGGGTCTTGCCCGTGATGTCGAAGTAAACATCGCGCGGCACCTGGCTGAAAATGCTCGCGTCGAGCATCGATAGGTCCACTCGCTGCCCTTCGCCGGTTCTTTCTCGCGCCTGCAACGCGGTCAGAATGCCGATGTTCGCGAGCAAGGCCGTGATCAGATCAGAGAATGGGAAGCCCGTTTTCAATGGCCCCGACTCCTCGGTACCGGTCACCTGCATGACGCCGGATACTGCCTGAATCACCATATCCAGCGCGGGTCGGTTCCGGTCAGGCCCATTTCGGCCAAATCCCGAGATCGAGCAATACACCAGACGCGGATTCAGTTTGCGCAGCGCGTCGTATCCGAGCCCCGCCTTGTCCGTCAGGCCGGGCCGGAAGTTTTCAACGAGAACGTCCGCTTCCGCGGCGAGCGCGATGGCCGCGGAGCGCCCTTCTTCGCTCTTCAGATCGAGCACGATCCCGCGCTTATTGCGATTTACGCCGAGAAAGAAGGCGCCGTCGCCGTTGAGCGTCGTTTCGCCCGAGCGCCGGAACGGATCGCCATCCGGCTGTTCGACCTTGATCACGTCGGCGCCCGAATCGCCAAGCATCATGGTGGCGAACGGTCCCGTCATCATTTGCGTGAAGTCGAGGACCTTCAGTCCTTTGAGCGCGGTGTTCATGCTTTTTCCTTGGCGACGTAAAACGCTTCGCGCTCGTGATTCGATGCTCGCACGCCTTTATCGCGGCGCTGCTTCATGAAGTTATATTCGTCCGCCTCATAGCGGACATTCGTCGCCAACGAGTGCAACACGTGGCCATACGAAAACTGTGCGTCGATACCGAGCGCGTTCATTGCTAAATTGGTCGCGGCCTTGCCCATCACAATGCCGTCGCGCGGAAGACGCACGATCCGCTCCGCCCACTCCTCGCCCGCTTCGGCAAGCGACGCGACCGGCACCACTTTATTGACGAAGCCATTCGCGAGACAAGTCTGGGCGTCCCAAACGTCTGCCATCAGCAACAGTTCGCGCGCCTTGCGCGGACCGAGCGTCATCATTTCCCATGCCGCGAAATACGCAGCGCCGGACAAACCAAGCTTCTGTTCCGGATGGCCCATCTTCGCGGTATCCGCCGCGATCACGAGGTCCGAGGCTTCCGCCAAGTACAAGCCGCCGCCCAGACAATAGCCCTTGACCAACGAAAGCGTCGGCTTTAGAAACTTGAAGATGCGCTCGAAACGTTCGATATAGCGCTTGTCATGCAGCAGCCGTGCGCGCTGGCTCGGCTTGCGTGGACGGCCTTTGTCGTCATAAGTGATAGCGCCGTACTCGGTTCCGACTTCGGCGAGGTCGTGGCCGGTCGTGAAGTCGTCGCCCGCACCTTGCAGGACGACAACGCGAACGTCGTCGTCGGCTTCGGCCCGGTCGTAGCCCGTCATCAGCTGATCGAGCATTGCGCTCGTCATCGCGTTCTTCTTCTCTGGACGATTGATGGTGATATACGCCCGCCCGTCCTTCGCCAGATAGTCGATGGTGCCTGTCATGCTGTTCTCCTATGCGCCGGTCTGAATCGAGCGCCGCTTCAGTTGTTCAGGTTGATCGCTACGGCCTTGACCTCGGTGTACAACTTGATCGCGTCGTAGCCGCGTTCGCGGCCCCAGCCCGATTGCTTGTAACCGCCGTAAGGGAGCGTCGCGTCCGGTGACGACAGTGCGTTCACGTTGACGATTCCGGCCTGCATCCGGCGCGCCGTCTTGTGCGCGCGACCGATGTCCTTGGTCCAGATGCTGGCGGCCAACCCGTATGTCGTGGCGTTGGCGGCTGCGGCGATGCCGTCGAGGTCGTCGTCGTTGAAGGACATTGCGCAGAGCACCGGCCCGAATATTTCTTCATCATGCACGCGCATGCCGGGCTTCACGCCGGTGAGAATCGTTGGCTGAACGAAGTAGCCGTGTTCGCCGCTCGAGCGGCCGCCCGCGAACAACGTCGCGCCTTCCTGTTGCCCCTGGTCGATATAGCTCGCGACGCGATCCAGTTGACGCCGCGATATGACCGGGCCCATCTGCGTACCGGCATCCATGCCGTGGCCCATCTTCATCGCATTGGCGCGTTTGGCGATGCCGTCGAGTACCTCGTCAAACACTCTTTCATGCACGTAGAGCCGCGAGCCGGCTGCGCAAATCTGACCCGCGTGGAAGAAGATCGATGAACATACGCCCGCCGCGGCGGCCTCGAGATTCGCATCGGGAAACACGATAACCGGCGACTTTCCACCCAACTCCAACGACACGCGCTTCAAATTGCCGCTCGCTGCTTGCACGATGCGCCGGCCCGTTTCGCCCGAGCCGGTGAATGCGACTTTGTCGATCTGCGAATGCGCGGCAATGGCGGCCCCAACGGGATTGCCGAAACCCGTCACGATGTTCAGCACGCCCGCTGGAATTCCCGCTTCGAGTGCGAGTTCGCCGAGACGCAACGCCGTCAGCGGGGTCTGCTCGGAAGGCTTCATGACGATGGTGCAACCGGCGGCGAGCGCGGGTGCGATCTTCCACATCGCCATATTCAATGGAAAATTCCAGGGGATGATTTGCCCCACTACACCGACCGGCTCCCGCAGCGTGTACGCGTGCCACTCTCCCGGCAACGAAACGTTCGGCGTTTCGCCGCCCATTTTGGTGGTCCATCCCGCCATGTAGCGCAGCATTTCCGCGATGCCGACGACATCGCCATTGCGGCAGAACGGCAACGGCTTGCCGCTGTTGATGCACTCGAGCTGAGCGAGTTCGTCGGCATGATCTTCGATCAGGGTGGCGAAACGCAGCATCATCCTTGTTCGTTCCGCAGGCGTGACTTTGCTCCACGGCCCTTCGAAAGCGCGGCGCGCGGGCAGACGATAGGCGAAGCGTTCCGGGGCGAAGG
>CAYPWK010000253.1:6537-8657 GCA_964414365.1 uncultured Burkholderia sp.
CGAACAATGCCGGGATCGACGATGTCGGTACGGCGGCCGGAATCGGATTCGACCATGCGACCGTCTATCAGCAGTTGGTGCGTACGCGACAGAAAACTGCGCGCTGCGTCGCCGAGTCCGGGATGTAACGTCGAAGTCATGTCAATGTCCTTTCATTGGATTGATGGCGTTGTTCATTTGCCGAGCAACTGTCTCGCGATGATCACGCGATGAATCTCGTTCGTGCCTTCGAGAATTTGATTGAGCTTGGCGTCGCGCATGAAGCGTTCAACCGGGTACTCCGTCGAGTAACCGTAAGAGCCGTGTACCTGAACGGCCTCGAGTGCGACTTCCATCGCGACGTCGGTCACGTAGCACTTCACGATCGAGGACAGCATCGTCAGGCGACTGCTGTCGCCGCCGTCTATTTCCTGCGTGCTCGAGTAAAGCAACGTGCGCGCAGCTTCGACCTTCATCGCCATGTCGGCGAGCTTGAACTGAATCGCCTGGAAGTCGCCGATCCGTTTGCCGAACTGGCGACGATCTTTCGCGTAGCTGATCGACTCGTCCATCGCCGCCTGCGCGAGCCCCAAAGAAGAGGCAGCTACCGACGGCCGGTTCAGATCAAGGATCTTCATGCACGCCTTGAAGCCATTGCCCTCTTCTCCGAGCAGGCAATCGGCATCGATGCGCATGTCTTCGAAGAACACCTGATACGTCGGCGAGCCATGCCGGCCCATCTTCACTTCCTTGCGGCCGATTTTCAGCCCAGGCGTTTTCGTGTCGACCAGGAACACGCTGATGCCTTCGTGACCGCGACCTTCCGCGGTACGCGCGAACAGCAGCATATAGTTCGCCTGCGCCGCCCATGTGATCCAGCTTTTCTGACCGTTGACGACATACGAATCGCCGTCGCGTCGCGCCGTGGTGCGAATCGCCGACACGTCGGAGCCCGCTTCCGGCTCCGTAATCGCCACCGCTGAAATCGTGCGCCCCTTCGCCGCCTGCGGCAGATAGCGCTCTTTTTGCGCTTCGCTGCCAAAATGCAGCAACGGCAGGATCAAGCCGATCGAGTTGTTCGCGCACAGCGTCGAAGCGGCGAGCGACACCTTGCCGATCTCTTCCTTCGCGATGCAGACCGACGTCAGATCGCCGCCGGGGCCGCCGTATGCTTCCGGTACCCACATCTGCAGCAAGCCGAGATCGCCAAACACTTCGACCAGTTCTTCCGGAAAGCGCTTGGTCTCTTCCATCCCCGCGACGAGCGGTCGAACCTGTTCTTCCGCGACCCTGCGGACCATGTCGCGCAGCATCTCCTGCTCTTCGCTGAATTTCACTACGGCCTCCTTGCGTCGCGTGTTTTCAAACGTTACTGAAGTCGCTTTGGGGATTCACGCGGACTTCAACTCATGAAAGCCGAGCGCGGTCGTCACCGGTTCGTCGGTGACGCGTATCAGTTGCGACCAGTCATCGAGCCCTTCGATCGTGAATGCGTGCCAGCATGGGATCGCGATCACATCGCCCCGGACGAGTTCGACCGCGCCGAGTCGTTCGACGTCGATCCGCACGCTGCCCCCCGTCACCGTGTAAAGGTTGTTGTCGATCCGCTTGCCATACCGCTGCGACTGCCCGCGTTCGATGTCGACCGCCTGCAGGCCGATGGTCTTGAGTCCGCCAGGTGCGATATCAACAATGCCCTTTTCTTGCGCAACGCGGCTCACGTCCACTCCTTTATGTCGCAACGGCGAGTCCGGTTCGTGCGCGATCACCGGCTCGTTGCGTTGAGGATGGTCCTCGAAATACATGCATTCGAGGTTCTGCACGAGCGGCACGTCGAGAAAGTCGATCCAGAAAGCCGGTTCGTTACCGAAGTTGCTGTGTCCGTGCCAATGCCACGAAGGCGTCAACACCACGTCTCCTGGCGCGACATCCACTTTCACGCCGTTGACGATCGTGAACGTGTCGGCACCTGCATCGAGGATCAGCCGAAGCGCATTGGGCGAATGGCGGTGCGAGCGTGCTGTCTCTCCGGGAAGCACCAACTGATACGCGGCAACGAGGTTGCGGCAGGTCGGATAGATGTTGTCGGCGATCGGATTGACCATGATCAAGTTCCGGCGCTCGGCTTGCTCCGGCGAAAC
>CAYPWK010000254.1:0-8651 GCA_964414365.1 uncultured Burkholderia sp.
TCGTCAAGCACGAGGACGTTCGCGGGTCGCGCGAAGAGCCGCGCGAGCAGCAGGCGATTGCGCTCGCCGCCCGACAGCGACTTCACCGGCGAACGCGCACGCTCGGGCGCAAAGAGGAAATCGCCAAGATAGCTCATCACATGCTTGCGGGTGCCGTTGATCTCGATCCAATCGCTGCCAGGGCTGATCGTATCGGCGAGGCTCTTTTCCGGATCGAGCTGCGCGCGCATCTGATCGAAGTAAGCCACTTGGAGATTGGTACCGACTCGCACTGTGCCCTCGTCGGGCGCGAGTTCACCGAGAATCAGCTTCAGCAGCGTCGTCTTACCCGCGCCATTCGGCCCGATGAAGCCGATCTTGTCGCCGCGCATTACGGTCGTCGAAAAGCGGTCAACGATCGTCCGCTCTCCGTAGCGCTTGGTCACATCGACGAGTTCGGCGACGACCTTGCCCGAGCGCTCGCCCTGGCCCGCCTCCAGCCTGACGTTGCCTTGCACGTTGCGCCGCTCCGCGCGTTCGCGTCGCATTTGCACCAGCCGCGCGATCCGTCCGACGCTGCGCGTGCGGCGCGCCTCGACACCCTTTCGTATCCACACCTCTTCCTGCGCGAGCAGCTTGTCGAACTTCTCGTTCTCGACGCGCTCGACTTCTAGCTGCTGTGCCTTACGCGTTTGATAAGCGGAGAAGTTGCCCGGATACGAGAGGAGCCGTCCTCGATCGAGCTCGACGATGCGCGTCGCGACGCGGTCGAGAAACGCGCGGTCGTGCGTAATGAAAAACAGCCCGCCACGGGCTCCGACAAGTAGTTCTTCGAGCCAGCGAATGCCGTCGAAGTCGAGATGGTTGGTCGGCTCGTCGAGCAGCAGCACGTCGGGATCGACGACCAGCGCCCGCGCGAGCGCGACGCGCTTTTGCATGCCGCCCGATAGCGCGCCGACGCGGGCCTCACCATCGAGATTCAACTGCGCGAGCGTCGTCGCGACGCGCGTGCGCCAGTTCCAGGCGTTCGTTACGTCGAGCTTCGACTGCAAAGCATTCAGACGCGCGAGCAGCGCGTCATGAGCCGCCCCTTCGGGCGTGCCCGCGAGCTCGTGGGCGAGCGAATCGTACTCGCCCAGGGCCGCCCGGGCTGCTTCGAGCCCGGCCGCCACCGCATCGAAGACCGTTGCGTTCGGGTCGAACTCCGGCTCCTGCGGCACATAGACGGCCGAAAGATCCTGTTGGCGCGTGACGAGCCCGTCGTCGGGGTGCATGAGGCCGGCAACGATCTTGAGAAGCGACGACTTGCCGGCGCCGTTGCGGCCGATCAGCCCGACGCGCTCGCCCGCTTCCAGCGAGAAATCCGCGTGATCGAGCAGCGCGACGTGTCCGAACGCAAGCTGGGCGTCGGCGATGGAGTAAAGCGACATGGAAAGGCGCTGCCTGGGAGATCCGAAAGGAGCAATTGTACCGGCCGCGCGCGATGCCGCTTCGGCGGCGGCGCTCCGGTAAAATGGCGGGCTGCGCTCGTCAGCCGGTAAAATCCTCCTGTGCGGTCACCGGTGGGCCCACGATCTTTTCGGACGGCTGAAGGTGTTCGAGGGAGTCTGGGTGCGGCGATCGGACCGATCGCGGATCCAACTCGACGGCGCTATCGTAGACTTCCGAATTAACGAAGGGTGTTCGCTGTGAGTGATGTGGTCGAGTACAAGAGCTGGGTTTGCCTGATTTGCGGCTGGATCTACAACGAAGAAGAAGGGCTTCCCGACGAAGGCATCGCGCCGGGCACGCGTTTCGCCGAGATCCCTGACGACTGGCGCTGCCCGCTCTGCGATGTCAGCAAAAGCGAGTTCAGCGTCGTCGAGTTTTGACCCTTCCGTGCGGACGCCGAGCGTGGCGCCATCGCGCGGGTAAGCGCCCGGCCATGTTTGCTATACTCGGGGCCGCATTGGCACATTCGAGCGGCGCAACGCGCCCATATCCGGCCCTCTCCCCGTAGTTCAATGGATAGAACAAGCGCCTCCTAAGCGCTAGATACAGGTTCGATTCCTGTCGGGGGGACCATATCCATAAGCGTTATCGCTCATGGCGCAATACGGCTGTAGCAAAACGTTAGCGCCGCCAAGCGGACTGTCGGACGCAGCTTCACACAGCGCCGTCCGAGTATGGGACCGCTCGTTAATTCTTCGGCAAGGTTTGCTGGCCGTGCTGAAACGCGGAAATCACCGTCTGCATGAGCGCGAGGTTGGACGACTCGTTCGCGTGGTAGGCCGCCATCACCATGCCGGCGACCGAGACGATGATCGTCAGCGTCGCCGCCCACAGGTTCGCCTTCAACGTCGAGGCGCTCTGAGCCGCCGAGGCGGCCTGCGTGGCAAGCTGCTCGATTCGCTTGTCGCGCTCCGCGAGCCGCTTGTCCCGCTCCTCGAGCGTTACAGTCAGCCGCTGGTCGCGCTCCTTGGCGTAGGCTAGAAAGGCCCCGACTTGTCCCTCAATATTGGCGACTCTCGCATCCATCCGCGCCTCGATTCTTTCCAGGCGGGCATCAAGTTCCTCTCGTGAAAGCGCGCTCATAAACCCAGTGTATCCGACGTGACAACGAGGAGTTCGCCGGCAGGCGACCTCCTCCTCGAAGCGACACACTCTAAACAACTTCCGCTAGTCAATGTCCCTACCGCGCATCGCTAGGACGAACGGAAATTCCGCGGCGCTGCGCGAGCGACCGCTCGTCAGTTCCTGGGCAGCGTTTGCTGACCGTGCTGAAACGCGGAAATCACCGTCTGCATGAGCGCGAGGTTGGACGACTCGTTCGCGTGGTAGGCCGCCATCACCATGCCGGCGACCGAGACGATGATCGTCAGCGTCGCCGCCCACAGGTTCGCCTTCAACGTCGAGGCGCTCTGAGCCGCCGAGGTCGCTTGCTCCGCGAGGTACTCGATTCTCTTGTCGCGCTCCGCGAGGCGCTTATCTCGCTCCTCGAACATCAGATTGAGCCGCTCCTCGTGCTCGGCGAGCCGCTTGTCGCGCTCATCGGCGCGAGCGATAAAAGCGTCGACCTGTCCCTTGATATTGGCGACCCTCGCATCCATCCGCGCCTCGATCGTTTCGAGGCGAACATCAAGTTGTTCTCGTGAAAACGCGCTCATAAATCCGGTGTATGCCACGGGACAAGCAAGAGCGCCCTTGCGGGCAAGCTCCGTCCGAAGCGACACACTCTACGGTACTCCGCAGTGCAAATGCTCCCGCCCATCGATCGCTAGGACAAATGGAAAACCCACGGCACTGCACGAGCGATCCAGCAGCGGCCCGCCCGTGCCAAAGCGGCCACCTTATCGCCGCTTGGCTCCCTCAGCTGCCGTCAGGCGGCGGATGACCGGGATCGACCCAGTAGACGGACTCGGGTGGCTCAACTGGCGTGATGTCGAGATTCACGACCACCGGCTCCTTGTCGCTGCGCACGATCACGCATTCGAGCGGGTCGCTCGGGTCCGCGTTGATCTCCTGGTGCGGCACATAGGGCGGCACGTAGATGAAGTCGCCCGGCCCCGCCTCGGCGACGAATTCCAACTGCTCGCCCCATCGCATGCGCGCCTTGCCGCGTACAACGTAGATAACGCTTTCGACGTGGCCGTGGTGATGCGCGCCGGTCTTCGCGCTCGGTTCGATCGTCACGGTGCCGGCCCAGATCTTCTCCGCGCCGACGCGCGCATAATTGACGGCCGCAGCGCGGTTCATGCCCGGAGTCTGCGGGACATTCGTATCCAGCTGATTGCCTGGGATGACGCGAACGCCATGTTCGCGCCAATCGTGCGAGGAAAGTTGTTCGGACATCGACGTCCTCCTGTTTCGCGATCTGCCGCAAACACTAGGATAGTCGTTGCGCGCTGTCGCGGCGGCGCGCATGTCTCGCGCCATGCCCGCGCGAAATCGAGTGCGGCAATGGCACCCGCGGTTACGACTCGGCCGACGGGACGGCGCTTGCGGCTCGCGCCCGGCAGACGAACGTTAGCGAGAGCGCCACCGCTGCGACGAGGAACCCCGACAACGCCAGGAAGGAGCCGCCGTACCCGTGCGTCTCCTCCTTCAGCCAGCCGACGATGTACGGGCCGAAGAAGCCGGACGAGTTGCCGATCGATAGGATCAGCCCGAAGCCGCCGGCCGCCGCGCGCCCCGTCAGGAATGTGGACGGCACGGCCCAAAAGGTGGCGAGAAACCCGAATCCGCCGAGCAGTGCGACGGTGAGCCACACCATCACAAGGCGCGGATCGTCGAGGATGCTGCTGACGGCGAGCGCCGCCGCACCAACGAGGCACGTGGCCACGACATGCTCGACGCGCTTTCCGGTGCGATCGGAACTGCGCGCCCAGAGCACCATGCCCACGGCACTGACGAAGTTCGGAATCGCGCTGACGAACCCGACGGTGACGGTGTCGAGCCCGAACGACTTCAGGATCTGCGGCATCCAGTAGTAGACGCCGTTCAGGCCGATGAGTCCGGTCAAGTATGTCAATGACAGCACGACGACGCGAACATCGGTCAGCGACTGCGCGAGCGTCATATGACCCGAAGCTTCGATGGCGGCGCGCTCGACCCGCAGCTCGGAGTCGATCCAGGCCTTCTCGTCGGCAGTGAGCCAGCCGGCCTTAGACGGCGAGTCGATCAGCGTGCGCAGGCAAACAACACCGAGACCGAGCGCTGGGATGCCTTCGAGCACGAACAGCCACTGCCAATGCTTCAAGCCACCCACGCCGGCGAGCGACAGAATCGCGCCTGAAAGCGGTCCGCCAATGACGGCCGCGAGCGGGACTCCGAGCAGGAATGTCGCGATCGCCTTCGCGCGCCAACGCGACGGAAACCAATGGGCGAGGTAAATAAAGACGGCCGGGGAAAATCCCCCCTCGGCAACGCCCAGCAGAAATCGCGCCGCCATCAACTCGTAAGGCGTGCGTGCCAACGCACACACCATCGTCATGCAGCCCCAGGTCATCATGATGCAGGTCAGCCACCGCCGCGCGCCGAACTTCTGCAATGCGAGATTGCTGGGAATCTCCGAGATGCAATAGCCGAAGAAGAAGGCACCGACGATCCAGCCGAAACCAGTCGGCGTCACGCCTAGATCGCGGTTCATCGTGAGCGCCGCGAAGCTCACGTTGGTTCGATCGATGTAATTGACGAGAAAGCAGAAACATAGAAAAGGCAGGATGCGCCTGGCAACTTTCGCCATCGCGCGCTGCTGCAACGCGTGGTCCACGACTGGTTTCTCCGATACCGCGCTCATAAATCGTCTCCTCGCTTGTCTTTTGTTCTAGTGCCTTAAGCCGCGGCGGCGTCAGGCTGGGCCGGGCTCACTCGAAACGAACGGGATCGCCTCCTCCACCGTCTCCCAGATGAAGCGTCCAGATGGGCATTGCCGCTCCTCGACCACGTGTGAAACGAGACCGGCCGCGCGCGAGATGACGGCGAATCCGCGCATAACGTCCGTGCCGACGCCGATTTCGCCGAGCAATGCGGCGACGGCACCGGTAGCGTTGATTGTGATGGCCCGTCCAAATACGGCGTCGATCTCACGCGAAAGCAGCATCAGCGTCTCGATATGAGTGCCCGGAAGCTCGGCCTCGGCACGGGCCAGCTCGAGCAGCTTGTAGGCGCGCGGATCGACCGGCTTGTGCAAATGGTGGCCGAATCCCGGAATGGCTTTGCGCGCTTGCGCATGCTCGCGCGCTATCGCCGATGCTTCGGCTCGCGAATCGTCCGCGGCACGGATCCTGTCGATGAGGCGCGAACAGTTCTCCATCGTGCCGACAAACTGACTGCCCACCGCGAGCAACCCTGCCGCTACAGCGCCCTGCAGGTTCTCAGGAGCACTCATGTAGACAAGGCGCGTCGAGATGGAGCTCGGAGTGAGCCCGTGCTCCATCAGCACGACGAGCACCATATCGGCAATCCGCACATCGACGGAACGGATGGCTCGGCCGAGAATCTGGCGCAGCAAGACTTCGGTGAACGTTGTTTTGCCGATCAACTCGTCGACGAGATTGGCGTCACGGTACCTGAGCGAAGTCAGCGTATGCGTGCAAAGTCTTGTAACGGGGCCTTCTCGTTCGGTCTCAGTGTCGATTTCAGGCTTCATATGCTTTATAAGGTCTCTCAGGCTTTCGCATCGACCACGCGATCAGATAGCACCCGATCGCGGACTGCGCTTTTTGCGACCTTGCCCACCGCGGAGCGCGGCAGATCGTCGAAAAAGTAAATGCGCTTGGGGGTATGAACGGGGCCGAGCTTCTCTCGGACGAACGCGCTCAGCTCGGCTTCCGTGGCGGATCTGCCTGCTCGTAGCTGAACGGCGGCTTGAACCGCCTCGCCCCATAGATCGTCCGGCAAGCCGAACACCGCCGATTCGAAGACGCTTGGATGCTGGCCCAGGGCGTTTTCGACGTCGATCGGGTAGACGTTGAAGCCCCCCGTGATGATGACGTCGCGGATCCGATCCTTCAGATACAGAAAGCCCGCTTCGTCTAGATACCCTCGGTCGCCCGTATGCAACCAGCCGTCGATCAGCGTTTCGGCCGTCTTCCCGGGCAGCCTCCAATACCCGGTCATGAGCAGATCGCCGCG
This sequence comes from uncultured Burkholderia sp., assembly GCA_964414365.1. GTDB lineage: Bacteria > Pseudomonadota > Gammaproteobacteria > Burkholderiales > Burkholderiaceae > Trinickia. The sequence continues at coordinate 6,595 of CAYPWK010000254.1, forward strand.
CGCGACGACCTCCCCGATTTCGCCCGGCGGCAAGTGCTTTCCGTCGGGGGACACGACTGCCACTTCCGAGAACCAAGTCGCGGCGCCGACCGACGACCAGCGCGCCCGGTCGGCGAAATCTTCCGGACGCATCGCCGTCAAAATCTGGGGCGCTTCGGTCTGCCCATAGTGCGTCGCGAGAACCGGGCCGAAGAACGCGCGGGCCTCACGGATCTTTTCGGGGGGCATCGGTGCGCCGCCGTATATGAGCAATCGAAGCTGAGGGAAGTCGTGGCGCGATACGCCCGATAGGCCCATGAGCTTGTAGATCAGCGTCGGCGGCATGAACGAAATTGTGCCGCCGCAATCGCGAAACGCCTCGCGGACGCCGGGCGCGCCCGCTTCCGACGGAATGACGAGACACCCGCCTTGCGCGAGCACCGGCAGCACGTACGTCGAAGTCCCATGCGTGATCGGGGCCGCCACGACGTAGCGATCGTGCTCGCTCAGCCGCCACGTATGGATCTGGTTCGCCACGTTCGCCATCCAGGCGCGATAGGGCTGCATCACGCCTTTCGGCGTGCCGGTCGTTCCGCCGGTGAACTTGATGGCCTGCGTCGCGTCGTCGGGTAAGTCGAACGTCCGAGGCGAAGCTCCGTCATTCGCCGCAATCAGCTTGGCCAACGATACATTCGGTGCCACGGTGGAAGCGCCGGCGTCGCTGCCACCGCGTCCGCCCTGCGCGTCGCATATGATGCGAAATCCAGACGCGCCCACGACCAGATCGGCCGATGCGGCATCCGCCACCACGATAGTCGGCTCGGTCGTGTCGAGGATTCTCTGGATTTCGCGTTGCGTGCTGCGCGGATTGAGCGGCACCCACACTTTGCCGCTCGCCAGCGCGGCGAGCAGCGCTACCAGGTGTGCCTTGCCGTTGGTCGCGCAGATAGCGACGCGGCTTTGCGGCGCCGGGTCAATTGCCTGATAGCCTGCGGCGAGCGCAGCCACGTCGCGCCCGAGCTCCCTGTAGCGAACGGCGCCGTCAGGCGCGTCTATCGCGATACGGTCCGGCCAGCGGCGCACCGCGCGCCAGAAAAAGTCTATCGGATACATGGACGGAAATCCCCGATAAGTGCACTCGATCGACGTGCATATCGTTGTAATGCCATCGACGGCATTCCATGCCCCGCTCTGCCTGACTGCGGGCTTGGGAAACACGCTTGCCGTCGCCTTTCGACAGAGGCGATTTTCCCGGTGCACACCGGTCGTGAGAAATCAAATCGTCCGGCACGCGGACGTTTTTCCGGAACGACGGCGCGTTCGCGCGCTAGTGTTTTCCCTGCTTGTTAGTCGATTGAGCCTCTGCAATGGTGAGCCGTTTCGTACGACGGGCTCTCTCATGCAAAGGAACGCTGCCGATCCGACCGTTCGCCTGTCGGGCGCTTTGGACGACAACAAAGGCGGGGGCTTACGCGGACTACGTCGCGGCCTCGACGTGCTCGCCGCAGTGATCGAAGCCGGCAGCGCCGGCCTGCGCGTCGCCGAGATCGGGCGCCGTTGCCAGCTTGAACGGGCAACGGTCTATCGGATACTGCAAACGCTCGTCGAGGCTGACTACATCGAGGTCAGCGGCCGCTACCGGTATGTGGCCGGAGAAGCCGTTCGCCGGTGGCGCGCCGAAAACGTCCTTACCCAATCGATCATCGCGAAGAGGCTCGAGCCCGTGCTCGAGCATGTCAGCGCCATCAGTGAGGACGCCGCGTTCGCCGTCGTCCGCGAGGGGCGCATGTCGTCTTGTATCGCTCGTCGCATCGGGAGCTATCCGGTCCAGATCTTGGCAGTGGACGTCGGAACGCGCCAGCCGCTCGGCGTCGGCGCAGCGGGGCTTGCGCTGCTCGCCGCGCTGCCCGAGGAGGAGGCGCAAGCCGTGATCGCCCAGCATGGCGATGCTCTGTCGAGCTACGGCGGCCTCAATGGCGAAACGCTGCGTCTGCTCGTCAAGGCATCGCGCGAGCGCGGCTGGTCCGTGATCGGCAATCACGCCGCCAAAGGTGCGCTCGGCGTAGGCGTCGCCGTTC
>CAYPWK010000255.1:0-8631 GCA_964414365.1 uncultured Burkholderia sp.
GCCGAATGCATTCGATGCGGCCGCGGCGTCTGCCGGGCCGACCCGCACCTCGATGCCGACCGGCTGCGCGCGTGTGTGCACCACCTCGATCGTTTGTGGCAGCACGTCGTCGGCGACATAGAAGACATTCGACTTCGGCTTGCCGACGCGTTGCAGCAGCGTCATCGCCTCGGCGGCGGCTGTTGCCTCATCCAGCAGCGAGGCATTGGCGATTCCAAGCCCCGTCAGGTCCGTGATCATCTGCTGGAAGTTCAGAAGCGCCTCGAGACGCCCTTGCGAGATTTCGGGCTGGTACGGCGTATAGGCCGTGTACCAGGCCGGGTTCTCAAGGACATTGCGCAGAATGACCGACGGTGTATGCGTGTTGTAGTAGCCCTGCCCGATATACGAGCGGAACACCTGATTTTTGTTCGCGAGCTCGCGCAGCGCCGCGAGCGCCTCCGCCTCGCTCTTGGGCTCGGCGAACGGCCCGAGCGGCAGCGGCTCCGTGCGGCGGATCGCCGGCGGAATGACCGCATCGACGAGCGCGGCCCGCGACGCGAAGCCGAGCGCGTCGAGCATCTTCTGCTGATCGGCGGCGTCCGGGCCGATGTGCCGCTCGGCGAAGGCATCATGCACTTCGAGCGCGGCGAGCGAAACGGGGGTGCGGTTCATCAGGCGATCCGGGTGTTCGAGCTTCATGGTGGCGGGCTTTCAGCTTATTGCGCGCGGCGCTTTGCGGTGAGACGTTCCCAACGAAACTGAAAAGCAAATCGGAAACGAACGAGGCGTATGAGGCGAACTCGGGCAAAGCGCCGCGCCGGCAGTTGCGAAAAAATCAGTCGACGAGCTTCGAGTAAGCAGCGGCGTCGAGCAGGTTGTCAGTCGAGGCGTCCGGCGCGAGCTTGATCTTGAAGAGCCAGCTCGCGTAGGCATCGCCATTTACAGCATCGGGCGTATCGAGAATCGACTCGTTGACCTCGACGATCTCGCCCGAGACGGGCGAATAGATATCGGAAGCGGCCTTCACCGATTCCACGACGCCCACGGCATCGCCGGCCGCGACCGTCTTGCCCACTTCTGGCAGTTCGAGAAAGACGATGTCGCCGAGCGTGCTTTGGGCGTGATCGGTGATGCCGATTGTCAGCGTGCCGTCGGCTTCGGTGCGCAGCCACTCATGTTCGTCGGTGTACTTGAGATCGGCCGGAACGTTGCTCATCGGAGGCTCCTGAATATGGAAGAAATATGGCTGTAAACGAACGATTGACGCGCGCATCGAGCGGCGTCGGCCCTCAAGCGACGAGCACCTTGCCGTTGCGCACGAACGGCAGTTTTACCACGCTTGCATTGAATGTTTTGTCGCGAATTTGAACTTGTACTGTGTCGCCAGGCTGCACGTCCTTCGGCACGCGCGCGAACGCGATCGATTCCTGCATCGTCGGCGAAAACGTGCCGCTCGTGATCTCCCCCTCGCCGGCCGGCGTCAGCACCTTCTGATGCGCACGCAGCACGCCACCCGCCTTGCCGTTTTCCTTGCGCAAAACGAGCCCGACGAACGCATGGCGGGAGCCGCCGGCTTCGAGCGCCGAGCGGCCGACGAATTCGCGCGGAGCCGACAGGTCGACGGTCCAGGCAAGCCCGGCATCGAGGGGCGAGACCGATTCATCCATGTCTTGGCCGTAAAGATTCATGCCAGCTTCGAGGCGCAGCGTATCGCGTGCGCCGAGCCCGCACGGCCGAACGCCCTGCTGTTGCAGCGCCTGCCAAAGCGCCTCGACATGCGCGGCGGGCACGATGATCTCGAAGCCGTCCTCGCCCGTATAACCCGTGCGCGCGATCGTGAGGTCGCCGAACGGCGTTCCGTAGACGCGTGCGGCGTTGAATGGCTTGAGCGGCTCGGTCGCCTCTCGCGCGGTCGGCACCGCCTGCCATACCTTGGCGCGCGCGGTCGGGCCCTGAACGGCAACGATCGCCAGGTCGCGACGCGGCGCGATGGTCAGGCCGAAGCCGCGTTCAGTGTTGAGGCGATTGAACCAGGCGATGTCTTTGTCGGCGGTGCCGGCGTTGACGACGACGCGAAAGAAGTCGTCGGCGAAGTAATAGACGATCAGATCGTCGATCACGCCCCCCTCTTCATTGAGCAGACATGAATAGAGCGCGCGACCTGATGTTTGCAGCTTGCCGACGTTGTTGGCGAGCGCGAATTCGAAGAAGGAGCGAACGCGAGAGCCGGTGAAATCGACGACACACATGTGCGACACGTCGAACATGCCGGAGTCGGTGCGCACGGCCTGATGCTCGTCGATTTGCGAGCCGTAGTTGACGGGCATGTCCCAGCCGCCGAAATCGACCATGCGTGCGCCGAGCGCTCGGTGGGTGGCGTTGAGCGGGGTGCGTTTCAAATCGGTCATCGGGGCCTCGGCGCTGACGGGTTCGCGAAAACAAAACAGGGCCATGCCGATTTCGCCAGGCGCCCATCCGGTTGACGGCGCCAAAGCGATGCATGACCCCTCTGTCCTCGGTACCTGAGAGATTGCGCTGCCGTGAACGAGTAGCTTCTTTCGTTCCCGATCGAACGCGCGCCCCTTCGGTGGGCAGCCTGCCCGGCTCTCGCCTGCCTTGCGCCGCATGCGGCGCGGTGGCTTGCGATTACTCGAGTCAGCCAATCTTGGCCGACGGGCTACTGCCGCTCTCCAGAGTGCGAAAACGCCGCACAGATGCGGTGCATTTTCGACGCGGTCGGTCCTTTTGCCTGAGAGTTTGTGGGTATGCCCCTTCGGCGGCGTCGCAGACGGACAAGAATCCGTCGCAAGCGCGCTCTCCCGACGCGTGGCCGAAATTTACGCGACGGTGGGGGGCTTGTCAAACGAGGCGACGCCCGGCCGTTGGCCGATCGTGGCGCAGACGACAAAACAGGCTGGACAAAGCCAGCCTGCTCGAAGTGCATCCTTACTTCGCTGTACTGCTTTTCTTGGATCTATTGGGCAGACGTCGCCTCGCACTTCTTCATGAACGAGGTCTTCGCGGCGCCCGCTAGCGGCTTGCCGTTCGAGCCCACGGCCTTCGATTCGCAGTCCGCCTTCGCCGTCGTCTTCATACACTTCTTCATGTACGAATTCTTCGCTGCGCCGGCAAGCGGCTTGCCGTTCTTGTCGACGGCCTTCGCTTCGCAGCTCGAGCCCGGCATGGCCGTGTTGGCCGACGTAGCGGGTGCGGATGCGGGCGTCTGCGCATAGGCCATACTCGCCACGAACGTGCCGGCGATTGCTACCGCGATAAATCGTTTGAACATGACCAACCCCTCCTTAGTGGCGTGAAGCGAGACACTTCACATGCCCATAACGGGGTAGAGGGCGCTCCGGTTGACGGCCGGCCGACCGACGCTAAGCCCGAGGCTCGGCGGCTCAAATCCGAAGATTGGTCCTCGCAAGCTCTATGACTTCATCGCCGCGGCCGTTGATGATGGCTCTCAACATATAAAGGCTGAACCCTCTCGCCTGCTCCAGCTTGATCGCGGGCGGAACCGCCAGTTCCTGCTTGGCGGTCACGACGTCGACCAATACGGGCCCATCATGCGCGAACGCACGCCGCAAGGCGGGCTCCAGTTCCTCGGATTGCTCGACGCGCAGGCCGAGCACGCCCATTGCATTCGCCATCGCGGCAAAATCAGGATTCCGAAGGTCCGTTCCCGTATTCAGATAGCCGCTGGCCTTCATCTCCATCGCCACGAATCCGAGCGTCGAGTTGCCATAAACGACGACCTTGACCGGCAGCCCAAGCTGAACGAGCGAGATGAAATCGCCCATCAGCATCGAGAAGCCGCCGTCGCCCGACAGTGAGATCACCTGTCGGCCCGGAAATGCCGCTTGCGCGCCGAGCGCCTGCGGCATCGCGTTCGCCATCGATCCATGATTGAACGATCCGAGCAAGCGGCGCTTGCCGTTCATCTGCAGATAGCGCGCAGCCCAAACGGTGGGTGTCCCGACATCGGCGGAAAAAATCGCGTCTTCATCCGCCAACTCGCTGACGAGCCGCGTCAGGTACTGCGGATGGATCGGCCGGCCCGGCGGCGACGGGTGGGCCAGGTCGTCGAGCCCTTGCCGCGCATCGGCGTAATGCTTGAGCGCGGCGCCGATAAAGCGCCGATCGGCCCTGCGCTGCAGACGCGGCAGCAACGCCTCGATTGTTTCGGCCACGCTCGCGACGATGCCGAGTTCCAGTTGCGCGCGGCGTCCGAGCGCGTCCGGGTTCACGTCGATTTGGACGATTTTCGCGTTACCCGGATAAAAGTGCCGGTAAGGAAAGTCCGTACCGAGCATGACGAGCACATCGCAGTTCAGCATCGCCTGGTAGCCTGAGCTGAACCCAATGAGCCCGGTCATGCCGACGTCGAACGGGTTCTCCCACTCCACGTGCTCCTTGCCGCGCAACGCATGCACGATCGGTGCCCCGAGCTTGTCCGCCAGCGCCACCACTTGATCGTGCGCGCCGGCGCAACCGCTGCCGCATAGCAACGTGATCGCCTCGTGGGCATCGAGCAAGCGGGCAAGACGGCCTAGCTCCGCCTCGTCGGGTACGACACTGGCGGGAAGCGGCGGCGTCCAGCGAATGATGTCCGACTTCGCCTCCTGTAGCGCTACGTCTCCGGGCAGGACGATGACGGCCACGCCGCGCTTCGCGATAGCCGTTCGCATCGCGCGATGCAGAACCTGCGGCATCTGGGCGGAATTTGTCACGAGCTCGACAAAGTGGCTGCATTCCTTGAAGAGCTCTTGCGGGTGTGTTTCCTGGAAATAGTTGAGGCCAATCTCCGACGAGGGGATATGTGCGGCGATCGCCAAGACCGGCACATGATTGCGGTGCGCATCGAAAAGCCCATTGATCAGATGGAGGTTCCCGGGACCGCAGCTGCCCGCGCACACGGCGAGTTGGCCCGTGACGGCTGCCTCGGCGCCGGCCGCGAATGCGGCAACCTCTTCATGGCGCACATGCATCCACTCGATCGTCTTCATGCGGCGCAACGCGTCGGAGAGACCATTGAGGCTATCGCCCGTCACGCCCCAGATTCGCTTGACGCCTGCTTGCTCCAGTGTTTTCGCCAGTTGCTCCGCTACGGTGATATTGGCCATCGGTTGCTCCTCGTAGTGCCGGGTGGACTGCCTGCTGAGGGTCATGCAAACCAATGATAGAAGTTCATGCCGGAGTCGTCGCCGAACTAAACTTCTTGCGCCTACCACCGTGCAACCTTTCACATTGCTTGGCACTCGGAGCACAATGCCTTGCCCTCGACCGGGAACTCAATGGCCACTCGAGGAGTCAGCGCATGAGCGCGCGCCTTTATGCAAGCCAGCACCGCGCACGGTTCGGCCATCGACTACATCAAAAAACCATCTTCTTTCCGGAGGCTGCATGCAACGCCGTCGATTCATCACGATGACCAGCGCCGCGCTCGCGTCGGCGGGACTGTCCCTGACTGGTTGCACGACGACGCCCTTGTCATCGGGCTCCTCAGCCGAGGCAAACGCCGGCAAGCGTCAATCGATCGACGCCGATGTCAATGCAACGCTCGCCCGCCTCTATAACACCGTTCACGGCTCGCGCGAGCTCGTAGAGAAGGCGCACGGCGTGCTCGTGTTTCCGTCCGTCATCTCGGCCGGCTTCTGGTTCGGCGGACAGTACGGTCAGGGATCATTGCGCGTCGGCGAGCAGACGATCGGCTACTACAGCATCGCGGCCGCATCGTTCGGGCTGCAGATCGGCGCGCAATCGAAGGCGATCATCATGCTGTTCATGACGCAAGACGCGCTGGATAAGTTCACTCGGAGCCTAGGCTGGTCGGCAGGTGTCGACGCAACCGTCGCCGTGGTGCAGGTGGGCGCGAATGGCAACATCGATACCTCGACGGCGATGAATCCCGTGGAAGCCTTCGTACTGACCAACGCGGGCCTTATGGCCGGCGTCTCGCTCGAAGGAACGAAGATTTCGCGGCTTCTAATTTGATCGCGGGCAAGCTTCGGGGCCGGCCGATGCGCTGACGCGCGCTAATCGGCCAACTCGTAACTGGTACTGCGGCCGCCCGCCGAAGATTTGCGCAACGCCCCATTCAAAACGAGCTCGTTAATGTCGCGCAGCGCCGTATCGGGCGAGCATTTGGCGATCAAGGCCCACTTGCTGCTGGTGAGCTTGCCTTCGAAACCGTCGAACAGCCGGTTCAGTAACTTGATCTGCCGTTCGTTCATCGGCGTGCCCGCGAAGCGCTGCCAAAAGCGTGCTTTGGCCAGCACGGAATCGAGCACGTGCTGCGCTTCGTCCACGGCGCGATGCAGCGTGGCTAGGAACCATGCGAGCCATTCCGTGACATCGAGCGTTCCTTTTTGCGTGCGCTCGAGAATCTCGTAATAGGCCTTTCTTTCCCGCTGGATCTGCGCAGACAAACTGTAAAAGCGCTGCGGACTACCATCCGCTCGAGCCAGTAAGAGGTCGCCGATCGCACGGGCGATTCTGCCGTTGCCGTCGTCGAAGGGATGCAGCGTGACGAACCAGAGATGGCCAAGACCCGCTTTAACGAGGGGCGGCTCGCCGGCCTCGCCGTTGACCCACTCCAAAAAGCGCGCGGTTTCCGCTTCGAGGCGTTCGGCCGGCGGCGCCTCGAAATGAACACGCTGCCGACCGATCGGGCCGGATATGACCTGCATGGGGCCTCTAGAATCATCGCGCCACTTGCCGACCGCGATGCGCGACATGCCGGAATACCCGGTAGGAAAAAGCGCGGCGTGCCAGCCGAACAGGCGCTCGGGCGTAACAGCGTCGCCGCAACGTAGCGTCGCGTCGAGCATCATTTCGACAACACCTTCAACGTGCCGATCGACTGGCGCCAACGCCCCGATATCGACCCCCAAGTGGCGGGCGATCGAAGAACGCACCGATTCGACGTTCAGGTGCTCACCTTCGATTTCGCTCGTCTTGACGACGTCGTCCGTCAGTGCAACGAGACTCGCCTCGTCGCGCAGGGACATGCCGGCGTCGGCCAGCCGTCCAAGTAAAAGGCCTTGCGCACGCCCCACGTCGGTGAGCAGGCCGGCCAACGAAGCTAGGTCGTACCGCCACCTCGGCCATTCCGGCGATTCCCAGATGTAGAGATAATCTCCGCTTTTCATGCGGGGATTATCGTTCCTATTCGCCGAATCCGCAAGCCGCGAAATCCGCGCTTTGCCGCGCGCGATCTGCGCTCTTCGTCCAGAGAGTCGTTGCTCGACCGCGGCGCAGACTTCCTCAGAGCCATCGCAGATAACAAATTTGAAATCATCGCGTCAGTCTTGGGAAAGCTGCTGCCGACTACGATGATCGCAAGTGAGCAAGCATTCGCAGACAGCATCAAGAGATGGCTTGCCACCCGAGTCATGAGTGAGTCCACGCATTTCCGTGGTTAGCAGAGCCTCGTGGCTCAAGCATCACCGATGCTTGGCATTTTCGCCCATCAACTTTGCCATTTGTTAAGGAGTCCTAATCATGTCGAAGATTCTTGCTGGCATTCTCGTCGCCGCCGCCATCGCTGCCCCAGCGGTGAGCTTTGCCCAATCGAACGGCCCGCTCACACGCGCGCAAGTGCGCGCCGACCTCGTTCGTGTCGAGCAGGCAGGTTACAACCCGGCGCGCGCTCACGACGTCGACTATCCGGCCGACATTCAAGCGGCTGAAGCGAAGATCGCCGCTCAGAACAATAAGCAATCGGCGACGCAAGACGTCGGCGGCGCCACGCAGACCGGCAGTGCTGCGTCCGGAGCAACGGTGCACCCGATGTCCTCGCGGACCGACTGTGTCGGGCCCGCTACCTTCTGCGATCCGTACTCCGGTCACTGATGGCAATCGGCATGGAGAGAATCCTGTGCACCCGCTTGCACTGCGCAGGATTCCCCCTTGCATGTCGCGTCGCGCGTTCCAAACGCGAAACATCGGCTTTGACTTCGCTGAGGGCGTGCACTAGATTCGAACCACGCTACGCGTCGCGCAGTGCAAGGAGAGCGACTATGACGCCATGGGAAATTCAAGGCACCGAGCTGATGACTTGCAATTGCTCATACGGATGCCCTTGCCAATTCAATGCGCTGCCGACCAACGGCTCTTGCGAAGCGATGGGCGCCATATCGATCAGCAGCGGTTACTACGGTGACGTGCGGCTCGACGGCGTCAATATCGCGGTAGTGTTGCAGTGGCCGGGGCCGATCCATGAAGGCAAAGGCAAGTGCCAGCCCATCGTCGACGAACGGGCCAGCGCTGAACAACGCGAAGCCGTTCTAAAAATCATGTCCGGGCAGGACACTGAGCCGTTCGCCACCATGTTCGCCGTGTTCGCAACGACGTTCGAGCAGGTTTTTGATCCCGTTTTCACGAAGATCGATTTCGATGTCAACGTCGACGCCAGACGCGGCCAGATTCATGTCGAGGGCGTATTCGATGTCGGCGGCGAACCGATACGCAATTTGGTGACGGGCGATGAGCACCGCGTCCGAATCGATCTGCCGCATGGCTTCGAATACGAACTCGCCGAAATTGGTTCCGCCACCAGTCGGTCGAGCGGAAACATCGCGCTCGACCTGAAGGGGACCTACGCGCAGTTCGCTCGACTGCACATGAATAACAAAGGACTCATCC
>CAYPWK010000256.1:0-8613 GCA_964414365.1 uncultured Burkholderia sp.
AAGGAAATCGAATGGCGCTGGAAGCCGTTTGCCGAGCTGAGCGCCGTCGAGGTCTACGACATGCTGGAGGCGCGCAGCAGGGTCTTCGTCGTCGAGCAGAACTGCGTCTATGGCGATATCGACGGAATCGACAAAGAGGCATGGCATCTTTTCGCTTTCATGCCGAACGAAGGTCGGGCGAGACTCGCGGGTTATCTGCGCGTGCTGCTGCCCGATGAGACGCATCCGGATATCCGCATCGGCCGCGTGCTGACCACTCCAGGATTTCGCGGTATCGGGCTCGGCAACGCAATGCTGGAGCAAGCGCTGAAGCATATCGCTACCCAATGGCCCAACACGGCGATCAGCCTTCATGCCCAAGCCCATCTGCAGGCGTTTTACGGCGCGTTCGGCTTTGAGCCGACGTCTGATATTCACGACGAGGACGGCATTCCGCACGTCTGGATGCGCTCGGTCTGAGCTTGCCCAGCCCGCAGCGCTGGCGCCAATCGCTCAGTGCACCGGCTTCGCCGGATTCGCCGGCTGCGAGAGGTCCCCCGTCACTGCCCGCTCTTCACGCAACCGCGCACGGGCCGATAGCCGCATCCAATGGCGCAGCGCGATCAGCGCACCAATGACGCTCATCATCGAGCCCGGAATCCAGATCAACAGGCCGCCGATCTGCTGATCGCGAATCGGGCTGATCCACGTGAATGCGCGTCCGCATATCGAATAGATCGGATAGAGCTCGCGCGGCGTGAAGAAGATGAGCGCACCCAGCACGATCTGCGGAGGAATCGCTGCGATAACCATCACGACGCGGCGGCCCGGGGCGAGGCGCGCGGGCGGGGCAGGGCGCGGGTCGAGGACGAGCCACCAGAAGAGCAGGCCGTCGATTGCCATGCTCCAGTTCATGATGCGATAGAGCCGCCAATCGAGCATCGCCTTGAAGTGGATAGGTGAGAGCAGCCAGAAATAAATGAGGCCGACGAACAGCACGACGGCGACGACAGGATGAAAGATCACGTCGCACGCCACGCGAATCGGCTTCGCGTGCATGGCGCGATTGAAAAAGCGTTGCCGCCATCTGAACGGAATGCCGGCCCTAAGCGCGGCGCCGGGATACGACCAGGCGAGGAAGAAGGGCCCAAGGTGATGCAGCACCAGATGCTGCAGGCGGTGCATGAAGAACTCGTGCTCGAAGTAGTAATCGAGCCGCGTGTGGAGCACCACGTAGAGCGCAATGAGCCCGAGCCAGAATGCGATTTGGCGCAGCGGCGACACGCGTGCATGCCGCGCTCCGCGCACGAAGAGGATCGCCGCGCCGAGGATTGCGATAACGACGGTCGGCGACGGCTCCCAAGGTTCGAGCCAGAAAAGCAGCTCCATCGTTATCGCTCGCGCGGATTACTTGGCCTCGGCTGGGCTCTTGACCTTGAACGGCGTATCGAGCGCAGTGCCGTCGGAGAACCGCAGCTTGAGCGTGACGGTATCGCCGGGGGCAACTTTGTGCCGTGCCTTTTCGAGCATGAAGTGATAGCCGCCCGGCGCGATCTTGAGGGCGCCGTGCGCGGGTACCGTCGCTTTGTCGACCATCTCCATTTGCGATGTCGATCCGTTCGAGACGGTCTCATGCAACATGACGCTGCCGTAGTCGGGGCTCGAGGCTTCGATCAGATCGACGGGCTTGTCGCCCGCATTCCTGATCGTTACATAGCCGGCGGCAGGCAGGCCGCTCGGCAGCCAGCGTACCCAACCGTTCTCCGCACTCACGTGCGTTTCGCCTGCAGCATGGGTCGCTGTTGCAAAGGCGACGGAAGCCAGGCAGCCGACGGCCGTCAGCACGGTGCGGTTTGCAATCGCTTGCAGTTTCGAGATCATCATGGGATCGACAGGAACCAGGTTCTTGGGCTGTTGGAAAACGAACGCATCGCGAAGCCGCCAGCTTACGACGTGGTTTCGATGATGCGCCGCAAATCGTGTGCGATCGAGTCCGGAGAGTCGCTGCTCGTCGCGAGGAGTCGCGCGCGGCCTTGCGCGTCGAAGATGTAGACGGCCGAGCTGTGCGTGACCTCATAGTTGCCGTTCGGATCGCGCTTTTCCATCTGATAGGCCACGCGATAGCGGCGCGCGAGCGACTCGATCTGCCGATCGGTGCCCGTGAGGCCTCGTGCATGCTCGGCATCGAACGCGCCGACGTACGCGTGCAGCGCCTGCGGTGTATCGCGTGCCGGATCGACGGAGATGAAGAGAATCCGCACATGCTGCGCCTCCTTCTCGCCAAGCTTGGCGAGTACCTGCATCAGGCGCGTCATGGTCTCAGGGCAAACGTCGGGGCAGTGCGTATAGCCGAAATAGACGAGCGTCGTGTCGCCTTTGAAAGCCGACGCATCCACCCGTCGACCGTCGTCGCTGGTCAGTGAGAAGCTCAAGTCGGGCAGATGTCCCGTGACGTTTGTCAATTGCCATGGCGGGCCGCTTTGCGAACAGCCGGCGGCGAGCGTGGCGCAGACCAGGGCGGCAGCGACGCGCCCTGCATATCGGCGGGCAGTGCATGCAGAGTGACGCGGCGATGCGGCGGGAGAGGGAGCGCGCGGTTTGCCTGACGGCGAACGCACGAGAAGACGTAGCGACATCCGTATCGGCGAGCGTGAAGGCGGTTGATTGCGGGCAATGCCGAGGCCGGAGCGTTGGCATGGCGGCTGCGACTATAGCGCAAAAGTCGACGCGCCGCAGGCCCGCGAAGCGCTCCGGCTATGGAAAGAGACAATCTGCCGCAGAAACAGTGCAAGATGGACGTTCGCGCGCATGTCGCCGTCGGGCCGCCGCCGTTGCTCGAAATCGGTCGCAATGCGCGGTAATATGCGCAAACTTTTCCGGCTCCACGGGCGTCTGCCGCCACCGGAGCCGTTACACGAAGACGCTGATGCAATCGTTACCGGCTTTTTTGTCTCCGAGCGAGACCGCGTTTTTCTTCGATTTCGACGGCACGCTCGTCGAGATTGCCCCGACGCCTGACGGCGTGGTCGTGCCGCCCGCAATGGTTGAATCGCTTTCCGCGTTGCGGCGGTTGTCGAAAGGGGCGGTGGCTGTTGTATCGGGCCGTGGCCTCAACAGCATCGACGCCTTTCTCGGCATGCCGGATGTTCCCGCGGCCGGCCTGCACGGCGCCGAGCGGCGCGATGCGAACGGCGACGTGGCCCGGCTCGGCTTCGACGACGATCGGCTGCTGCGCATGGAACGCCGGCTGGCCGAGGTGGTGCAGGCGAACCCCGGCATGCTGCTCGAGATCAAGGGCGCGTCACTCGCGCTTCACTATCGCAATGCGCCGCTAGTTGAGCCCATTGCACGCGACGCGACGAGGCGCCTCGTCGACGAGCATGCCGACGCATTCGTGCTGCAACCCGGCAAGATGGTCTACGAGATTAAGCCGAAGAACGTCGACAAGGGCCGTGCGATCGCGGCGTTTCTCGACGAGCCGCCGTTTGCCGGACGCATGCCTGTGTTCGCGGGCGACGATTTGACAGACGAGAAAGGCTTTGCGGTCGTCAACGCGCGCGGCGGTCTCTCGATCAAGGTCGGCCCCGGCGAGACGGCTGCACGGGCACGGATCGAATCCGTTGCCGCGTTCCACGCGTGGCTCGCCTCCTTGGTCGCAACGGCGCAAACCCATTCATGACCCGCCTCATCATCGTCTCGAACCGGGTCGCGCCCATTTCGGAAGGCGGCCCGGCCGCCGGCGGTCTCGCGGTGGGCGTCTACGATGCCCTAAAGGAAACGGGCGGCATGTGGTTCGGCTGGAGCGGCGACGTGCTCTCCTCGGGCCAGCCGCAGATGCAGGTGGTGGAGCGCGGCCCGGTGACGTTCGCGACGATCGGCCTCGTCCGCCGCGACTATGACCAGTACTACCGCGGATTTTCGAACGCCACGCTCTGGCCGGCGTTTCACTATCGCGCCGATCTGGTCCAGTACGATCGCCACGACTTCGAAGGTTACTGCCGCGTGAACGCCTGGCTCGCGCAGCAGCTCGTGCCGCTGCTGCGCGCCGACGACGTCATTTGGGTCCACGACTATCACCTGATTCCATTCGCCGAGGCGTTGCGGGCAGCAGGTGTCCGCAACCGTATCGGCTTTTTTCTCCACATCCCGTTTCCCGCGGCGCAAGTGCTGCTCGCTGTGCCGCCGCACCGAGAGCTCGTCAGGGCGCTTTGCTCGTTCGACTTGCTGGGTTTTCAGACGGAGCGCGATCTGCGTGCGTTTTGCGATTACATCGTCAACGAAGCGGGGGGCGAGCTCGAGCGCGGCCCCGCGGGCGCGCCGGCAACCGTCCGTGCATTCGACCGGTCTCTGCGAGCGGCCGCTTACCCGATCGGCGTTTATCCTGACGAAATCGCGCAGCTTGCGAAAGCGGGCACGCGCGGCAAGCCGGTACGGACAATGAAGGCGACGCTGCATGATCGCAAGCTGATCATGAGCGTCGATCGTCTCGACTACTCGAAGGGCCTCGTCGAGCGCTTTCGCGCATTCGAGCGCCTGCTCGACCGTTCGCCCGCGTACCGGAACCAGGTGTCGTTCGTGCAAATCGCGCCACCTACGCGGGCCGACATGCACGCGTATCAGGACATCCGGCTTAGGCTCGAAGCCGAATCCGGACGCATCAACGGCCGCTTCGCCGAGCTCGACTGGACACCGATCCGCTATATCCATCGCCAATACGAGCGGTCCGTGCTTGCCGCGCTGTTTCGCCAGTCGCACGTCGGATACGTGACGCCGTTGCGCGACGGGATGAATCTCGTGGCGAAGGAATATGTCTCCGCGCAGGATCCGGACGATCCGGGCGTGTTGGTGCTGTCGTGCTTTGCCGGTGCGGCAGAGGAGCTGACAGGCGCACTCATCGTCAACCCGATCGACATCGACGGCATGGCTGACGCGCTTGGCGAGGCGGTGGCCATGCCGCTCGCCGAGCGGCGCGCGCGCTATCGAGACATGATCGCGCAGCTGCGCGAGAACAACGTCTCAGTCTGGCGCGACAATTTTCTGCGTGATCTGCGCGCGGCCGGGGAAAAGCGCCGCGCGACGACGCGGGCAAAGCCGGCGCGCGGCGTGCTCGCCGCATAGGGCCCGCCCGCTGTTACGGCCTCGTCATCGAAATGACCAGGCCCTCGAGCCTTCAGGCGACGCGCTCGTCTACCTTCTGCCCGCCCGGGTGCGGGAGCGCGCTGCGGCCGTGCTGCTTCGCCAGCAGGTCGCGATAGATACCGGGGCGGTTGCGCAGCGCCTCTGGCGAGCCGTCGTCGATGACCTTGCCGGCGCTCATGACGATGATGCGGTCGAAATTCTGCAGCGTCGAAAGCCGGTGCGCGATCGCAATGACTGTGCGGCCGACCATCAGCCTGTCGAGCGCCTGCTGGATCGCCTCCTCCGATGCACTGTCGAGTGCCGAGGTGGCTTCGTCGAGCAGCAGGATCGGTGCGTCCTTCAAAATCGCGCGGGCGATGGCGATCCGTTGCCGCTGGCCGCCTGAAAGCTTGACGCCGCGATCGCCGACGATCGTGTCGAACCCCTCGGGCATCGCCTCGATGAAGTCGGTGCAGCGCGCCTCACGCGCCGCGGCATAGACTTCTTCGCGGCTCGCCTCGGGCCGTCCGTAGGCGATGTTCTCGTAAATGGTGCGGTGAAAGAGGGCGATATCTTGCGGCACGAGTGCGATGGCATGCCGCAGGCTTTCCTGCGTGACCGAGCCCGTATCCTGGCCGTCGATTTTGACCGAGCCGCCTTGCGGGTCGTAAAAGCGCTGCAGCAGCGCCAGCACGGTCGATTTGCCGGCGCCGGATTTGCCGACGAGCCCCACGCGCTGGCCCGGCTCGATATGCAAATCGAAGTGATCGAGGATGGGCCGGCGGCGCGGGTAGGCGAACGTGACCTTCTCGAAGTCGACGCGGCCGCCGTTGGCCACGAGTTGCGTCGCGCCTTCGCGATCGGGCATGCCGTGCGGCTCGAGCAGCGTTTTGACCGCTTCCGCAAGGCGCGCGATGTGTTGCGTCACGTCGACCAGGGCCACCGCGAGATCGCGTGTGCCGTGCAGAATGGTGAAGCCGAGCGAGCTGACGAGCACGATATCGCCCGATGTGGCCCGGCCTTGATTCCAAAGCCAGAGCGCCCAGCCAAGCAGCGCGGCAGATAGCAACGCCGTGATGGCCGCGTGCAGAAGACGCAGCCGCTCGAGGTAAAGCAGACTTTGCTGGCGCGCCTCCATTTCGGCCTCGACCGTCGCGCCGAACCGCCGTTGCTCGCGCAGCGTCATGCCGAACGCCCGCACGAGGCTCATGTTGCTGATTACATCGACGAGTTCGCCGTCGACGGCCGCCGCTCTCGATGCAAAGTTCTGGTGTTTCGACGAGCCGCGGCCGGCAAGCTTGTATAGGACGACGGCCAGAATGGCCGACGACAGCATCAGGCAGCCCGCCATGATCGGGTTGACCGTGACCGTCATGACGATCGCGCCGATGACGGCGATGCACGGCGGCAATACGTTCCACGCCATGGTGTTCTCGGACGTGTAGACGGCGTTCGACGTTGCTGTGATGCGGCTTGCGAGCGTACCGGGTTGGCGCTCCGCGAAGTAGGTTGGCGAATGGCCGCTCAAGTAATGGAAGAGATCGCGGCGCAGATCCCCCGTGACATTGACGAAGGCGTGCGCGGCCACCCAGCCGCCGACGCGCCAGAGCAGGTTGTCGGCGGCGATCAGGCCCACCAGGATCGCGAATGCGGTCCAAAGCGGCCCTGGATGGTTGCGGCCCATGCCGAGCACATCGATGAGGTGCTTGATGGCGTATTGAGACGCGAGTGCGCAGCCAACCGCAGCGAACACGCTCGCGATCACGACAGCGTGGGCTACCGGATGGCGCCGGATGTAGCTGAGCAAGAACGCAAGAGGCCGATCCGCGTAGCTCGAGAGCTTGGCGTTGCGGGCATTGAGTTCGGCGACGGTTAGGTGTTCCAATTGTTCGTGCGGTGGACGCAAAACGGGATCGGTCATGAAAAAAGGATAGTCTGCGGATCGCGCACCGCGAGCCAATATCGAGATGGTTTGGCAGCCGCCATTGTAAACATCCGCGTAATCCTGCCTAGCTTCGACCGTTGCTTGGCAATCGGCGTTGGATGCAAACAACGGGCCTTTAAACGGCCTCCGCCGCGTTGCACCATGGGAGTGCTGGAGCCGAGCGCGACGCGCGGTTCAAACCGGCAACACGGCGTAATTTCGAGACAGAGTCGGGTTACAATGTAAAATTCGTCTGAACGTCACGGGGTGACGCGCGGAACATCCCGAAAGCGCCGGTTGGCAGTGAGGCGCATTCGATCGGCTTGGCCGGGCGCGGCGGTAACGATGAGCGCAGAGCGAAAACGAGTGGCAACAGCGAGCCAGTCTAGGCGAGCCGCTTCATAATTAGATTGACAGAGTGTTACCCGCTTGTAACAACGTAAATTTTCTGAAAGCCCGCGCGGCGCAGCATCTCGGGACCCGGATAATCGCATCCGGGTTTGCCCTTAGACATCGCTGCGGAGCGGTCAACGGAAGTTCCGGAGATGCGTTTACTGGGCACCGCAACCGCCGGAGAGAACGGTTGTTGCGAAACGAACGGAAGCGAACCACCGCGAAGCTGGTTTTAAAACACGCAAGACGGCCATGACATTCGACTGCTTGCGCTTTGGCGGGCGATTCGCTTTTCTACAACAGTAGTCATTTTTTTTGCCTGAATTTTTTAGGAGTCCATCACTATGCGGATCGCTCAAATCGCTCCTTTGCATGAGGCGGTTCCACCGAAGCTGTATGGCGGGACGGAACGCGTGGTGTCGTACTTGACCGAAGCCCTGGTCGAACTCGGGCACGATGTGACACTGTTCGCGAGCGGCGATTCGAAGACGTCCGCCAAGCTCGAGGCATTCTGGCCGCAGGCGCTGCGACTCGATCCGTCGATTCGCGACACGATGGCGCCGCACATGCTGCTTCTGGAAGAAGTGCGCCGCCGGGCCGACGAGTTCGACATCCTGCATTTTCATATCGACTACTACCCGTTCTCTCTATTCTCGCGCCAGCCGACACCGCATTTGACGACGCTTCACGGCCGGCTCGACCTGCCCGAGCTGCAGCCAATCTTCAATACGTTCAACAACGTGCCTGTCGTCTCGATCTCGGATAACCAGCGCACGCCGCTGCCGCAGGCAAACTTCCTCACGACGGTCCACCACGGGCTGCCTGAAAATCTGTTGACGCCGCGCACCGACGTCAAGCCGAGCTACCTCGCATTCCTCGGCCGCATCTCGCCCGAGAAGCGCGTCGATACCGCCATCCGCATCGCCGAGAAGGCCGGTATGCCGATCAAGATCGCGGCGAAGCTCGACAAGGCCGATCGTGCCTACTACGAAGAGCAGATCAAGCCGCTTTTCGAGCTGCCGCACGTCGAGTACATCGGCGAAATCAGCGAGTCGGAGAAGGCCGAGTTTCTCGGCGGCGCTCACGCGCTGCTGTTCCCGATCGACTGGCCGGAGCCGTTTGGTCTCGTGATGATCGAATCGATGGCATGCGGTACGCCCGTGATCGCGTTCAAGCGCGGTTCGGTGCCCGAAGTCATC
>CAYPWK010000257.1:0-8608 GCA_964414365.1 uncultured Burkholderia sp.
TTTCCTTACGCGAAATTCCGCAAATCCTCACACGAATCGGGCTACGCCGATTGTCGTTGCGCTCCGTTAACGCAGCAGGCCAGTCAGTCCCAAGCCAACAGTCATCTTCGATGCGCAAACGTTTGCGATGCTCCCAAGGAGGCGATTTTTTCGCGCGCGGTGCGCCACGAGCCGGAAGCGAGGGCGAATGGCGGCAGGCAGCGGCAAGTGCCGATAAGCCTCCAGTGGGCGCATTTCCAGCCACGGTTCACTCACGGAACGACAACACATGGACGATACGAAAAGGAACGAGCAACAAGCGGGGATTTCGCGGCGGACCTTCCTTTATAGCCTCGGCGCGCTCGCGCTCTCGGCATGCACTGGAGGCGGCGGCTCGGCAGATGCGGCGTCGGTGACCCGTTCCTCCACGAGCGCCTCTACGTCGAGCACCGCGCTCGCCCATGTCGCGACGGGCGGAGCCGACGTGACGACGAGCGGAGCCTTCGTTCATCCCGGGCTGTTGCATACGCAGACCGATTTCGACCGCATGGCGCAAAAAGTGGCGGCGCAATTGTCGCCTTGGTTCGACGACTGGAAAGTGCTGATCGCCAACAGCCATGCGAGCCTCACGTGGACGCCGCGGCCGGTGACCATCGTGTATCGGGGCGGCTCGTACCCGCAGAATTATCCGAACTTGTACAACGACATCGCCGCGGCCTACGCTTGTGCGCTCCGCTGGAAGGTAACGGGCGACACGGCTTATGCGGACAAAGCCGTGCAGATCATGAACGCATGGTCGTCCACGCTGCAACAGATCAGCGGCGACTCCAACGCCGACCTCGCGGCCGGTCTCTACGGCTATGAGTTTGCGAACGCCGGCGAAATCATGCGCAGCTACGCGGGCTGGGCGGCGGCCGACTTCACCGCGTTCCAGTCGATGATGCGCAACATCTTCTACCCAATCAACATCGACTTCCTCAACCGCCATAACAACACCCAAATCACCCATTACTGGGCGAACTGGGACCTCTGCAACATCGCGTCGATCATGGCGATTGGCGTGCTCAGCGACGATCACACGCTCTTCGATGAGGCGGTCAACTACTTTCTCAATGGTGCCGGCAACGGCGCGATCGCGCAGGCGGTCTACTACGTGCACCCGGGCTACCTCGGGCAATGGCAGGAGACGGGCCGGGACCAGGGGCATAACACGCTCGGCATTGCGCTTGGCGGTGCCATCTGCGAGATGGCGTGGAACCAGGGCATCGACTTGTACGGGCACGACAACAACCGCTTCCTCATGGGGGCGGAGTATGTGGCAAAGGCCAACCTGCAGCAGGCCGACGGGACGTATCTGACGATGCCCTATGTGACGTATTCGAATGTCGACGTCACCCAAACGGCGTTCTCAACCGCGTCGCAAGGGACGATCAGACCTTGTTGGGCGCTCGTCTACAACCACTATGTGAACCGCATGGGACTTGCGGCGCCTTGGTCACAGAGCTTCGCGGCGAAGATTCAGCCGGAAGGCGGCGGCGGCAATTACGGATCGACGAGCGGCGGATTCGATCAGTTGGGTTATGGCACGCTCACGTGCACGCGTGACCCGGTTGCGCCGGCGACCGCGCCTAGCGGCCTGACCGCGTATCCGAGCGCGGGACAGGTGGTGCTGTCGTGGTGGGGCGTCGCAAATGGCACGAGCTATAACGTCAAGCGGGCGGCGAGTTCTGGCGGCCCCTACACGGTGGTTGCGAGAGGCATCGTCGATCCTTTGACTTATGCCGATGCGCCGGATGCGGGCACGTGGTACTACGTGGTTAGCGCGCAGACGCCGTCAGGCGAAAGCGCGAACTCGAGCGAGGTCGCGGCCGTTACGGCAGTGCAGCTGCATACGTATTTGACGTTCGATGAGGCGAGCGGCACGAGCGCCGCCGATTCGAGCGGCAATGGCCACGTCGGCACGCTTGTCGGCGGGGCAACGCATGTGGCCGGCAAGATCGGTAATGCCGTTTCGCTCGACGGATCGAGCGGCTATGTCAGCCTGCCGAACAACCTCATGTCCGACGTCTCCGATTGCGCCATTGCCGCTTGGGTCTATTGGAACGGTGGCAAGGCATGGACTCGCATCTTCGACTTCGGCGCGGGCACCGGGCGCTGGGTCATGCTGACGGCGAAGAATTCGGCCGGCGTCATGCGGTTCAACACCACCGTCAACGGGTACGGCAATTCGCTTGTCGACGGCAACGTCGCATTGCCGTCGGGTCAATGGGCACACGTGGCCGTCACCCTTTCGGGAACAACGGCGACGCTCTATTTGAACGGTGCCGTGATCGGCAGCTCGAGCAACGTGGTTCATGCGCCGTGGCGTATCGGCCCGACAGCGCAGAACTGGATCGGACGGTCGCAATACTCGGCCGATCCGTACTTCAACGGAATGATCGACGACTTCCGCATCTATCGAAACGCGATGACGGCCGATCAGATCACGGCGCTCATGCAAGGGGTGTAGCGCGTTCGCGTTGCGACGGTGACTAAGGCCGTGCGTTCGCGCGGCGACTGTGCCGATGCCCCACGGCGATCAGGCGGATTCGCAATCGGCGACGTCGTGGGCCTCGAAATTCGAGGCCCATCCGGACTTCTTTTCCTTCATAACGAGACGCTGCTTTTCAGCACGCTCGATCGCATTAGTTCGTCAGGCCGCCATCAGTGTAGTGATACATATTCGGTTGGACGGAAGATTCACTCACAGCCTTACCTATCATTTTGATAGGTTAATATTACAGTAAGTGTTATCTCGAATATTGTCGATGCGCCGCTCGACCCGGCCAAGCCGGACCACGGTTACGCCGGGCCGCAGCTGACGCAGCGACGGCATCACGAGCATGCAGTCGTCATAGGGCGTCATGACGGGCTCGCCATCCGACCAGCCGATCACGGTACCGGCATGCGGAAAGACTTCGAGGCCGGTGTAATCGCCGGCAAAGCGGAAGTCCATGCTCTTTGCGACGACGGGCTCCGTGACGCTCACGATGCTCATCGTCTCGGGTAGCGGCAGCGTCCAGCCCATCGGCGCATCCCGTTCTTCAATCACACCTGACAGAACGAGGAAGCGTGCGGTCACGTCCTGCGCAACGGCCACGGCGCGCTTTTCCCAATGCTGGCCGCACTCGATCAGTAACGCGTTTTTCGGGCTTGCCTGCCGGCCGAAGTCCTCGTAGTCGCGCATCCGTCGTCCTTCCGGATGCCCTTCGTCGCGAATGACGGTAGCCGGCGTGCCGAGTCGTGCCGCAAGCTCGGCGCCCTTGTCGAGCGGGCCCGCGACGATGAGCGGCTCGCACTTCTCGTGCATCGAATGAAGGTCGAGCAGCAGATCGACGCTATCGACGACAGCGCGCATGGCCCGCGCGCGATCGAGTTCCGTTGATGTTTTTGACACGTCGTCGAGCTTCTCGGCCGTCCAGACGCGATTGAAGTCCTGATCGACGAAGCGGGCCGCGTCCGGTTGCGCCGGATCGAAGCGCTCGTAAGCGGCGACGTTAGCGAACGAGAGCGTCAGCTTTCCGCGCCTCGGACGCACCTGCATGCGCAGCAAAGCGTCGACGACGATCGCGCCGCACACCTCGTTGCCATGCGTGAGCGCGTTGATCATCACGTGCAGGCCCGGAACGCCCGAATCGAACGTGTGCACGTAGGCGACGCCGGTGTTGCCCTCGGCGTGCGCGGAAATGTCGGGAAAGGCGATTTCGATGGGGTATGGTTGGGGGCTCATCTTTGGATCGCTCATGCGAAGGCGAATGTGAAGGGACGAAGCGTCCGCTTAGTGTCGCATCGCGTTCCGCCTTGCGCTAGGACGATCTGCTTACGAACGGTGGCGCCGTCTCGCTCAACGGCGCCAGTGCGTACCATAAAAGTACCCGCTCACTCATTCAAAAGCCTTCGAGGACAATCTTCCCCCGCGCGCGGCCGCTTTCGATGAGTTCGTGCGCGCGCCGCAAATTGTCGGCGTTGATTGCGCCGAAGTGCTCGCCAAGCGTCGTGCGCAAGATGCCCGCATCGATAAGCGCTGCAACGCGTTCCAGGATCTCATGCTGACGGACCATGTCAGGCGTCTGGAAGAGCGATCGCGTGAACATCAATTCCCAATGCAGCGAGATCGCTTTGCGCTTCAGAGGCATGGCATCGAGCGTCTCGGGATCGTCGATGACGCCGAGCTTTCCTTGCGCCGCAAGTGCTTCGATGATTTGTCCATAGTGTGCGCCCGTATGCGTGAGGCTCGCGACGTACTGCACGTGCGGAACACCGATTTCGCGCAGCTCATCAACGAGCCCCCGCGAGTGATCGATTACGTCGTGCGCGCCAAGGCTGGCGACCCACTCGCGCGTCTCCGGCCGTGACGCCGTACCGACTACACGCAGCTTCGTCAATTGACGCGCGATTTGTGTCAGCACCGAGCCCACGCCGCCGGCCGCGCCGACGATCAAGAGTGCGTCGCCGTCACCGGCACCTTCGATCGCCCCGAGTCGATCGAAGAGGAGTTCCCACGCCGTGAGTGATGTGAGTGGCAACGCGGCTGCGCAAGCATCGTCGATCGACTTCGGTTTATGGCCCGCGATCCGCTCATCGACAAGACCGTATTCTGCGTAGGCACCAGGACGCGCAATGGAGCCCGCATAAAACACTTCATCGCCCGGGCTGAATCGTGTCACGGCCGCACCGACTGCCTCAACCGTCCCGACCGCGTCCCAACCCAGTACGCGGGGCGTATCGGTCGGCGAGTTCTTACGCACCTTTGTGTCCACGGGATTGACCGCAATCGCGCGAATGCTGACGAGCAGATCGTGCGGCCCCGGTTCCGGCTTGGGCAGTTCGGCCTCGTAGAGCGACCGAGGATCGTGGATCGGCAGCGCATTTTGACTGTAGACGATGGCTTTCATTTGTTCTCTCCAAGCGAAAAAGCGGACGTAAGGGAACGATTCGCCCGCAGGTCGCGGAAACGACTCGGGCTAGTCCGATGTTGCGCAAATGATCCGCCACGCGCGCTTACTGAAAAACAACGACAATCGGGTAGAACTTTCACTGCGGGAGTGAAAATGATCCGGTTTGACGACTTGCGGCTCTTTGTCCGCACCGCTGCGCTCGGCAGCTTTTCAAACGCTGCCCGCGAGGCGGACTTGCTGCCGGGGCAGGTCAGCGCGGCCATTGCGCGACTAGAGCGCGAACTCGACGTACGCCTTTTTGCCCGCTCGACGCGCAGCCTGCGGCTGACAACCGAGGGCGAGCATTATCTGCCGTACGCAACGGAGGTGCTGGTGATGCTGAGCGAAGGTCGAGAACGCTTACGCGCCGAAGAAGATGCGCTTCAGGGTTTGCTTCAGTTGGCCGCGCCATCGGATCTCGGCCGCAATGTATTGCTGCCTTGGCTGACCGAATTCCGCGAGGCGCATCCGAAACTTTCACTGAAACTGTATCTGTCGGATCAGCTCACCGATGTTTTTCGCGATCCCGTCGATATCGCGATCCGCTATGGCGTGGCGGAGAACGCAAGCTACGTTGCGCTGCCACTCGCTGAGCATAATCGACGGGTGCTCGTGGCGTCGCCGGACTACATTGGTCGGAATGGACGGCCGCATAGCCTCGACGATTTGAGTCGACATCAGTGCCTGGTGTACGCGCTAAGCGGGCGGGTCTACGACAAATGGGGCTTTCCAGTAGAGGGCGAGCGCCGGCAGATTGCCGTCGGTGGGTCCTTGCTATGCGACGATGCGGACGTCGTGCGGCGTTGGGCCATCGATGGGCGCGGCATTGCCTATAAGTCGTGGATCGACGTATGCGCGGACGTACGGGCAGGCAAGCTCGAAGTCCTATTGCCCGATCAGCCGGGGGAGTCTGCGCCGCTAAACCTGATTTGTCCTCATCGGAAGCAGTTCATCCCGGCCATTCGGCGATTACATGGCGTGTTGAGAGAGCGCGTCACCGCGCACATGGGCCGCTCACCGTCGGCCACTACCGCGACAATGTCGGCATGAGGCGCGTTAGCTCAGCGTTGACCGGTGAGCAGGACGCCGATCGGCGGCCTGGAAGCGCTGCCGCGATTCGCCGCGTCGCATTGGAACGCGCGATAGACCCTATGCCTGCCGTGCGTTATTGCACCGATTCGGTCCGCTACGGAGTGATGTCGGACGGGAAGCAATGCGGGTGCTCGAATCCAACTGGAATCGTACTCGTGGCATAGAGGATATTGTCCGTTTTGCCCGGGCCCGGACCGCCTGGGATGCCGGCGAGGCCCGCGAGCTTGCGCATGCGGTAGGCGATGGCGTGGTCGGCGCATGCACTGTCGCCGCTCACGCCGAGGCCGCCGATGACTTTCCCTCCCACGTATAAGGCGACGCCGCCGCCGAAGGTCACGATACCGCCTAGCACACGCCCATGGCCTGTTTCATCCGCGAGAAAGCGAGCGTCGAACGGATTGGTGTTGTTGAGACCATAAAGCGAGCCGCCCGGCTGAGTGGCGGCATAGAGGTTGGCCGTGGACAGTGCGAGCGCGTCATTGCTGAATCCGTTGGCCGTGTAGGCCTTCGCGATCGCAATGGCTCGGCTGCCTGGCCAGGCATCGCCCGTTTTGATGACAGAACAGAGATGGCCTTCTCGATCAACCACCGCGGACCACATGCGATTCGGCTTGAAAATGCCGCCATTGGCATCGGGCAGATTGACGACGACTTCGAGCTGCTTTTGCACGAGGGCGACCGTTCCGGCCGGCATCGTGCAGCCGACGACGGTCCTGCCTTCATCGTCGGCCAATGCGGACGCCGAGCCGATGACGGCCGGCAAGATTGCGAGCATTTTGATGTAGCGCTGTACGTTCATGATGGCCTCCAGGGATGTATCGCTCCGTCGGCGGGTGCCGGACGGTTTCGCGCCGCACAGCAAAAGAGACGAGTCGCGATGGCTCGGCTTCAATGGTCGAATCAATGACATGCCCGAGCGAAGCGCTTTTATTTGTGGTCGAGTTTTAATACGTCGAAGAAGCAGTTGGCGGTCGCGCTATCGATGCGCGGCGACTAGGCGCGCGTGAATCCGGCGCCAAAGTTTTGTTTATACGTTAGGCGTTGTCATGAACCGAGCGGTGCAAGAGGGCGCACCGAATTGCCAGACAATGTCGTTTCAACTTGTTGTCTATTCCGTTGCACGACGGATGTTAGGCGGTCGCCACGCTCGGCGGCGGACAAATGAATGGCGGAATTTGACGCCGCAGACCTGGCGTCGGATGGCCGACGCGGGCTCCGGAGCGTGCCAGAGAAACGCCAAGGACTGCGCCGATCAACGCGCGGCCGCCGGGCGCTGTGAATGCTGGTGGCGGGCGGGATTCCGGGCGCGCGAGTTCCAGAAGCAGTTCGGTCGCGTCTCTGCTGCCGTGGCGTATCCGCGCGCTGCTATCGCCCGCGCTGTGCGAGCCGCTGCAGTCGCAAGGCGGCTGCATCCGGCTCCTTGGCGGCAAGCAGTGCTTCCGTTAGTCCGAAAATTCAACGGTGCCTCTATCGCATCCCACGACGCGGATTATCGTTCATCCGGCTCGACGTGCGACGAACGTTGAGTCCGGGATAGCAGTCGATCGCGAATCAATATTCAGTTCTTGAGATTATCAACGATGAACGATGTGTTATTCGATGTTTGCGAGTCAAATGAGGTTGTTGCGCCAGGTACGCTTGTATTATGCACTCCCAAGGGGTGGGGTACATACATTTCGCGCGAGTTTCATGAAATACACGAGAATCTGGCTACCCTTGGTTGGACAATTCTCACAGTCGACGAGCTCGAGGATGAGCAGTTGTTCCAGGTCATTAATCAGGCCGCATTGGTGATACTGTGGGAGTGCTATGAGATCATCGAGCGACTAGAAGACTCATTTGCGGCCCTGCCGAGACGCATACGGCGCGTCGTCTTTTGCGACGACGTTCATTACTTTGACAATCACCGGCGCACACAGCGACTACGAGCATTCCGCTGGGCAGACCTGATATTCGCTACCTACCCGGACAAACTGATCGAGTGGTTTCCGGAGATAACGGCGCGCGTCAAATGGATGCCACATGCAGCTGCGTCAGCCTTTACGCCGGTCTTCGCCCCGTCCTCAGACCGAGTTCTCCTATCGGGGGCACGGACCTGGCCGTATCCGTTTCGCCAGTTTTGTGCTGCAAAGCTTCCGGACACTTTGTGCCGTGTTGTAGATCACCCTGGCTATCCAGGATATCCCGGCGACAGGGCTAATACCATGCGAGCGGATGCCGCTGAACTCGCGAACATTGGCGGCGCGCGTTATGCAACGGTGCTGCGCCGTCATCCTGCCATGCTCGTGTGCGGCTCGATATTCAATTACCTCGTCGCCAAAGTGTTCGAGGGGATGGCGTCTGGTTGCGTCGTCATTGCCGACCGGGTCTCGCTTGGAAATCGCCTGGCTGCATTGGGTTTCGCAGAGGGCGAGCATTACATCGGCACCGATATTTTTCATGTCATCGAAGACACTGCAAGGACTCAGCAGCAGTTCGTGAACGGTGACTCACGCTGGTCATTGATTGCCGAAAAGGCCGCTTCGAAGGTGAAGAGGCACCATACAACGGCGATTCGCGCC
>CAYPWK010000258.1:0-8566 GCA_964414365.1 uncultured Burkholderia sp.
CTCGAAACGCCGGCCGTCGCTGCCGTGAAGAGCGACCACCACCCCACCGCAAGCGGCAGGGCAATCCGTGCGCCGACGCGATCGACGAACCAGCCGAATGGCATTTGCATGAACGCGTAGGTCCAGAAGAACCCGCTCAGGATGAGGCCCATCTGCGCAGGGCCGATGCCGAGCGCCTTCTCGATCTGCGGGGCTGCAACGGCGAGATTCGCGCGATCGATGTAATTGATCGCGAGTGCGAGAAAGCATAGAAAAACAACGACCCAACGCATCTTTCTCATTTTGGCTGTCTCCTGGATAGCGGCATCTGTCATGCGAAACCCGGCGGTCCGCCGCGATGCCTCGTAATGGATTTACAACTGGAACTGAATCAAGTAATCACCGGCGCGTGGAGCGCCGCGTGCAGGCGAGGCTGCTCGAGTTTCATTCCGAATTCGCGCGCCAGATCGATGACCGGCTGAAAGCGGCGCCGCTTTTTCTCTTCGTGATTGCGTGCGATATCGGCCAGCCGATGATCGAGAAACGGGTTTTCGAAGCGCTCGCGCACTTCGTCGAGATAGGCGCGTGCCGCGCTTCCTTTGCCGAGCGCGTCGAAGACCGGCAAGACCTCGTCGCGCCAGAGCGATTCGAGATCCGCCCGCAAAGCGGGATCGCGCATCGCGTGCAGCGTGTTTTCGTCAGTTGGGCGGCGGTCGGCCTGCCAGCGCTCGGCGAGATACGTGTGCCCGAGGTTCAGCAGCAGCAGCTTCAGCCGCTCGTAGTGCGAGAGATCGTCGGTCACGATCATCGCCCCGTGCTCGCAGGGCAGAACCATGCCGGGGCGGCGTTCGATCGCCCATAGCGCGTAGGGCTCGGCGATGGCGCCGACCGGCCGTATCGGCTCAGAGACGATGCGATCCACGAGCGAATTCACCCAGACGCACCGTTCTTCAACATAGGCGAGGAATGCGGGATCGATGCCCCAAACGCGCGCGACGCCGGCGACGAGCGTGCGCAGCGTGTCGCCGTTGTTCGAGACAAGCTCGCAAGGCAGCAGCGTCAGCGGCTCGCCGCCTGCCAGGAAGCGAGCATGAAGGAGAACGACGAGCTTGGCGGCAAAGCCGCGCGGCGGCGGTGCACCTGGTTCAAGCACGGCGGGCGCATCTTCGTCGAAAAGAACGTAACCACTGTCGCTCGTATTCGAGATCACGACGCGCGCATCGCGAACGAATCGCTCCACTACGACAGGCCATTGGCTATTGGCGTCGAGCGCTTCGGTGACAGCGCGGCATTCGATCGTCGTGTCGACGACCGTTTCGCGCTGCAGGCCGCGAACTCGCACGGGGTAACGGCCGTGAGCACGCAGTGCTTCGATGCGCTCGCGGCTTTCCGGGCTCGTCGTGGTCTGCACGACCGTGACGTGGCCCAATGCGCGACCCGCGTCGAGTGCCTCGGACACGAACAAATCGGCATGCGCCTGCAGGAATCGGCTCGTGCCGAATTGAATGATCGGATTGCCCATGATGGTTCGATGAGGTTTTCAGCAGGCAATGAGCGCCTTGATGACGCCCGCGCCCGGATCGAGCAGCTTTGAAAATTCGGATGGCAATTCGGCGAGCGACAGCTTGTGCGTATTGAGCGCTTCCGTCGGAATCTTGCCGGCGCGCATCGCCTCGAGCACCGTTTCGAAATCGGCCGGTGTGGCATTGCGGCTCGCGAGCAGCGTCGTCTCGCGCTTGTGAAACTCCGGGTCCGAGAAAGAGATCGGGCTGTTGACGATCGAAATCAGCACGTACCGGCCGCCGTGTGCAACGAATTCGAGGCCCCGCTCCATCGCTTTCACATTGCCGGTCGCATCGAAAACGACCTCGAAGAACTCTCGATCGGTCAACTCGGCGAGGCGTTCCTTATCGGCCCCGGCCCCGCTCGTATCGAGCTCGATCGTGCCGTCGGCGCCGAGCGCCGTCGCGCAGGCGGCAAGGCGGTCAGCGCGGCCGTCGAGCACATAGACGCGTGCGCCGCGCAACTTTGCGAAGACCGTGGCGGCCATGCCGATCGGGCCGGCACCGACCACGAGCACGCGCTCGTTCGCTTTTACGTCGGCGCGGGCGACGGCATGCGCGCCGATCGCGAGAAATTCGAGCATGGCTGCCTGATCGAGCGTAACGCCGTCGGCCTTGAACACAAACGCTTGCGGCACCGCAAGGTACTCGGTCATGCCGCCGTCGGCATGCACACCGAGCACGCGGATGTTGGTGCAGCAATTGGTCTTGCCGGCGCGGCACGCGACGCAGTGGCCGCACGACAAATACGGCATCACATAGACCTGATCGCCGGCCTGCACACGGGCACCGACCGGCGCCGATTCCACGATGCCGGCGAGCTCGTGGCCCATCACGCGCGGATAGGCGAGGTAGGGCTGGTTGCCGGTGAAGATATGGAGGTCGGTGCCGCATACGCCTATCCGCGCGATGCGGATCAGGACGTCGTCAGGGCCGGGCTGGGGCATGGGCCGCTCGGCGAGGACGAGCTTGCCCGGTTCTTCACAGATGACGGTTTTCATCGACGGTCGAAGTTCTCTCGGGGAGTGGGGGCAACGCGCGGGGCAGCGCATTGCGGGTTGAGCAGTGCTCGAGCGGCAACATCGCCTGCGCCGAGAACGACGTTGCTCACGTTTGTCGCTTCAGGTTGCTTCTGGCCTTACCAGTGACAAAAATATAGAAACGAGGAGAATTGGTCAAGCCAGTTTTTGCCCGAGGTCGCGTATTGCGGGTTGCGGTGCCGATCCCTCCGGTACGGCACGGCAGCTCATTTGCGCGGCGATCGGTTCGATTTACAATCGCCCGTCTTCAGGCAGGCCGGAAAGGCTTGCCGATCGCCGAAGAAGGAATTTGTCGACAGGAAACGCCACGTGGCCGTGAAACCCGCTGAGACGCGTCGTCTCTACTTACAGATTGCCGACAAGCTGCGCGCGCTGATGGAGCAGCCCGGCTTCACGCAAAACGGGCGGCTGCCGTCCGAGCGCGTGCTGGCCGAGCAGTTGGGTGTATCGCGGCCGTCGGTGCGCGAAGCGCTCGTTGCGCTCGAGCTCGAGGGGCGCGTCGAGATTCGCATGGGGTCCGGCGTTTATGTTTGCGCGACGCCGAATATCGCCCAAGATGCGGCGCCGCCCGAGGCGGAGCTCGGCGAGAGTCTCGTCGACATCATGGGGGCGCGAGTCATCATTGAGGGCGCAATTGCGGCGTGCGTCGCGCCCTTGGCGAAGCCGAAGGCGCTCAAGGCGCTGCGCGCCATCTACGACAAAATGGTGCGCGAGGTGGCGGCAGGGCAGGAGCCGACAGCGGCGGATCGCGCGTTTCACGTCGCGATTGCGCAGATGACGGGCAACGAATTGCTGGAGCGAACCGTCGCCTCGCTGTTCGACGAGCGCCATGCCCCGCTCTCCGCGAAGCTGCGCGATCACTTCGAGAATGAGACGACGTGGCGCTCGGCGCTCGAGGAACACAAGGAGATTCTCGAAGCGCTCGAAGCGCACGACGCGATCCAGGCCCAGGCCGCGATGCAGCGACATTTGAAAGTGTCGCTCGAGCGGGTGATGCCGCTCCGTAAGCAGAGCTGAAGTGCCGAAACGGGCACCCTCTCGGGGCTCCCGGAGGTAATCCTGTCGGGGGATGCTCCCAGAGGGAGCACCCTAACGGGGCTCCCGAAGGAATTCCGCTTGCGGGGTCCTACGCCCAAAAGTCGGACACTTCGATCTCGCGGAGGTCGAACACGAGCACCTCCGCGTCGCGGCCGTCCGTGAGCACGAGGCTGCGCTCATCGCGCACGCGGACCCCGTCGCCTTCTGACAGCGTCGTGCCGTTCACGCTGATGCTGCCTCGCGCGACATGGACGTAGGCGAAACGGTGCGCGTCCAGATCCAGCCGAGCCTGCTCGTCGCCATCGAAAAGGCCCGAATAGACGCGCGTATCCTGACGAATCTGCAGCGCGCCATCCGCACCGTCAGGAGCGATCACGAGACGAAGCTTTCCGCGCTTTTCGGAATCCGGAAATGTCTGCTGCTGGTAGCGCGGCGTCGCGCCTTTCGCCGCCGTGGCGATCCAAATCTGCAGAAAGTGGACCGGCTCCGTGCTGGACGGGTTGAACTCACTGTGCGCCACGCCCGTTCCAGCGCTCATTAGCTGGATATCGCCGGGCCGGATCACTGAGCCGGTACCCATCGAATCCTTGTGCTCGAGCGCGCCTTCGAGCACGTACGAGAAAATTTCGACGTCGCGATGCGGGTGCTTTCCGAAGCCGCGGCCGGGCATGACGCGATCGTCATTGATGACGAGCAGGTCAGAAAACCCGAGCTGCTCCGGGTCGTAGTAGCTCGCGAACGAGAACGAATGGCGAGAGCTGAGCCAGCCGTGTTCGGCACGTCCGCGTTCATCGGCGCGACGGATTTCAAGCATGTCGATCTCCAGAATGGGTGTTCGACGACAACGAACGATCCGCTGCCGTTCACCACGTTCCGAAGTTTAGGGCTGCCAACGATTTTGAAATCCGTCACGAATGCGACTCACTGTCTCGTTCCGGACGACAATCACCGGTTCAGGAACGGGGCCAGCAACGAAAGATCGGCAGGGCCGAGGCGATCGCTGGCCGTCTGCGCTTGGTGCCAATAGGGGTAGAGCAGGGGGGGCGAACTGACCTTGTCGAGCCGTGCCCGTTCTTCGGCCGTCAGTTGCAAATTCGCTGCGCCGAGGTTGTCGCGCAACTGCGTTTCGTTGCGGCCGCCGATGACAACCGAGGCCACGGCGGGACGGCCGAGCGTCCATGCGAGTGCGACCTGCGCGGCCGCGACGTTGCGCGCGCCCGCGATATCGACGAGCACGTCGACGATCGACCAAAGCCTCTCCTCGTCGCGAATCGGCGGCTCAGTCCAGCCCGCGAGCTGACGCGTGCCCTCGGGCGTCACGCCACGGCGATGCTTGCCAGACAGCAGGCCGCCGGCAAGCGGGCTCCAGACGAGAATGCCGAGGCCCTGATCGAGCGCGATCGGCACCAGCTCATACTCGGCTTCGCGGGCCTCGAGGGTATAGTGAATCTGCTGGCTGACGAAGCGGGGCAGGCGATCGCGCTCGCTGAGCCCGAGCGCCTTCATAAGGTGCCAGCCCGAATAGTTCGAACAGCCGACGTAGCGCACCTTGCCTTGGCGAACGAGCAGATCGAGCGCCTCGAGCGTCTCTTCGAGCGGCGTGATGCCGTCCCACTCGTGGATCTGATAGAGATCGATGACATCGGTCTTCAGGCGCTTGAGGCTCGCCTCACAAGCCTGAATCAGGTGGTGGCGCGATGCGCCACGGTTGTTGGGGCCGTCGCCCATCGGAAAGCGCGCCTTTGTTGCGATCAGCACGCCGCCCTTGCGCTTGCCGCCGAGCGCTTCCCCGACGATTTCCTCCGATGCGCCGTCCGAGTAGACGTCGGCCGTATCGATCAAGTTGACGCCGGCATCGATGCATAGGTCGATTTGCCGACGCGCATCGTCGAGTCCCACGCGGCCGACGCTCGCGAACTTGCCTTTGCCGCCCATCGTCATCGTGCCCAGCGTGATAGTCGACACCTTCAGGCCAGAGCGGCCAAGTTGACGGTATTCCATGTGAAAGCCCTCCTCCGTTGGAAGTGGGGACGGCGCGGACCTTGCGAATCGAAAGCCGCTAACGCCGTGCGCCCGATCGAGAGAAGGGCATTATCTAGTCGGATTGAAATCGGCGTCGGCTTCGCCCGCCAAATGGACCCCGCAAGAGTGCTCCCTCCGGGCATCCCCCAAGGGATTTCCTCCAGGAGCCCCAAAAGAGTGCTCCCTCCGGACGTCCCCCAAGGGGATTTTCTCCGGGAGCCCCAAACGAATGCTCCCTCCGGGCATCTCTGAAGGGGATTTCCTCCGGGAGCCCCGAAAGGGTGCTCCCTCCGGGCACGTGCGATAATGCCAAATCGCGTTTCTTTTGCCGGCGGTCCGAGCATCGTCGCTTTTGGCACCCCGGCAGCTATGCCTTGTGAAAAACCTTGCCGTTTCGGTCGACGAGCTTGCTTCGTTCGATGAAGTCATCGATGTCCGCACGCCGCTCGAGTTCGCCGAGGACCACGTCCCCGGCGCGATCAACGCGCCTGTGCTGACGAACGAAGAACGCGTGATCGTCGGCACGCTCTACAAGCAGTCGCCGTTCGAAGCCACGAGGCTAGGCGCGGCGATGGTGGCACGCAACATCGCGCGTCACCTGGATACGCTCTTCGCGGACCGCCCGCGTACCTGGCGCCCGCTCGTCTATTGCTGGCGCGGCGGCAAGCGCTCGGGCTCGATGACCACCTGGTTCAATCTGATCGGCTGGCAAGCCCGCCAACTCGACGGCGGCTATCAGTCTTACCGCCGCTGGGTACTTGACCAGCTCGAGCGCGTGCCGCCGCAGCTCACCTATATCGCGCTGACAGGCCACACGGGCACGGGCAAGACGCGGCTCCTTCATGCACTCGGCGAGGCGGGCGAGCAAGTGCTCGATCTCGAAGGGCTCGCGCGCCACCGCGGATCGCTGCTCGGCGCGTTGCCCGATGCGCCGCAGCCGACGCAAAAGGCCTTTGATACGGCGCTTGCCACGGCGCTGTCCGCATTGGACCCCGAGCGTCCCGTGTTCATTGAAGCCGAAAGCCGCCGGATCGGCCGGATCAGTCTGCCGACGCCACTGCTCGACGCGTTTCGCGCCGGGCGCTGCGTGCGCGTTGTCGCGCCGCTCGAGACACGCGTGAAATTCCTGCTCGAAGACTACGGGCATCTGTTCGATCAGCCGCAATACTTCAAGGATCAACTTGGGCGCCTGATCGGCCTCCAAAGCCGGCAAACCGTCGAGCATTGGCACGCGATGATCGATGCCGGCGAGCGCGAGCGGCTTTTTGCGGAGCTCGTCGAGCAGCATTATGATCCGGCCTATGCGCGCAGCAGCCAGCGATCGTTCGGCGATATCGAGCACGCATTGACTTTCGCTTTCAACCCGTGCGCGGAAGACCGCGTCGGCGAGGCGCGGCGGCTCGTGGCGCTTATTCCTGAGAGTAAAGAGATGCAGCCCATTGGCAAAGCCGAGGAATGCAGCGAGGCCGCGCGGCATTTGGCGGCCGGTGCATAACAAAAGGGATCACGGCGTTCGCCGCTCATCGAGGGACTTTTAGGGGTGCTTGGAACGGGAACCGGCACCCGAGGGCGCCGGGAAGGTAGTCCCCGAGGATCGCCTCCCTGAGGGACGCGCACTGATACAGTCAACAACAACGGATTGCGAGACACCATGGAATCTTTCGGAGACATGCGGCGACAAATGCGTTTGCCGGCAGCCGTCATGGCCTTTGTGCTCCTCGCGGTCATCGGCCTTTATTACGTCAAATGGTCGCCGTATTACCACCGCGCCTTCGTTGCGGCCGGCACGCATTCGATTGGGCACTCGATCCTCTCCGGAACCGCGTCCGCGCCGGAGCCGGTGTCGTGGCAGGCGGCGATCGACTATGCGAGCGCCTACGGGCGCGCCATCTGGCAAGCGATGGTGCTCGGGTTGCTGCTCGGCTCGGCCGTGCAGACGCTGCTGCCGGCCCATTGGGTGGCGAAGTTGCTCGGCAGGGCAGGGTTGCGCAGCGTCGCGGCGGGCGGCCTGCTCTCGCTGCCCGGCATGATGTGCACTTGCTGCGCCGCTCCGGTCGTCGTGGGGCTGCGAGAGCGCCAGGCGTCGCAAGGGGCTGCCGTCGCATTCTGGCTCGGCAACTCGGTTCTCAATCCGGCGACACTCATTTTCATGGGGTTCGTGCTCGGCTGGAACTGGACGGCGCTGCGTCTCGCGCTCGGTATCGTTCTCGTATTCGGCGGGGGCTGGCTCGTCGATATGACCGCGACCGAGTCGGAGCGCACCGCGGCGCGCGTGCAGCTCGACG
Source organism: uncultured Burkholderia sp. (assembly GCA_964414365.1). Classification (GTDB taxonomy): domain Bacteria; phylum Pseudomonadota; class Gammaproteobacteria; order Burkholderiales; family Burkholderiaceae; genus Trinickia. Next base: position 7,927 of record CAYPWK010000258.1, read on the forward strand.
CATTGGCCTATGAGGCGGCGCCGCAGGGCAACGTCTTCGCGAGGTGGGGCAAGTTGCTCGCGCAGATGACCGTGCGGCTCGTGCCCGAGTACATCGTGCTGGTGCTGCTGCTCGGCGCGGCGCGCGCCTGGCTTTTTCCGCATGTCGGGCCGGAGGTCGACAATGCGATCGGATGGATTCTATTGTTTGCATTCGTCGGCACGCTATTCGTGATTCCGACCGCGGGTGAAGTGCCGATTGTGCAAGCGATGCTTTCGTTCGGTGTCGCTGCGGGCCCGGCTGCCGCGTTGCTGATGACGCTGCCGCCCATCAGCTTGCCGTCGCTTGCGATGACGGCGCGGGCGTTAGGCCGGCGCGTCGTTGTGACGATGGTCCTGATGGTGTTCGCCATCGGAGTGGCGGGCGGGCTCGCCGCTATTGCGCTACGTTTCTGATTCGTTTTGGGGCATCCATGAACGCACCAACCCCCGGTTCTACGTCTGTTCCGCGCCTGACTCAGCTATCGCACGGCGGCGGTTGCGGCTGCAAGATATCGCCGGGCGTCCTCGCCGAGTTGCTCAAGCGCGCGTCGCCCATGCCGACGTTTCCTGATCTGCTCGTCGGTTCCGAAACAGCCGATGACGCGGCCGTCTACCGGCTC
>CAYPWK010000259.1:0-8543 GCA_964414365.1 uncultured Burkholderia sp.
GGCGAGACGGCCCGTCACGCGCCAGTCGACGGACCCCTTGAGGCCGTGCACGAGCGTGCCGGTGCCTTTCGTTACGGCGGCGTAAAGCAGATCGGTGCCGACGGCGGTGGCCGGATGGACGCCAAAGAGCAGCACAAGCAGCGGCGTCATGAGCGAGCCGCCGCCGACGCCTGTGAGACCGACCAGGAAGCCGACGGCTAGGCCGGAGAGCGAGTAGAGCGGATCGATTTGGGACAAAACCATGTGTGCGATAGGTCGGTGGGCCGCCTGTTGCAGCGCAGTATGAATCGGTGAAGTGAAAAGCACCGTCGGCGTTGCTGCGCAAAATTCGGCGCCAAAAAGGGCCATTGTCGCAAAACTGGCGGGCGGGCGCTGGTTTTGCTCATTGGAGAGACATTCAGCGTCGCCGCTCGTGCGGCGCGCAATGCGACCGAAATGTACTACAACATGGCGTGCGGCCCATAGGGGACGCGCGATATTTTCTGCAGGCGTTACAGCGTCTGTTCGATCGTTTCGAAAGACGAATACCAAGGTGCACGGGGTGAAAAATGGAGACTGGGGGACGAGAAAAGGACTATGCGGATACTTCAGCTGATTCTCACGCCGAGGCTTTCGGGCGCTGAAATGCTGGTAAAAGGCATCGCGATCGATCATCAGCAAAGCGGACACACCGTTTGCATCGCCTCACTGCTGCCGGCGCAGGGCGACTTTTCGCTCGCGGCCCGCGAACTCGCGGCTCATCGCGTGACCTGCGTTTTCCCGTCCCGGCGCTACGAGAAGGTCGGCCGCTTGATCTTTCTCTATCGCGCCATTCGTCGCTTCAAGCCGGACGTGATCTTCGCGCATGCGACGATTCCCGCGTTATACGTGCGTGCACTGCCCGTGCGTGTGCCGATCGTCTGGGTGATGCACTCGGGCGTGAACGACTTTCTCGAAAACGCTTTGATCAAGCGCGCCGAGCGGCTCCTGTCACTGCGCGCGAAGGCCGTCATCGGCGTATCGCAAAAGAACGTCGACGAGTATCTCAAGGCGATCGGCCGACATCCGGCGCTCATCGTCGTGCCGAACGGCGTCGACGCGGCGCGGTTTCGCAAAGCGCTCAACGACGAGCGCATCGCCGCGGGCGGCGACTCGGACGGCGCGAGCGGGCCGTCGCCTCCAAAGCGCGTCGTGCAGATTGGACGCTACATCGCCGAGAAGGGGCAGCTCGAAACGCTGCGTGCATTCAAGCGCATGCTCGACTTCGAGCCCGATGCTCGTTTGCTGCTTTGCGGCGTGATCGAGGATCGCGCGTATCACGGGGCCGTGAGGGCGCTCGCCGAAGAACTCGGCATTGCCTCGCGCGTCGACATCGAGGGGCCCAAGGGAAACGTGGCCGAGATTCTCAGTGCGTCGAGCGTCTTCGCGATGCCATCGCGCTTCGAGGCGCACAGCATTGGTTTCCTTGAGGCGCTTGCGTCCGGGATCCCGATCGTAGCCAACGCCATTTCCTCTTTCAACTTCGCCCGCGGCTGGCCCGGCGTGCAACTGATCGATACCTCCGATATCGAGCGCTATGCGCGCGCGCTCGCGGCGGCACTCGGCGAGCCGCGAGCGGAACGGCCGCTCGAGGGCATGACGCTCGAGGACACGGCCGAGCGCTATCTCGCGATCGCGCGGCAAGTCATCGGATAACCTGGCCCGCCTCATCCATCGGAGAGGAGGGCACCGCTTCCTAGGCGCGTTCGTCAGCGTGCAGTTAGACCAACACAGGCCCTAATGCAGCCGGTCGAGTCGCAGCGTCTCGGTATAGCGGCCCGGCAATTCTGAAAAGCGCTCGAGCGCGCCGAGCCGCTGATCGTGCGTATCGAGCGGATAGCCGGCTAGCGATGGTGCGCCACCTGTGAAGTGAAACTCGTCGAGCGGTGCGTTCGTGCGCTCGAAGAGCGCGACGAGCGGCGCTCGGTGACCCGCCGCATCGCGTCGGCTCACGACGGCGGGCAGCATGTCGGCCCACGATACGTCGCCGATCGTTCCCACATGAGTCGGCTCCGCGAAACGCGGACCCGGCATGATTGTCCAGACGTCGATGTTCGCGGGGTCGGCTTTGTCCGGCGCGCGCGCGCTGAAAACGACGATGCCGTCGAGACCATTGTCGCCTTCATCGGAGCCGGCAATGCGGCCGACCGCCGCTTTCGCACGCGCGAACGGCAAATCCGAGAAGCGCTGGCTGCCGAATTGCACCGCGAAGGCGCGGCCCGAACTCGGAATCGGCGAAACGGCCAGCGCGCCGTCGCTGTCCTGGAGCGCAATGAGCCCCGTGCGCGGCGACCCGAATACGCGCGCCGCGAAAAACTGCGTGGCCGGCGAAAGCGGCGCGGCCGCGCGCCACAATGATGGAGCGTTGCCCGTTTTGCCGCGGCTCGTCAGCACCCACAGGTCGTAGGCGTGGCCGTCGGGCGTATGCTGGGCGGCCATGACGTCTGCGCGCCCGTCGCCGTCGAAGTCTCCCGCCACGTATTGCTGTGTGCGCTCGGGCGCGATCGTCGGCGCGGTCTTGTACCAGAGACGCGGCGCGCCGAATGCGCCGCCTTCGTTCGGGAACAGCCAGAACGCGGTTCCGCCATCCCCGGCCGGTGCAATCGCCATCAAGTCGGCGCGGCCCGTTCCTTCGAAGTCGGCGAGCAGAAAGCGCGTGGCGTCGAAACAGAGCGTTTCGCCGCGACAGGTCGGCACGATGGCTTTACTGTCGAACGGCACGATGTTGCTGTACCAGCGGGCTGTCCGTGCGCCGGGTGCGAGCGGCGAGACCATGACGTCGAAGCCGGGACCGTCGCCGCGGCGCTCCACATAGACGGCACTCGGGTCACCATGGCCCGTCACGTCACCGTACATCGCTGCGGACAAGCGCAGGTCCGTCCAGCGTGTGTGCGTCGTCATGCTCCAGCGGTAGTCGGCCGTGCTTTCCTTGCAGCCGCCGAGGGCGGGGACGCCGTTCTTTGCGCCCAGGCAGTGGTTAAGTGGCGTGCGCACGATGCCGAAGTCCCACGGCGTGAAGCGCTGCGCGATATCGCTTTCGTCGCAGGCTTCCTCGACCAGCGTGCCCCGGCGCTCGGCCACGCAGCGCGTCGATGCGACGTTCATCAGCGCGGCATCGTGCGGCGTGCCCGGGTAGCTCGGCAGCGGCCGCCAGCGCCATTGCTGCCCGAGACTCCCGTCGCAGGCCGCAAGCATCGGCGCAATCTGTCCGCCCGTCGCATCCGGCTCGCGTTCGGCGAGGCACTCGCTCGTTCGCTCGTTGACAAGGCTGATGGCAGGCATGCCGCCGCCAGCCAAACCGCCGCCCGCTTTGCCATCGAATCCGTAGCGGCGCGCGACCCAGCTGCCGTTCCATTCGTATTCGCCGAACACCTGCGCCGTACTGCCGGCATTGCTATCGACCGCAAAGTAGCTCGCGACTTCGTCACGCTTTCGCTGCGTCTTCTGGGCCGGCACATTGGCGGGCAGCGCGCTCGTCACATAGGTGAGGTGATAGATGATCGGCGCCTTGGTGCCAACCGCGCGGGCCGCTTCCCGTGCCACCTTTGCCGAGTAGATGTGGTCGGGGTGTTCGAGGAACGGCAGCGTATCGGGATTGAGCGTGAAGATCTCCGTCGCTCTCGAAATGATGTCGCCTACGGTGGCAACGAGGCTGGCTCGATCGTAATGCGCGACCATGTCACTGTCGCTCGCCGCATCGGTATCGGCCGTTACGTCGGATTTCACTTTCGTTACCGCCGAGCGGGTGCCTTCACTCATCGGATAGCTTGCGACCGTTTCTCCCTCGTCCCAGAGCAGGCCGAGCGGCACGCGTCCGCCGCGCACCTCGCCGCCGGGCAGCCGCAACTCGAGCAGCACGACGCGCGGCGCCGCGTTCAGCGTCATCCTGCGCACCGGATGTCCCGCGATAGAAACCGTCGACACGGTCCATTGGTCGGGTACGCCGGCCATTCGGGCATAGGCTTGCCGTACGCCGCGCTCGCGCGTCAGGACGTAACTGAATCTTGCGTTGTTTGCGCCGCCGATCAGATGGACCGTGACGATGCACCAGCCGGCGTGCATGCGATCGCTGATGCCGGGATTGATGAAAATCAGATCGTCGTCGAGATGAGCGACGACGCTGACGAGGGTGCCGGCGCTGCAATCGGCCGGCACCCGGAACGGTGTGGCGGCCCGCTCCTCGCGCGGCAACCGCAAATGCTGCAAGGCGACGAGATCGGAGAGGCCCAGCGCGCCGATCAGCAATGCGAGAGCGGCGAGCCAGAGCGCCGCCGGCAGCGGCTTCTTCGATGGCATGTACATTCCCCCGTGACGACGGCGTGCGCGCTCGCCGCCGTCAAGGCCAGGAGCTTACCGTGCCGCGCGAGCGTCGAGTGCGCTCGCCGGTGCGGTAGGCGTCATAACCTCATCATGTATGCGCATGTGATCGCTCGGCGGCGCGCGGCTGTGTGAGCGCGCTGACGACGAGCAGCACGGCCACGTTCAGGGACAGCGCGACGAGCCCGATATTGAGGTCCTTGAGCTTGTCGGGCAGCGACGGGAACCAGGAGCCGATGCTAGCATGCGTCAGTGTCGTGACGGTGACTACGGCCACGCCCGCCACGATGCCGGCGAAGGCACCCTGCTTCGTGGCCCAGCGCCGCGGCGTGAGACTCGCAATGACAGCCGGAAACAGCTGCGTCACGAAGCTGTAGCCCATCAGCAGCAGCGCGACGATCGTCTCGCCGCCGTGCAACGTAAAGCCCACGGCCACGAGCGCGATGACCGGCACAAGGATGCGCGCGACTTGCCCGACGCGCGCATCGGGCGCGCTTCGATCGATCGCGCCGCGGTAGATGTCGTTGGCGATGAGCGTGGCGGCCGCGTTGAGAATCATGGAGCCGGGCACGAGCGCCGTCAGCACGCCCGCCGCGCCGATGACCCCGACGAACCACGGATCGAACGTCTGCAGCGAAATCTTGAAGAGCGACAGGTCGATATCGCTGCCCTTGAGCCCTGGCACCTTGAGCACGGCCGCGAAGCCGGCGATGAAAACGAACAGCAGGATCAACTGGTAGATGGGCAAAATCGCCGCATTGCGCCGGAAGACACGCTCGTCGCGCGCCGTAAATGACGAGGCGAACGTGTGCGGCCACATGAAGAAGCCGAGCGCCGTGAGAATGACCGTCGACTGGAACCACGACACGCTCGAGCCTTTCTCGGGGAACGAGAGGAAGCCGGGCTTGGCCGCATCGATCGCATGAAACATCGATCCGAGCCCGCCGTAATAGTGGATCGGCAGATAGATGCCGAGGAAAAGGACGACACCGAGGATCATCAGATCCTTGATGACCGAGTTCCACGCGGAGCCGCGCACGCCCGATATGGTGACGTAGGCGGTGACGACGATCGCCCCGATCCAGATCGCGGGGGCCGGCGAGATCGCACCGTAGGACGTCGTCTCGACGATGATGCCGAGCCCCTTGAACTGCAAAACGAGATAGGGGACGAGGGCGATGACGTCGACGATCGCGACGAGCACGCCGAGCGCAGGGCTCGAGTACTTGCTCGACAGAAAGTGCGGCTGCGAGACGAGCCGGTTGGCCTTAGCGTAGCGCCAGATCGGTGGGAGCAGCCAGTACGAGATCACATAAGCAAGCGTCGCGTAAGGAAGGATGTAAAAAACGGCCGCACCCTTGCCGTAGGCGAAGCCGCTACCGCCGAGGAACGTGAACGTCGTATAGATCTCGCCCGCCATCAGCAGAAAGACGAACGCGGTGCCGAAGCTGCGGCCGCCGACGGACCACTGCTCGAGGTTCATGTCGTGCCCGTGGCGAGCACGCACCCCGAGCGCGAGTGCGAGCACCGTGAAGGCGGCGATGATGATCAGCGCGCTGCTCATGGCCGACCCTCCTTGGTGCTCTGGCCTGACACCCGGTTGGCCGGATCGAGCCAGTAGACGATCGCCATGATGATGGCCGTCAGCACGACCCATGCGACGATCCAGGCCAGCACGAGCGGCATGCCGAGCACGAGCGGTTCGACGCGATTGACGAAGGGAACGCCGACGAGCACGCCGATGAATGGCAGCGCGGCGAGCAACCAAAGGACCATGATGGTTTCACTCCTGGAAGGCCGATTCGACTATGGATAGCGCGATCCTGCTTCACGACTCTATGCCCGATACCTTCGCGGCGTAAAGGATTTCAAAAAGCGGGGTCGGGGCGCACACTCAGAGCCGACGCGCCCGAGCGTGGCATGGCCACTCGAAACTCGCGGGCCGCGCGGCGAACTTGGGGAATATCCTTACGATTGAAAGCCGGCGACGAGTGCCAGCCGCGCGGCCAAACCCGGACGCGGGAACGCCCCGCAGGCGCGGGTGCGCCACGGGTGACCGCACGGGAAGCGTGCCGCGTCGCGGTCTCGGAGAGCCGCTTACGCCGAGGCCGCGGCCTGCTCAAACGGCCGTGCCCTGATTGCGATGGGCGAATCGTATCCGCTCAGCGTTCTCCATGAGCGCGAGAAACGCATCGGCATCCATATGAACGAGTGCTTCGTGATCGCCGGCTTCGAAATAGACGTCTGGCTGCCGCGTGAGCGTTTCGTCGAGATAGGTCTGCATGCCATAAGCCATACCGACGGGCGGCAACGCGCCAAGGTCGCAGTCCTTGAACAGCTCGCGCATGTCCGTTTCCTTGGCGAGCGTCAAATGACGCCCCGTCTTTGCCCAAAGCTCGGAGAGCCGAACCGAGTGCGTCGACGGCAGCACCGCCGCTACGTAGCCGTGCTCGTCTTCGAGAACGACGGTCTTGGCGAGGCGGTCGCCCGGCACATGGGCGGCCACAGCCGTTTCGACGCTCGAATGGCTGTATGGATGACGGACAATGTCGTAGCGGGCGCCCTTGCTGCGCAGGCACTCTTCGAGGGTGGCTGACATGGACATGACGCACCTCCTTCGATAGGACGAGTGGTCCCCCCGCAAGACGGAAGCGCTCCGATGCCGGAACGCACGAAATCGCGGGAGGTTCTCATAGCATAGGCGGCTTTGAGCGCGGGCGCGGCGCCGAGGCGGCGCACCGACGAGCTTTTCTAACGTTTTTAACAAAATGCGACGGAAAAATCGGGCGGCCCGCTGTTTAATATGCGCATTGACTGAGCGACGAGGGGAGCATGGCCGACAGACCGCATCTGACCGCCGCGGGGATTGCGCTCAACCGGTTCGGCCTCGGCATTCGTCCCGACGACGCGGTGCCTCGCGACCCGAAAGCCTGGTTGCTCGAGCAAATCGATGCCTACGAGCCGTGGCCGGCGGCGTGGGCGGCCGAGGCCGGTACGAGTGTCGCGTTCGAGCGCTACGAGGAGGCGCGCCGCGAGGCGGCGGCGAAGGCCGCGAGCGATGCGGCCGCGAACCGGGCGGCCAGTCAGCCTCAGCCTTCCGCTCGAGCGGTGGGACAGACCGTCGATCCCGCTGCCAAGCCAGCGGGGAAGCAAGCGTTAAAGCAGGCGGTGCGCGACGAGGTGCGCGACGCCTATCTGTCCGCAGTCGACGCACGCGTGAACAGCGCGCTCGCGACGACGACACCGTTCGTCGAGCGGCTCGTCCACTTTTGGGCCAATCACTTCGCGGTTTCGACCGAGAAGCCCGAGGTAGCCGCACTGGCGGGCGCGTTCGAGGCCGAGGCGATTCGGCCATACGTGCTCGGTACGTTCGAGGAGCTGCTGGTCGCGGTCGAACGCCATCCCGCCATGCAGCTTTTTCTCGATCAAGCACGCTCCGTCGGCCCGGACAGCGTCGCGGCGATGCGCGCGAGCGCGCGCGATCCCGCGCACAAGCGCGGCCTCAACGAGAACCTTGCGCGCGAAATCATGGAGCTGCATACGCTCGGGGTGCGCACCGGGTATACGCAGGATGACGTTACCGAATTCGCGCGTGCGTTGACGGGATGGAGCGTCGTGGGTCCGCAAGCGGGCGGCGCGCGCGGCACGCAAGCAATGGCAAGCATGGCGAAGGCTGCGGCTTCCCGGCCGGCAGCGCTTCAGCCGAGCACCGCTCCCCCGGCAGCGGGCAGCTTCATTTTCCGCGCGGAGCTGCACGAGCCGGGCGAGCGCACGATCATGGGCCGGCGCTATGCGCAGGACGGGGAAGCGCAGGCGCTCGCCGTGCTGCACGATTTGGCCGCCTCGCGAGCCACGGCGCGACATGTCGCCTTCAAGCTTGCGCGACATTTCGCGTCGGACAACCCGAGCCCTTCGATGGTCGAGCGGCTCGCGAGTGCGTTCGAGACGAGCGGCGGCGATCTGCCGACCGTCTATCGTGCACTGATCGCATCGCCCGAGGCATGGACGCCCCTGCCGACGAAGTTCAAGACGCCGTGGGACTGGACGATCTCCTCGCTGCGCGGCCTGGGCGTGCCGCGCTTCGACGATCGGCAGCATGCCGCGCCGATGCTGACGCAGCTCGGTCAGCCCGTCTGGCGCCCCGGCTCGCCGGCCGGCTACGACGATGTGGCGGCGAGCTGGGCCGCGCCCGATGCGCTGATGCGGCG
>CAYPWK010000260.1:0-8305 GCA_964414365.1 uncultured Burkholderia sp.
AATATAGTACGTCCATGACCTCTCCCCCTTTGCGGTAATGATGAATCGTCGAAAAGCCGCTTCCAATCGACGAAACGCCCCTCTCACGCCTGCGGCAATAGGCCCGCGACGAGTATCTTTGCAATATGGACGTACTTACGCCTCTGCCAAACCGCAATGCGATCGAAAAATCAGCAATTGGGGGGCGAAATTGCCTGTTCGTCCATAAGTAACGCCTGAATCGTAGACTTAAGGGTCGTGGTGGCCGTCGTAACCGATTCGCGCCTTCATCGGGTGTCTCCTTGCAACGGCGGTAACGCATGGCCCTCTCAATTGGCCGAGGCGGCCCGCCTTCGTGCACGTCCTCATTCCGTTATGCGACCGCAAAAAACCTAATCGCGCAATGGACGTGGCCATAATTTGTAGTATTCGATCAGCCTCCGGATAATCTCATGAAAATAATGCTCGCTCGCGTGCGGCAGGTCAAATGCATTTAACAATTCGTTGGAATCGCTACGGGATAGTGAAACGATATTCCGAGCGTGTCCCGCCGATCACAATAATTGCCGTTGAGAATGCAGACGGCAGTAGCGCGCAATACTCGGGCAGTGAAACACTATTTCAGAGCGCTAGTGTTGTCATCGGCAATAGCTGTCGATCTTTGGCACGACTATCGTGCTCGGCGTGATGGAGGCAAAGTGGATGCAACGGGGACACGCCGCGCCCGCAAAGTACTCCTATTGCCCGGGTTCAACTGCTGTCCGGTCGCCGGCACATTGCCGCCAGATAGCAGCCCCCGGCTAAACAGGAGTTTGCTGGACGACCAGATCGCCGATGCTCGAGCCGCGATTAGCGTCGGTAAGCCGTTTTTTGACGCGCCGCCCCAAACAACCCAATGCCGCCAACCGGAGAGGCGAAGCACTTGTCCAGCAGGCCGGCATTCGTTCCTTGGCGCAGGTATACGGGAGCAAGTTTGTCAAGGCTAATGTACTGGTTAGTACGGATAACACACACAACGGAGGGGGTCTTCGTGAGACGCTTGGGCCGTCGTTTTTTATTCGCTGTCTTTCTGCGAACGGAAACGGCACTTTTCAACCACCGAAAGGGGCCTAAGTATGGAACGCCTGGACATCACTCACGAAGTCGTCAAACTCTCCACCCTCATCGACGATAACTCACAAACCTCTATCGGCCAATTGAAAGCAAACGCCGAGCGCCTGCCGTTCAGGATTCGCGTCGTCCGGGACGAGAGCGACCTGGCAAAAGCCGTAGGGCTGCGAAAGTCCGCTTATGGCCGGCATATTCCGGAACTCGGCGTGCGGATGGGCGTGGAGGACTGCGACCGCTCCATGGGCACGACCGTGCTCCTGGCGGAGGCGAAGTTCGACCGCGCTCCGTTAGGAACAATCCGAGTGCAAACAAACGACTGCGCGCCGCTCGCGGTCGAGCACTCGGTTGCACTGCCCGATTGGTGCAGATCGGGACGTCTCGCCGAAGCCACACGCTTGAGCGTCGCTAACGGAGGCGCCGGACGAATGGTAAAGATGATGCTGTTCAAAGCGCTTTTTTTGCTATGTGAACAGCAGGATATCAATTGGCTCATCATTACTGCTCGTTCGCCGATCGATCGTGAATATGAAGCTATGCAATTCACCGACATTTTTGCGGATCGGCAATTTATACCGATGGGGCATGTTGGTGGATTGCCACACCGCGTGATGGCCGGGCAAGTGAGCGTGGCAAGGCAGCGCTGGAAAGAAGCCGGGCACCCTCTGTACCGCTTCGTGTTTGAGACAGATCATCCCGACATCGATTTGAGCGATACAAGGTGTTCAACTTTGGGCCTTGACACGGTACGATTCGACGAGCATGCGCTTCGTGCGGGGAGCGGCGCAGCAATAAGTACTGACCACCGCTGGAATTCACGGTACTACTAAGCATTACAAGCGGGGCGAAGCGCGCGCCCCGCCGTCGTCGAAGTGAACTTTTAGCGCATTGGGGGAAGAGCGGTATGACATGGCGTGCGGTATCCCGATTCAGAGTCAGGCATACCGGGTGGCGGCTTGACCAAGCCCTCTTCCTTTTTTCCGTCTATATCGTGCCGGGGTTGCTCGCGCTCGCGGCCCTGTTCGCGCTCGTCTTTTTGCCACATCAGTTCCGCGCGGCCGATCCTACAATATTGTCGTTCAACGCACTGCGTGACGACCGTGGAGCGCTGCAGCCAGCCGATGCGCTGGCCCTGCTCTCTGGTAGCCGGCCGGTTACTCGCTTCGGCACGAAGCTATCGGAAGCGCCGATCTGGTTCAGCTTCACGGCGCCCGTGTCCAGTCGTTGGCGCAGCGTCGAGTTCCCTTCTCGGCATGCGCAATCGCTCGCATGCTGGCGGGCTTCCGATCTGACTCCGCTCGGTAATGCCGACCGCGGCCATACGTCAGGTGCTCTCCGCGCAGCGAAGGCGGGTTTCGCGCTCTCGACCGGCGCGCTGGCAAGACCGCAAGCCGTACTATGCCGCGGCACGTTCTCAGGCCCCGCGCAGATCACGGTGCGCGACTGGGATTCGCAGCAATTGCGCAATTCCGAGCTCGATTTTTCGGAAAGCTCCGGCCTCATTGCAGGCGGGTTGCTGACGCTGTCGGTATTCGTCTTCGTCACCGCGCTGATTAATCGCGAATGGACTTACGTCATTTTTTCGGTTTGGCTCGTCGGCAATCTGCGCCTTTGTGCAAATGCCATGGGCTGGGATACTCAGTGGCTCGATCGTGTCATTCCTCCCGCCGATATCCCGCTCTTGCGGCAGGTGACTTTCTCCGTCTATTACCTGCTGACGGGCGCGCTTTTCAGCCGCCTCTTTCGCCGCGAGTTGAGGCAAGTTGGTTTTCAATGGCTTTTGCGGACCGGCCAATACGTCGGCCTTATCTTGCTTGCGCTCTCGTTCGTCCTGCCCTACTCGCGGTTCGTTCCGATGCTGTGGGGCTTGGGCGGCTTCGGTATCTGCGTCTTGATATTCCTGCTCGGCCGCCTTGTCTGGAAAGCGCGCTCGCGCACCGTGATGTGGTATGTCGCCTCGCTGGCGACCGTCCTCATCGCGACGTTCTCCGAAGTACTCGGCGCCGCGTTCGGTATCCCGGCGCTCGCAGCGGGCATCAGCCCCGTCGCCGCCGCCCTCTCTTCGAGCATGATGGCGGCGTTTGCGATAGCGGAGCAGATGCGTGCCGAGCGCGAGAATCGGCGACAGGCGGAGGTCGAGCTTCGCAACACCTACGAGGTGATGCCGGTCGGTCTCTTTACGCTCAACGCCAATGGCCGCTTCCTTCGCACGAACCCGGCGCTGCGCTCGATGCTGAACATGCTCGCGAGCGATTACCGGTACCGCCACTGGAACGACTACCTCGCGCCCGGCGCCTGGGGATCGCTGCAAGCGCTGCTGCTGCACGGACGCGATAGAGAAATCGAGATCGGCGGCAATCAAGAGCGAGGCACCGCCGATCGCCGCTTCTTGTTGAAGGCGATCGTCTCCAAAGGCTGCATCGAAGGGTCGCTGCAGGACGTGACCGAACGATCGAAAGCGGTCGAGCGATTGCGCTTTCTTGCCGAGCATGACCCGCTAACGGGCTCGTTCAATCGCCGCGGCATCGAAGCGGCCATCAGTCATCACAGTGAAAACTCGCCCGCCTGGGCCCTTGCCTATGTCGACCTCGATCGGTTCAAGCTGATCAACGACCTTTTCGGCCATCATTGCGGCGACGAAGTGCTGAAGCAAGTCGCGTCAAGAGCACAAATCGCGCTCGACGAACGGTGCGCGTTCGGCCGCATGGGCGGAGATGAATTCGTCTGCGTGCTCGGAGGCATGTCGATCGACGAAGCGTCGAGCCGCTGCGAAGCGCTGCTCGATGCCCTGAACAATGCGCCGTATCAGGTCGGCAAGCGGGCTTTTCAGGTCTATGCCTCCATCGGGCTCGTTGCCTGCCTACCGGGGATACGCGGCAAGGATGCGCTTTCGCAGGCAGATCGCGCCTGCCGGGAAGCGAAGGAAAGCGCGCACAAGCGGCTTGTCGTCTACCGGAATAGCGCGGCCTCGTTCGAGGAGCGCGCGGCGGAGCTTCGACTCGTCGAGTCGTTCCGGCTCAACCATCTGCCCCCCGGTCTCTTCCTTGTGATGCAGCCGATCATGTCGCTCGTAGCGCCAACCGAGTCGCTCAATTTCGAAGTGTTGCTCCGCATGCGCGCGCCCGATGGAGCGATCGTCCCGCCGGGCAAAATCATGGCCGCCGCCGAGGAGTCCGGCAATGTGGCCGCGATCGACAGATGGGTGATCGCCTCGACGCTTGCATGGATCGACGAGCATCGCGCCTCGCTCCCGAATACGCGCTTCATTTGCGTCAACCTGAGCGGCGGCTCGCTCAACGACGAGCGCTTCACCGAAGAGATCTTTGCGCTTTTTCAGCGCCATCAATCCGCTCTCGACTTTTTGTGCCTCGAAATCACGGAAAGCGTCGCGCTCCACGACCTGCTCAATACGCAACGGTTCATCGCGCGGGCGCACGACATGGGTGCAACGATCGCACTCGATGATTTCGGCGCCGGCTACACTTCATTCCGTTACCTGAAGTCGCTTTCGGTCGACGCGTTGAAGATCGACGGCGAGTACGTGAAGTCGATGTGCTCCCACCCTGCCGACATGGCGATCGTCGAGGCGCTCGTCTCGCTCGCGCGCGACCTCGGCATGCGCAGTGTCGCCGAGTGGGTCGAGGATGCCGATACGCTCGCGGCGTTGCAGGAAATCGGCGTCGACTATGTCCAAGGCTATGCGATCGCCAAGCCGCAAGAGGCGGAGGCAATTGTGCTCGCGCAATCGTCGGCGAGCTTCATTACGGATCCCGACGTCGCACGCATCGTTCGAATGCTGGCGAAGCCCGGCGACGTGGTCGCACCTGATACGGAGATCGTCGAAAACCCGAGCGAGATCGACGCCGAGCGTCGGGTCTGAGCAGCCCAGCGTCTGCAGGTCCCACGCGAAAAGCGGCGCTCGGCGCCGCTTTCAATCTAAGCGGCGAGGGGCGGATGCAGTTCTTCGGGCTTTGCCGCCTCGCGGCAGGAACGCGAACCGACGCCCTTTGCACCCTTGCCCGCGCGCGACGGTGGCTGACAAAGCGCGCATATCTTGCCTGTCGGCCGATCGTACTTATAGGCGACGAACTTGCCCGAGCACCGGCAGCACTGCGTCATTTCCAATATGCCGCCGCCGAAGAAACGCACGAGCGTCCAGGCACGCGTCAGATCGAGCAACGTCTCGCCGCCGGCATTCGTGCAGTGCTCACGGTAAAGGCGATAGGCCTTCGTGAGAGCGTCGAGGTGCGAGCACTGCGCTTCGTTCTTGAGGAACAGGTAAGTGTTATAGAAGAGCGACGAATGGATGTTCGCCATCCATGTCATGTACCAATCGGCCGACGACGGGAGCAAACCCTTCGGCGGGGAAACGCCCGTAACTTCGCGGTACAGGCGGATCAGCCGGTCTCGCGGCAGCGTGAGCTCAGTTTCCAGGACCTGCATGCGCGCGCCGAGTTTGATCAGCGCGATCGCACGAACCATTTCCTCGGCATCATGGGCAAGCGTCGTTCTCGGCATGTCACGTTCCAGGGCTTAAGCGAATTGCGCGGCCGGCGTGCCTGCGAGCAGGAGCGCGGTGTGTGTGAGCGAGAGATCGGCATGCTTGTCCGTCGCCGTGAGCGCGTGCAGCATACCGTGGTCGTTGAAACGAAAGCGGCACAGCAATTGGTCGCTCGTCGCGAGCTTGATCGTCTGCGCAAGCGAGAGTCCCGCCAACAGGTCTGCCAGTTCTGCCGATAGTCCCAATCGGAACATACCTTCCGCGCGGTCGTCGCGAAGCATGCGCTGCGCCAGCATCAGGTACGAAATGTTGATTTCTCTAATCGAATCGAGCGTTTCGCGATTGATCACGATCTTTCCCTAAAAGCAGTGTCGACTGACGCCCCCCTCAATCCCAAAGCATTTTGTTGTGACGAAAGTATCGATCAGGGATTACCCAAAACAAATCAGCGGCCGACTAAAGTTCGCGTAGTCGTCCGAACGCCCATGTCGGCGTTTTCCTACAAAGCGAGGAAAAAGAAGCGACAAGCCGTTGCGGGAGCTCACCGTGAAGCGGCAAGAAAACTGTGGATCTGCGCGACGACAGCGGCGCCCTCGCCCACGGCCGCCGCCACGCGCTTCGTCGAGCCCGAGCGAACGTCGCCGATCGCAAATACGCCTTCCACGCTCGTCTGCAACGGCTGGACACGAGGATCGGCATCGGGGACGTCGGCGCCCGTCAACACGAAGCCCTTGGCATCGACCAGCACGCCGCATGTCTTTAGCCAGCTTGTATTCGGTTCCGCGCCGACGAAGACGAATAGATGGTGCGCTGTCATGCTGCCCTCCACGCCACCGGCCCCGCGGAAATGCACGCGTTCGAGGCGCGCGTCGCCTTCGAGCGCCGTCAGCTCGACACGAGTATGAAGTGTCACGTTCGGCAGCGACGTCACGCGGTCGATCAAATAACGCGACATGCTGTGCTCGAGGCTCGAGCTGCGGATGAACATATGGACATGTTCGACGTGCGACGCGAGAAACACCGCGGCTTGTCCCGCCGAGTTGCCGCCGCCGATGAGCAGCACCGGCTCTTTGCGGCACAATCGCGCCTCGATCGGCGTCGCCCAGTAGTAAACGCCGGAACACTCGAAGCGCTCGAGACCTTCGACCGCGGGCCGCCGATATTCCGCGCCGCTCGCGATGACGACCGTGCGCGCGGTGATGCGCCGCGCGTCGGCAAGTTCCACGACGAGCGGATGCCTGTCGCAATAGAGCGCCTTGACCTCGCAGGGAATGCCGATATGAGCGCCGAACTTCTGTGCCTGAACGAACGCACGCCCCGCGAGCGCCTGTCCCGTGATTCCGGTGGGAAAGCCCAGATAGTTTTCGATGCGCGCGCTGGTGCCGGCCTGGCCGCCCGGCGCGCGGCAATCCAAAACCGCCACCGAGAGCCCTTCCGATGCCGCATAGACGGCCGTCGCCAACCCGGCCGGGCCGCCGCCCACGATCGCGACGTCGTACACATGCGTTGGATCGAACTCGGGAACGAGACCGAGGCACGACGCCAGCTGCCCCTCATCGGGGTTGCGCAGCACCGCGCCGTCCGGACAAACGACGAGCGGGAAATCGTCGGGTTGCGGCGTGAGCCGTTCCAGCAGCGCGACGGCCTCGCCATCCTGCTCCGCATCGAGCACCATATGCGGAAAGGCGTTACGACGCAGAAAATTCTGCAGAGCGACGAGCCGCGCGTTACCGGCCGGGCTCACGAGAACGGCCCCCTGCCCGCGCTCGATCGCGGCAACGCGCCTCAAGATCAGGGCACGCATGATCTTCTCGCCGAGCTCGGCTTCGCTCACCATCATGGCGCGCAGTCCTTCCGGCCGCAGCAATACCGCCTCGGCATCTTCGACGGCCTGTGCGTCGACGAGCGCTGGCTTACTCGAGAGTTGGCCTACGTCGGCCGTAAACTCTCCGCGTTGCATATCGTCGCGCAGCATGCGTGAGTGGCCGAGACCGTCACGGCCTACGATGCGGATCTTCCCCGAGAGCAGCACGAACATGCCGGGGCTGATGCTCCCGGCGCGATAAAGGAAATCGCCCTTCGCATAACGGCACGGGCTGCCGAAGCGGCGCATCCGCTCGATCTCGGAATCGCTGAGCACCGGAAAGAGCTGGTAGTAGCGCGGATGCTCGCGTACGCTCGTGTCGACGACAAGTGCGTCGTCGTCGACACTGCGCTCACCGCCCGCTCGCTTCGACTCGTTCTCCATCTCGCATTCCCCTTGGCATCAAACGCCGATCGGCAAGCCGCCGAAGAGCCTCGCCTGCATGCGGGCGAGCCACCTGCGCAGGCCGGCTCGACGATCGATGCATTCGATCGTAAACGTGACGTGAGCCTCGGCTCCGCCATCGACACTTAGCCACACGCGTTCGCCGCGCTTCACGTTCACGACGTCGCCCGTGCGCAGCCAGTAATCGTCAAGACGACCTTCTCGCGTCACCCAAATCTCGCTGCCGTGCGCGCGCAGTTGCGCGTCCGCCCGCATGCGCCATCCGCTCGCGCGATTCGGCGCGAGCGGCACATGAACGACGACCTTCAACACGCTGTCGTCGTCGGGCGAACGCCGGGTGGACACCTCACAACAATCGAACTGCGGACTTCTTTCGTTCATTTTTCCTCTCCGTCGATTGAACCCGGCAGACGGAGGGCACCACCGAAAACAAAAAAGCCCCCGTTTTC
>CAYPWK010000260.1:8315-8503 GCA_964414365.1 uncultured Burkholderia sp.
TCCATTCGTACTGCCAACTAATGCGCAAGTCGTGGCAGAGACAATGCGTACGCCCCCAATGACGCGCCCTTCCAATGGGCGTTCATTGGTCGATTAATCCAGATGATGGAGATCGGCGTAAGCATGTCGATGAGTTTCCCTGCCGTCACCGGGTTTGTCAACGGATTTTTGAGATGGTAGGCGACCGA
>CAYPWK010000261.1:0-8477 GCA_964414365.1 uncultured Burkholderia sp.
CTGAAGGATGTCGAACAGAACTGTCTCGCACTGGCCGAATATCTCAAGTTCGATTGTGTGTTCCGTCAGACCAACAGCGAAAGCCAGTTGATCGACTGGATTCAGGAAGCATTCCTGCAGGACGCCGCGCTGATCATCAACCCGGCCGGCTTTTCTTTCGGTCGGATTCCAGTACTCGACGCGGTCAAGCTGATCCGCCGGCCGGTGGTGGAAGTGCACGTCACGAACATCCACCGGCGCTCCGAGGAATATCGTCACTCGACAATCTCGGTGGCGGCCACTGCGGTGATCTGCGGGGCTGGCGCAAACGGCTACTTGCTGGCAATCCGCGCGGTTGACGATCTTTGGGGCAATCAAAGTTGAACTTGCCGCTCGATGTATAGAGCAAGCTGGCTCCGCCCGGAGTTCCCTTGCGCCGAGATGCGCAGGCTAACATCGGGCGGGTTTCGGGTTGGTTGCTGTCCGACCCACAAGGGACAGTAGTCTTTCTCCAAAGCAGCCGTTCGGGCACGACGTTGCGCGGTTCGCTCGACATTGACTATGGAGTTCCGTTCCTGCAGTGCGTTGCAAAACCAGGGCGATCAGCGAGGCGATCGAAGTAGGCAGATACGGCAGGGAGGTCGGGATGTTGGAACGGCGTGCTAAACCAGCGATTGATCGACAAGGCGATAGGAATGTCAGCAAGGCTGAAGTGCTCTCCGGCGATGAACGTGGCGGTGCGTTCAAGCTGGCGGTTCAGTATCTGCATGTTCCGCGTCCAATTTGCGAGTGACATGGATATTTCCGGTTGAGCTTGGTGAGCTTGCGATTTCCTGACTAGTGCGAGGAAGGCGTAGCTCCATGATCTGTTCAGTTCTGTCGCTTGCCAATCGATCCACTGATCTATCCTCGCTCGCGCTACAGGCTCAAAGGGATATAAGCGCTCGCCGCCGTAGCGGGAGGCCAAGTATCGGATAATCGAGTTCGACTCCCAGAGCACGAAGTCGCCGTCCCTGAGAACTGGAACAAGACCGTTTGGGTTCAGCGCAAGAAAATCAGCGTCGTTGGTGTCCTTGAAGCCTGTTCCCCAGTCCTCCCGTTCAAACGGAAGTTGCAGCTCTGAGCATATCCACAGCACTTTTCGAACGTTTATAGACGATGCCTTCCCGAGAATTTTTAACATGGGCGTCGATAATTGCTAACCGGGCGAATCAGGAAGATCGGCCCGGATGTTGCCGCGTAGCCGGACGTCCCGTCTTGGGCCAATGGGCGTTGACGAATGCGTATTTGTTCAGTCATCGTCACCTCCGCGTTTGCACGGCTTATTTGTCGACAAACAACCGGACCTTGTCGACTGCCTCATTATGGCGGACTTGTTGCCCGATGCGGTCAGCTCCCGTCGACCCACGCCAAGTCGTTCGTCGGGTAAGGCGATCCGTCGCATCATCGTCAGGAACGGATAGACGCACTTGCCGAGTATCGCAATGGGCGTGCTGCGACCCATAACGCCCCTCGATCCAGTGCAAGTGTATTCCAGCAGGCCATGCTCCCACGCGACGTCGATCCTGTTGAAACGATTTTCGATTGCCCTGCTGACGTCCACGGAGGCTACTCCCGTTGGTGCTCCGTCATCGGATTGTCGACGATTCAGTCAGCTGTGTCGAATGGCCGGTTGTGGCCGATGTACACCATCGGTGGCCGAATGGCCGTTGCGGATGCGGAGTAGTCGCATGAATGTCCAGATGTCGGCCGCGACCAATGACTCTTTTTGGCCGCACTGAGACATTGCCGCTCTGCGGCCCCAACCTGCAGGAAAGGCTCGTGGCAGCATCCATCGAGCAATGCTGGCGTAATAACGCACGACGTCGCCCTTCCGGTTACGGTTGTGAAGGTGGACCGGAAGCACTGGAGCCGTATCTCGTCACGAAGTCGGTGGCGGTGACCGCGCTATAAGCGTGTGTCCGAGCGCGGTGACATGCCGGCCGAAGTCCTCCGGCAATATCATCGTGCTCGGCGCGCGGCGGAATATCTAAGAATCAATTTTCGAGCACGACGCGATATCGTGCCTTGCCGGAACGCAAATGATCGAGCGCCTTGTTGACATCGGCCATGGCGAATTGCTCGGTCACAGGCGCAATCGCATGGCGTTCGCAAAACATCAGCATGTCCTGAATCGTGGCCGGACTGCCGAGCGGCGAGCCCGACAGGCTCTTCTGGCCCAGCATCATTGGGAAGGCCTCCAACGCGATTGGGTCGGGTACCGCGCCGACAGTATGCAACCTCCCTCTTGGCGCAAGGGCGTTGATATACGACGGCCAATCGAGGTTCGCATTCGTGGTATTGAGGATGAAATCGAACTTTCCGGCGAGCGTCGCCATTGCCGCGCTGTCCTTCGAGTTGACCACGTAATGCGCGCCAAGACGTCGCGCCTGCTCCTCCTTGCCGGCCGTCGACGAGAATGCCGTGACTTCACAGCCCCATTTGTTGAGGAACTGGAGCGCGAGGTGTCCCAGGCCGCCGATTCCAATTACGCCTACGCGGTGCGTAGGACGCACGCCGAACTGCGCGATTGGATTGAAGACGGTGATCCCGCCGCAAAACAACGGGCCCGCGGTCTTCGCGTTCAGTCCGTCGGGCAGAGGAATGGCCCATTCGGCACTGCACCGCACGACATCGGCGAATCCACCGAAGCGGCCGATGATCGTTGATTCCGCCGTCGCGCAAAGATTGTGATCGCCGCTCAGGCATTGATGGCAGTGCATGCAACTCGCGCTGAACCAACCCAAGCCGACGCGTTGACCCACTTTCACCGTTTTGACCTCGTCGCCCACTGCCGCAACTGTACCGATTACCTCGTGCCCAGGCACCATCGGATAAGTGGTGAGCCCCCACTCATTGTCGATCATCGAAAGATCCGAATGGCAAACGCCGCAGTACTCGACCTTGATATCCACCTCGTTGGCGGCAATCGGCCCGAGCTCGTAATCGAATGGAACAAGCGGGCCTGCCTGTTCGTGCGTGCCAAAAGCATGGACCGTCGTCATTTCCAGACTCCTTTGCTTCGGACTAGATGAGGAAACGGCTCGACGAGCCGAAGTGCGCCGGGCACGCGGACATGAGCGCAGGCAGTCGTGGAACCGTTGCCGGCGTTGGACAACATCGAGCCGTTCGATGGTCGTGACCTCGTCGCCATCGAAACGTTCGTCGATACGGCATGCGGTGGGTCCTGCTTCAGGAAGCCAACTGCGAACGCATCGCAAAACAGCATAGGGCGGCGCAAAGTATTAAACAACGACTTACCGAGGGCTGCGAACGAACAATTGAGTTCGACCCCCGCCGAATAAAATCATGCTTTTAGTGACGAACGTGATCACATCCCCGCCGAATCACAACTTGACACGGACACAACTCAACCCAATTAGCGCTGCCATGTTGCGACAAAAGACTTTGACACAGGTTGTGTCGGTATAAGGGGGCGTGGAGCGGCCGGTCGGATGACCCTTCGCGACCCCTACCAGACATGGAACCCCGCTTCAACTCTACGGCAGCTTCCGGAGCGTTACCGCCATTCATACGGCACGGCCGGCCGGCAAGTCATCTGCCGAAGTTGCCATTCGCTCATCGGCGCCGGCATGTCGGCCAGCGGCTGCTCCCGGACGCGGCTCAACGATTGGAAACCCAGTACCAACTCCCAGCGGATGTGGGCCTTAGCTTGCCCAGTTGCTCCTTCTCACGCTTGGTTCTGGCCTTCAAATGCTGCATTTCGATCGCATCCTCGCAAGTGCGTTCGCTATTATTAGTTACGATGTCTTGTGGCCGTGTACGGTTCGCGCGGATGACGTGAGCCGGTCCGCGCTAGCACCCAGCAACGATAAAATGCCGTCAGCCGGGGGGCGGTTTTGGGCGGAGTGGTCAGGCCACGACCCCTGCCGCCAAGTCCCAAGGAGGGTTGCTATGAAGTTCATTGTTCAATGGAAGGGGCAACCGGCGGTGCAACAGTCCGCGATCGACAGATTCCTGAAAACAGGTGGCCGTCCGCCTGACAATGTCACGCTTTTGGGGCGCTGGCATGTTATAGGTGAGTTCACCGGCGTTGCAATTGTCGAAGCAAACGATACTAGCGAGCTCGCGGCGTGGGTGCTCCAATGGAGTGATTTGTTTTCGTTCACTTCCGCTCCTGTGCTGACCGACGAGGAACTGGGTGCCGCCCTGACCGCCCACAAGGCAGGCTCGAACTGAGTCTGCCAGCTGCGAAGGCGCACGTCTCCCACGGAGATGTGCCGTCGATAGGCTTCAGAGTCTTCGTTTCCAGCCACCCTGCTCGTCGTTCACGAATGCAACTCGCCCCTAAATGTCGCGACGTGCGCTGGGATGCGACGCACCGACCGTTCTATGCTGCAAGAGTCTAATCTTTGGAGGTATGCAATGGGCAAGTATGCAAACTATGTCATCGTCGGCCTGTTGGCGGTGGTTCTGACGTCTCCCGGATTAGCACAGACAGGCGATGCACGCGCCATCGTACAGCGCATTAACTCTGCTTGGAATCAAGCATTCAACACTCGTAACGCTCATGCTCTCTCTGCTCTATACGAGGAGGAGGCCAAGGTTTCTCCGGGCAACGGAAAAACGATTGAAGGTCGCTCAGAAATCGAAGCGCTGTTCAAGGGTGTGTTGGATAAAGGTTTTCACGATCACTCGATCGAAGTCATCGACGCCAGACGCAATGGAAACATGGCGTATGAGCTAGCGACGTGGCACGCAGCCGGGCCGGAAAAGGATGGCAAGAGCCAGCGGTTTTCCGGCATTCTCGTCAACGTATTCCGTAAGGATGCCGATGGAAAATGGCGTTCTATATCGCACATCTGGAATACCGCACCGTAAATAGAGTGCCATGCAACCGCTACATCGCACCGGCCGATGCTAGAGGTGCCCGGGTAGGTTGGTGAAGCCGACCATGGGTGCGAGTGGAGTGCCAAAGCGGCTGTCCTCGATCGCTGTGTTCGATCTGGTGCGAATGACAGAAAGGGCCGATGAAGCAACGTTTGCCTTCGCAATCCGAATGGCTGCTTGCTGGGTGAATCCGACGGCTGAACGTCCGAGGAACAGGGCGAGTGAACGTCGCCTCATGGCCGGCAAGCGACCGCTCGCCGGCTGCGTCACGAATGAACAACGGCTGGCCCGGCCACGAATTGCAACACCGACGCTTTCCGTCGCGCGCATAAACTAGCTAGTTCTACCTCGTTTGATGCAACTATCGGCTCGAACGGCGCACGTACGATCAGTCGGCAACCATACGAAGGCCTACCGCATCGCCAAGATATCTCCGATTGTCGAGCAGCTTCATCGGGTCCACCGGTTTGCCGATGTAGGGCAGCGACGAGGGCCTAATGGACGACTTCGTGACGCTATGCGGCGGTCGCGAGAGCGCCTCGTCCTCGGTGAGCGGCTAGTTATCGACTGGCGTTTCCACCAATGTCCCGATCAGCCGCAGGAGTTCGGCATGCTCCGGCCCTTTTCCGTTTCCAACAAGGAATTCGCCGATTGAGATGTCGGACGGCCGGCCACCTGAGGGGAGGTTGGGCTCATGCCGGACGAACACCAGGCCGGAGTCGTAGTCGTTCACGAGCGACCAACGGTCGCCATTCGCGCTCCTGTAAAGTTCTCGCGCCTTTTGCGTCATGGGCTGCCTCCCATTTCGCGGCTAAGCATACAACGGTCGGTACGTCGCTGACAGATGTGTCACCTGGGTTCAACGTGGCTGTGCGGTCAAAGTAAATGATGCGACGCTGAAGGGCGAGTTGCATGACATGTATGCCATGATTGATGAGTTGGTTGACCGGCGGATCGCGGCGGAACTGCGTCCTGCCATGCTGGACCATCTAGGCGCGATTGCCGCGATGGACTGCCTGATCACAAGCGATTTTTGTGCGCGTTGTCAGTGCGGGTAGACCACCACATTGAGGCGCCGTCGATCACCTTCAATCGGAGGAGCCACATGAAATCTGCTCTTTTCGCATTTTGCTTGATCCTCGCCGGCTGCCATCAAGCCCCGCGCGAAGCGTCGTATCCTAGTGCAGGCCGCTACCAGTTGGTTGTGGACAGCGGCGGTAATGCGTGGCGACTGGATACAAACACGGGAGAAATGAAGCGCTGTTGGCAAGGTACTCCACCGGCAGTGAAAGCACCGGCTTGCTATACCGCGACGCAGGACTAACGCGATTGCTGCGCACCGGTCGGCATCGTGTTTAGCTGAAGGGAAGCCTCCACGGATCGAAAGTTGAGTATGTGTACCGACCATAATTATTCAAGCGACAGCGCACGGTTGATTGAGGCGACGCACGGCCGTTAAGCAACGTTACGGACACGCTGGCGCCTGTAAGCTTCTGATAGGAGCGGTTGCCGTGACTTTTCTTTGCCGAATCAAAATTGCCGTGACGGTCTGCTCGGTTGCCGCCGGATGCGTATCGCAGCCGATCGGGCCGGCCGTGGCCGTGAAGCCGGGGCGCAACAAGCCGTTCACCGTCTTTTTGCAGGACGATGCGCAGTGCAGACAGTATGCGAGGGAGCAGCTGGCGCGCGGCGTGGGCACGCGCGCTGCGAGTGACGCCCACGTGCCGCGGGCGCAACTAAACGTCCAGCAAAGATACGATCTCGCATACCTTGAATGCATGCAGGCGAAGGGAAATGAGGTGTCGGAGCGTGCGGGCCCCCGCCACGCAGCCTGAATAAGCGATCTTTCGCAGGATGACCACATACATCTGCCAGACGGTGGCGACGCCGACAGCGTGGCATTTGCGCGGCCGCGCTGATGTTCCCGCCCGTATGCGAGAGGACGGTGTCCGGCAAGTTTAGGATGCGAACCAGCCGTTCGATGGACTGCTTTGTGGGTTGGGGGAGCGGCAACAATTGGCCGACCTCTGCCTCACGCTGCATCATAAAGCCCACACTGCATTTACCCGGCCACCCATTTGGGTGGTGTGCGCCCCCCGTTCTTCTGTCATTGTGAACCCGTCGTCACAACGCTACCCCGCAAAGGTGAGCAATCGCCGACGCGAGGAACAAGCAGGTCTATCGCAATTGGCAGGAGACTTGAAATGGAAACCCCATCCTCGAGCGGAAATCCTTTGATGGATCTTTCGGAGAATCTGGCGGACATTGTCGGGCGAGTCGGACGAAGCGTCGTGGCAGTACACGGGCGGCATCGCATGCCGTCAAGTGGGGTAATCTGGCGCCATGGCGTCGTCGTAACGGCTGCGCATACGATCAGGCGTGAGGACGGGATCGAAGTCACACTGACCGACGGCAGTACGGTCGCCGCAGTCCTCGCGGGCCTGGATTTGGGCACCGACCTCGCTGTGCTGAAACTGGACGGCGTGGATCTGGACCCAGTCGAGTCTGGCGATGCTCGCTCACTGAAGCCGGGTCATCTGGCGCTTGCAGTCGCGCGTGCGGACGAACTCGGCATCAGCGCTGATTTTGGCGTGATCGCCAGCACGGGTGGTCCCTGGCGCACGTGGAGAGGTGGGCAGCTCGATGCGTTCGTGCGACTGGACGGCGGTCTGCGCCCGGGTTTCTCCGGGGCGGCCCTCGCAGATATGCGCGGGCAGGTCATGGGCATCTGCACGTCGGCACTGATGCGCGGCGCCGGCATGGTCATTCCCGGGATGACTGTGGAGCGCGTCACCGGTGAACTGTTGGCTAAAGGGCGCGTCTCACGGGGCTACCTTGGCGTCGGCACGCAGCAGGTCAGCCTGTCGGACGCGTGGGTGAACAAGCTGAACTTGGCGTTCAAAAGCGGATTGCTGATCAATTCGCTTGCGCCGGGCGGTCCTCCAGAACAGGCGGGCGTGCTCATAGGCGATGTCCTGATCGAACTGGACGGCAGGCCTTGCCGCGATATGGACGACGTGCACACCGCGCTGGGTTCCGCAAGCATTGGGCAGCAGTTGCAAGTCGCATTGATCCGCGGTGGCGAACGCCACGCGTGTTCAGTGACAGTGGGCGAACGCCCCCAACGGAATTCGTGCAGGTGAGGTCCGGGAATCGGCGAAATGTCGGACGGAAAGGCGGTACACATGGGGCCGGTGCGGGTCGCGGTGATTGCGGCATCGTCGCAGCTGCGCGCACGCCTGCAAACGCTTGTCGAGGCGAACTCGGCGCTCGGGTTCTTGGGTAGCGCAGCCGACGCCGAATCGCTCGCCGATTGCCTCGCTGGTTCGGTGCCGGATGTGGTCGTGGCCGATATCGAGCCCGATGCAAGCGACGCGCTCAAGACGCTATTCGAACTCGGGCCATCGGCGTTTGTCCTGCTGATCGACGACCCTGATAGCGACTGTGTCCTTGACGCGCTGCCCACTGATGCAACAGCGATCCTGCCGCGCAACGCGATGCCAGCCGAAATCGTCGCTTCGATCGAAGCCGTCGCCGCGGGCCTTTGCGTGCTATCGCCCGACATCCTCGCAAGGCTGGTGGCCGGACAAAAACCGTCGCGCCCGATG
>CAYPWK010000262.1:0-8468 GCA_964414365.1 uncultured Burkholderia sp.
CTTGCCGGTCGTGTCCAAGCCGATCATCCGCTACGGCTTCGCGGCCGACGCTCAAGTGCGCGGCGTCAACGTCATCGCGCGCGACGGCAAGATGTATTTCACGGCGATGCGCGAAGACGCGCCGCCGCTCGACATCGTTCTCAACATGCCGGGCACGCACAACGTGCAAAACGCGCTTGCAGCGATCGCGATCGCGACTGAACTGGAAGTCGCCGATGCCGATATCCAACGTGCGCTCGCCGAATTCACGGGCGTGGGTCGGCGCTTTCAGCGGTACGGCGAAATCGAGATTGGCTCGGACGGCCGCTACACGCTCATCGACGACTATGGCCATCACCCGGTCGAAATGGCAGCGACGATTTCGGCCGCTCGCGGCGCGTTCCCCGACCGCAGGCTCGTCCTCGCATTCCAGCCGCACCGGTATACCCGCACGCGCGATTGTTTCGAGGACTTCGTCAGCGTGCTCTCGAGCGTCGATGCGCTGGTGTTGACCGATGTGTATGCGGCCGGCGAGGCGCCGATCGTCGCGGCGGACGGGCGCGCGCTCGCGCGCGCAATCCGCGTGGCGGGCAAGGTCGAGCCGGTGTTTGTCGAAACGGCCGACGACGTGCCGAAGGCGCTTGCCGCGCTCGTGCGCGACGGCGATGTAGTGATCACGATGGGAGCGGGCTCGATCGGCACGGTGCCGGCCCGGCTCGCGCAAGATGCGAAAGGTATGAGATGAACATGGATCCGAAACGTTTCGGCAAAGTAGCGGTGCTGCTCGGCGGCGAATCTGCCGAGCGCGAGGTCTCGCTCAATTCCGGGCGCCTCGTCTTGCAGGGGCTCCGCGCGGCCGGCATCGACGCATATCCGTTCGATCCGTCCGAGCGTCCCTTGTCGGCTTTGAAAGACGAAGGTTTCGTGCGCGCGTTCAACGCACTGCACGGCGGCTATGGCGAAAACGGGCAGATTCAGGGCGCGCTCGACTTTTACGGCATTCGCTACACGGGCAGCGGCGTGCTGGGCTCGGCGCTCGGTCTCGACAAGTTCCGCGCGAAGCTCGTCTGGCAGCAATTGGGTATCCCGACGCCGCCGTTCGAAACGGTGATGCGCGGCGACGATTATGCGGCAAGGGCAAGCGCGATCGTCGCCAAGCTCGGCTTGCCGCTCTTCGTGAAGCCGGCGAGCGAGGGGTCGAGCGTCGCCGTGACGAAGGTGAAGAGCGCGGATGCGCTGCCGGCCGCGCTCGAGGAAGCGGCGAAGTTCGACAAGATTGTGCTCGCCGAAAAGAGCGTCGAAGGCGGCGGCGAGTACACCGCCTGCATCGCGGGCGAACTCGATTTGCCGATCATCAAGATCGTGCCGGCAGGCGACTTTTACGACTACCACGCGAAGTACATCGCGAACGACACGCAATACCTGATTCCATGCGGCCTCGCGCCGGAAGAGGAGATGCGTCTCAAGACGCTCTCGCGCCGTGCGTTCGAAGTGCTCGGCTGCACCGACTGGGGCCGGGCCGATTTCATGCTCGATGGGGCCGGCAACGCGTATTTCCTCGAAGTGAATACGGCGCCAGGCATGACCGATCACTCGCTGCCGCCCAAGGCGGCGCGCGCGGTCGGCATCAGCTATGAAGCGCTTGTCGTCGAGGTGCTCGCGCTGACGCTCGATAAGGACTGACGCAAACATCATGTGGAACAACGTTCGCCAGCTCAATCTCACCGCCAGCGCGCTTTATGCGGTGGCGCTCGCCGCGCTTGTCGCGGCGGGCGGGATCTGGCTCGCGCAACGTCCGTCGTTCGCGCTTTCCGCCATCTTGATCGGCGGCGACACCGATCACATCAACACGCCGACTGTGCGCGCGAGCGTGATCGGCCACTTGAAGGGCAATTTCTTCACGGTCGATCTCGACGCGGCGAGGCAGGCGTTCGAGCAGATGCCGTGGGTGCGCCGCGCAAGCGTGCGGCGCGTGTGGCCGAATGCGCTGGCCGTTACGCTCGAGGAGTACCGGCCGCTCGGCACATGGGGCAGCGATCAGCTCGTCTCGGTCGACGGCGAGCTTTTCACGGCGAACCAGGGGGAACTCGACGGCGATCTCCCTGCATTCGACGGTCCGACCGGCACGGCGAAGGAAGTCGTCGCGCGCTACTTCGATTTCAAGAAGTGGCTTGCACCAATCGGCGCGACGCCCGAGGAAGTGACGCTTTCGCCGCGTTATGCGTGGACAGTGAAACTGTCGAACGGCACCGAGATCGAATACGGCCGTGAGCGGAATGCGACGACGCTCGAGGAGCGCAGCCGCCGGTTGACCGCGGCATGGAAGGCGGTGACGGCGCGCTGGGGGAATGCGATCCAATATGCGGACTTGCGCTATCCGAACGGCTTTGCGATTCGCGCGGCGGGGATGCGTTTCATCGGCGACGCACCCAGTGCGACGCAGCCCAAGAGGTAAGAGAAAGAACCACACATGAGCACGCTATGAGTAAAGACTACAAAGATCTGCTGGTTGCTCTCGATATCGGCACGGCCAAGGTCGTGGCGATCGTCGCCGAGCTTCGGGGCGAAGGCCATTACGAAGTGATCGGTCTTGGGCAAAGCGAATCGAAGGGGCTCAAGAAAGGCGTGGTAGTGAACATCGAGGCCACCGTGCAATCGATCCAGCGCGCGCTCGAAGAAGCGGAACTGATGGCCGATTGCAAGATCACAAACGTCTTTACGGGCATCGCGGGCAGCCATATCCGCAGCTTCAATTCGAGCGGGATGGTTGCGATCAAGGATAAGGAAGTCACGCAAACCGATGTGGCGCGCGTGATCGAGACGGCCAAGGCGATCAACATTCCCACGGACCAGCAGGTGCTGCACATCCTGACGCAGGAATTCATCATCGACGGTCAGGAAGACGTGCGCGAGCCGATCGGCATGAGCGGCATCCGGCTTGAAGTGAAAGTGCACATCGTGACTGGCGCTGTGTCGGCCGCACAGAACATCGTCAAGTGCGTGCGCCGCTGCGGCCTCGAAGTCAACGACCTGATCCTGCAGCCGCTCGCATCGTCGCTCGCCGTGTTGACCGAAGACGAGAAGGAGCTTGGCGTCGTGCTCGTCGACATCGGCGGCGGCACGACCGACATCGCGATCTTCAGCGAAGGTGCGATTCGCCATACGGCCGTCATCCCGATCGCGGGCGACCAGGTGACGAGCGATATCGCGATGGCGCTGCGCACGCCGACGCCCGACGCCGAGGACATCAAGGTCAGCTACGGCATCGCGAAGCAGGCGCTCGCCGATCCTGACGAGATGATCGAAGTGCCGGGGCTCGGTGAGCGCGGGCCCCGCACGCTGTCGCGCCAGGCGCTCGCGGCCGTCATCGAGCCGCGCGTCGAGGAGCTTTTCTCGCTCGTGCATCAGGTCGTGCGCGAGTCCGGCTACGAAGAGCTCTTGAGCTCGGGCGTCGTGCTGACCGGTGGCGCATCGATGATGCCGGGCATGGTCGAGCTCGGCGAGGACATTTTTCTGAAGCCGGTTCGCATCGGCGTGCCGGAGTACGTGGGGGGACTTGCCGACGTCGTGCGCAATCCGCGCTATTCGACGGCGATGGGGCTGCTCGTCGAAGGGTCGTCGCAGCGCATGCGCGGACGCAAGGTCGCCGTGCAGTCGGGATCGATGGGGCAGGTCTTCTCGCGAATGAAGGATTGGTTTTTGGGCAATTTTTGAATTTTCGAATTCGCGCCGGTGCCGGCGGCTTGCGCGCGACAGGGGATTGCCCGATCCCCTGCCGAATAACGGCCGAGAGCAGGATCTTTTCTTGACGGAGGCAATATGGAATTCCAGATGTTGGAAACGGAAACCAGCGGCACCATCATCAAGGTGGTCGGCGTTGGGGGTGCCGGCGGTAACGCCGTGCAACACATGATCAACAAAGGCGTGCAGGGCGTCGATTTCGTCGTCATGAACACCGATGCGCAGGCGCTCTCGCGATCGCGTGCTTCGCACGTCATTCAGCTTGGCAACACGGGCCTTGGCGCCGGTGCGAAGCCCGAGATGGGGCGTGCGGCGGCCGAAGAGGCGCGCGAGCGGATCGCCGATGCGCTGCGTGGCGCGCACATGGTCTTCATCACGGCTGGCATGGGCGGCGGCACGGGTACGGGCGCAGCGCCCGTGGTCGCGCAGATCGCCAAGGAGATGGGCATTCTGACCGTCGGTGTCGTCAGCAAGCCGTTCGAGTTCGAAGGCGGCAAGCGGATGCGCGTCGCAGAAGCAGGTTCACAGCAACTGGAGGATCACGTCGACTCGCTGATCGTCGTCCTGAACGACAAGCTGTTCGAGGTGATGGGCGATGACGCCGAAATGGACAAGTGCTTCCAGTGCGCTGACGATGTGCTCAACAACGCGGTGGCCGGCATTGCGGAGATCATCAACGTCGACGGTCTCGTGAACGTCGACTTTGAAGACGTAAAGACGGTGATGGGTGAGCAGGGCAAGGCGATGATGGGCACGGCGACGGTCGCCGGTGTCGATCGTGCGCGGCTTGCCGCCGAGCAGGCCGTCGCGAGCCCGCTGCTCGAAGGTGTCGATCTGTCGGGTGCGCGCGGCGTGCTCGTCAACATCACGTCGAGCCGGTCGCTTCGCCTTTCGGAAACGCGCGAGGTGATGAATACGATCAAGAGCTATGCGGCCGACGACGCGACCGTCATCTTCGGCGCCGTCTACGACGACGCGATGGGCGATGCGCTGCGCGTGACCGTGGTCGCGACCGGCCTCGGCCGCACCGCCGCGAGCGCCGCGAAGAAGCAGCAGTCGGCGCCGATGACGCTCTTGCGCACGGGCACGGACAACCAGCCCGTCAGCGCTATGCATCACAGCTTCTCGACGCCGCACGCGTCGTCGTCGGCCGATTACGGCGCGTTCGATACGCCGGCCGTCTGGCGTAACTCACGCGAAACCGCCGCTTCGCACGTGCAGGCGCTGCAGGAAAAGGGCGTCGACACGTACGACATCCCGGCGTTCTTGCGCAAGCAGGCGGACTGACGCGCGCGGCGCCGGATGGCGTCGCGCGATGAGCGCTTACGAGCGCACGAAGGGCTGAGCATGTTGAACGGCAACGGCGCAAGACGGCCGCGTCTCCTCGGACGCGCGGCCGGGGCGGCCGTGCGCGGCACATCGGCAAAGCGGGTCGGCAGGCTATCGACACGCACCCGGCCGGTAGATGCGCGCGGAACCGCGAGGCGCACGCGAGTCTGCGAGGCGCCCTGCGACAAGCGGACTTGGCAGCGGGCCGCAAGGTAGGCCGGCGGCGCGTGGTCGGCGCCAGTGGCTCCCTGCCATGCAATCGGCGCGCATCTCGGGCAAGATGCGCGGAGTGCGATTGCGCGGACAAAGGGCTTAAGCGGCCGTCCGCTGGATGAAAGACCGGCGCAAAGCATTGCAGCGTTGCGCCGAGGCCACGTCCGCTCTGTCGTTTGGAGCCGTTTTTTGTAACGTTCGATGACGCCAGCCATGGCCGGCGCCCGGGAATGCCTCCGTTCCGGGCGTCGGCCTCACTATTGCTGCAGGGTAATGCGAAGAAACACACTGATACGCAAGCCAGCAAGACAGCGGCACGCCAATACGGTATAATCCGTACTATGAAATAAGAAGCTCGATTAAGAATAGCAATCGACAGATGACCATGCTGAAGCAACGCACTATCAAATCGATCGTCAAGACAGTCGGCATTGGCCTTCATTCCGGGCGCAAGGTCGATCTGACGCTCCGTCCCGCTGCCGAGAACACCGGCATCGTGTTCACGCGCGTCGATTTGCCGAACGCCGTCGAAATTCCGGCCTCGGCGCTGTCGATCGGCGATACGCGTCTTGCTTCAGTGTTGCAAAAGGATGGTGCACGGGTTTCGACGGTCGAGCATTTGATGTCGGCCTGTGCCGGTCTCGGCATCGATAACCTTTATGTCGACGTGACGGCCGAGGAAATTCCGATCATGGACGGCAGTGCGGCGTCGTTCGTCTTTTTGATGCAGTCGGCCGGCATTCAAGAGCAGGACGCGCTGAAGAAATTCGTCAAGGTCACCAAGGCCATCGAAGTGCGCGACGGCGATAAGTTAGCGCGCCTCGAGCCGTATTTCGGCTTCAAGCTCAAGTTCACGATCGATTTTCATCATCCGGCTGTCGACAAGACGGGCCAGGCGCTCGAAGTCGACTTCGCCACGACGTCCTACGTTCGTGAAATTGCGCGTGCACGAACTTTCGGTTTCGCGCACGAGGTCGAAATGATGCGCGAGCTCGGCCTTGCGCGCGGCGGGAGCATGGATAACGCGATTGTGCTCGACGAGTACCGCATTCTCAATAACGACGGACTCCGTTACGACGACGAGTTCGTGAAGCATAAGATGCTCGATGCGATCGGCGATCTTTATGTAATCGGCCATCCGCTATTGGCGTCTTACACCGCGTATAAATCGGGGCATGGGCTCAACAATGCGTTGCTGCGCGAGCTTCTCGCTCGTGAAGACGCTTACGAAATCGTGACGTTCGACGACGTGCAGCACGCACCGCGCGGGTTCGGCTACGACGCGCAAACTGCGTTCGCCTGAAGAGCACCCAACTCCTCACTCTTTACATTGCGCTTTAGAAGTGGAGCTCACATTGAGCGGACATTGATTCGACGATAGCCCAGACGAAACAGGCGGCCTTGCTCGATGCAACGCTGCCTGTTTCACTTTTCGTCGCCCCCGCCCGGCTTGCCGGCACCGTGGCGCGCCGCTATCCGGGCGAGCGCCGCCGTGAGCGGCGAGGGCGGCAGCGTTTCGCTGAGCGTTCGTAGCGCGGCTGCGCCGATCGGCGTCATACGCGCCTCCTTCGGCCGAGCAGCCGGGGGCTCGGCTCGTGGCCTTACTTTCACCGCAAGCGTGCGGACGTTCCAGCCCCGTTGCTGCAAATCGGCGACGAGGCGCGGTTCGAGGTGCCTGAGCCTCGCGGCTAGCGCGCTATGCGCGGCAAAGATCGTCAACGCGCCCTCTTTGATGAAACCGGGCTCGACGCTCTTCGCCAGATAATCGGGCAGCAATTGCGCGAGGTCGCGCTCGAGCGCTGCGATCTGCTCGACGCCCGCGCGCAGCGCGGCGAGTGCGTCGGTACGACCGAGCAGCTCGGCGAGCGGTTGCGGCCGGGCCGGGCCGGCAGGAGGGGAAGATCGCGAAAAACGGCTCATGGGCGCGATTGTACCTTTGCCGCCGCGCGCCGCGGCTCGCGGACAGCCGCCCGTCCGGCCCGCCCCGGTGCCGTCACGGCAGGTTAAGCCTCGCGTGCTAAAATCCGCGATTCGAATTCACTCATGGATAAGCCGCCGAGGCCATACGATTCGGCATCCCGCGG
Source organism: uncultured Burkholderia sp. (assembly GCA_964414365.1). Classification (GTDB taxonomy): domain Bacteria; phylum Pseudomonadota; class Gammaproteobacteria; order Burkholderiales; family Burkholderiaceae; genus Trinickia. Next base: position 7,347 of record CAYPWK010000262.1, read on the forward strand.
ATCACCGTCCGCGGGCCGCACCGAGCGTGCGGACCGACCGAAGCCGCGACGCAAACCCGACCGATGACCACCGGTTTTCTCCAAAAGATTTTTGGCAGCCGCAACCAGCGGCTGATCAAGCAGTATCAAAAGACCGTCGCGGTGATCAATTCGCTCGAGCCGCAGATTGAGCAATTGACGGACGAGCAACTGCGCGCAAAGACGGACGAGTTCCGTCAGCGCGTGGGCAGCGGCGAGTCGCTCGACAAGCTGCTGCCGGAAGCGTTCGCCGTCTGCCGCGAGGCGAGCCGCCGCGTGTTGAAGATGCGGCACTTCGACGTCCAGCTGATCGGCGGCATGGCGCTCCATTACGGCAAGATCGCCGAAATGCGTACGGGCGAAGGTAAGACGCTCGTTGCCACGCTCGCTGCGTACCTTAACGCGTTGTCGGGGCGCGGCGTGCATGTCGTGACTGTCAACGACTATCTCGCTCAGCGCGACGCCGAGTGGATGGGCAAGCTCTACAACTTCCTCGGCCTGAGCGTCGGCGTCAATCTGTCACAAATGGATCATGCCTCCAAGCAGGAGGCCTATGCGGCGGATATCACCTACGGCACGAACAACGAGTTCGGATTCGACTATCTGCGCGACAACATGGTCTATGAGACGAGCGCGCGCGTTCAGCGCTCGCTCAACTTCGCGGTGGTCGACGAAGTCGACTCGATCCTCATAGACGAAGCTCGCACGCCGCTCATCATCTCGGGGCAGGCCGAAGATCACACAGAGCTGTACGTTCGCATGAATGCGCTGCCGCCGCTGCTCGAGCGGCAAATCGGCGAAGAGCGCGCGGACGGCACGGGCGTCGAAAAGCCGGGCGATTACACGCTCGACGAAAAGTCGCGCCAGGTCTATCTGACCGAATCGGGTCACGAAAAAGCCGAGCGGATGCTGTTCGAATGGGGCTTGATCGGTGAAGGCGAAAGCCTTTACGCGCCGCAGAACATCACGCTGATGCATCACGTCTATGCGGCGCTGCGCGCGCATACGCTGTTCTTCCGCGACCAGCATTACGTCGTGCAAAACGGCGAGGTCATCATCGTCGACGAGTTCACGGGCCGCCTGATGCCCGGGCGCCGCTGGTCC
>CAYPWK010000263.1:0-8435 GCA_964414365.1 uncultured Burkholderia sp.
GTATCGGACCATACGCGGCGCGCACCCTGGTGCGGCGTTGGGGGTTCGATGACCTCGGCCCCGCCCGTTTTCGGATCGATGCGGCCGAGGTAGCCTCCGGCCAGCGACGCGAAAAAAACGCTGCCATCCGGCGTAACGCAGATCCCGTACGGTCCCGATCCGCGCGGCGCGTCGAAGACACGCATGCTGCCGCGCATCGGGTCCAGCTCGCCATAGATACCGCTCTGACCCGTAAACCAGAGATGGCCTTGCTTGTCGAAGACGGCGGTATTGAGATTGGCGTCGGACCGCTCTGGGGGCAGCAGGAAACGCTTGACAGCGAGTGTCCGCGAGTCGATACGCACGATCGCATTGGCACCGCCGTCGGTCACCCATGCGGCGTGATCGGGACCGACAATGACGCCGTGCGGCGCCGATCCCTCGCCTAGCGAAATCATCTCGATCCTGCCACTGCGCGGATCGAGCCGTCCCACCGCGCCCTTTGCTTGCGCCGTGAACCAGACGGCGCCATCCGCGATGGGCGTCGGCGCCACATCGTGCGGCGCGCTGCCGGCAGGGACGGCGAAGCTATCGAATCCAGGCGGTTGCGCAAACGCCGGTCGGGTCGAGAGCGCTGCGCTCGCCAGCGCAAGCGCTAGCGCTAGCGCTTGCGCAAGACATTGCATTAGCGCGGCTACGCGAATCTTGATTGCAGTTTCACTTGCTCGTTCATTGGCGATCTTCTGCATGTTCGCCTCCCATATCGTTTGAATCGCCGCGGTCGACCGCCTCTGACCCACCTCATCGACGGCCGTCGCGCGACGCGTCGCTCCGCGTCGATTCGCGATTGTTCATCTTCCGGGAACTGTGATGTTCGGTTAGCCCTCTTTGTCCGAGCCCTTCGCGACCCTACACTGCAACCCATCAACGTTGAACACAGCGCGCCACAACGGACTCGGTCCAGGCGCTTCCCAGCATTCAAAAGGAATCGGAGGTCATCATGAAGACGAAGTTTATCGCTGCTCTCATTCTCGCTGCATCCGCGTCGATCGCCGCGCCCGCCTTCGCAAGCGGTTATGGCCCTGCACCGTTCTATCGCCCCGACGTCGGTGCGCCTTCGTCGCAACGTGGCATCAGCGCACAAACTCTCGCGGCTGAACAAGGCAACGCCGCTGTCACGTCGCAGAGCGACGTTGGCGGCTCGGTCTCTGCGTCGCAGTCGGGCCATGTCCGTGTGGAAGCCCGTGGCCATGACAACGACATCTTCTTCGGTCGTTGAGTCAGCGGCAAGGCACTGCGTCTGCGGTGCCTTGCATAGAATTCCGATTGTTCTAGTTTCAGGAAATGTGATGTTCGTCGCCGCCTCTTTTTCTGCGACGTTCGCGACTCTAAACTTGAATCATCAACGTTGAAGACAGCGTGCCAAACGGACTCTGTCCGGGCGCTTTCAAGCATTCATAAAGTATCGGAGGTCACCATGAACACCAAATTTGTCGCCGCTCTTATTCTCGCTGCATCCGCATCGGTCGCCGCGCCCGCTTTCGCAAGCGGTTATGGTCCCGCACCGTTCTATCGCGCTGACGTCGGTGCGCCTTCGTCGCAGCGTGGCATCAGCGCACAAACGCTAGCCGCGGAACAAGGTAACGCCGCGGTCACGTCGCAAAGCGACGTTGGCGGTTCCGTGGGCGCGTCGCAGTCGGGCAGTGTTCGCGTGCAGGCCGCAGGTCCTAGCAACGACATCTTCTTCGGTCGTTGATCGAAGTACAGGGCACCGCGTTTGCGGTGCCTTAAAGCTGCAAGACTCAGTTTCACGCCACTCGAGCGCCATCGCGTTGACGAACGCGATGGCGCTTGTTTCTTCTCGGCATGGATAGCACGAGGCTATGGCCTCGATTCGTATCGCGCATGACGCGCACAAGCAAGGTCGATTGTTCGGGTTCGAGGAAATGAGATGTTCGGCTAGCCCTCTTTGTCTGAGCGCGCCGCGGTCTTAGTCTAGGAACTGTTGAATCCGGTGCGCCGCAAACGATTCGGTTCAAGGCGCGATACAGCATCCATTGATTGAAGTTTACGGAGGTCACTATGAAGACGAAACTCATCGCCGCATTGTTGCTTGCAACGTCCGCCTCGATTGCCGCGCCCGCTTTCGCGAGCGGTTACGGTCCGGCGCCGTTCTATCGCCCCGAAGTTGGCGCGCCGTCGTCGCAACGTGGCATCAACGATCAAACGCTCGCGGTCGAGCAATACAATGGCACGACGGTCGCTCGCAGCGATACGAGTAGCGGTGTAGGCGGCACGACCGAGACGTCGCAATCGGGCGGCGCGCATCAGCGCTCGAATAGCGTGCGCGCGCAATCGGGCATCGACGATATCTATTTCGGTCATTGAGCGGTGTGTCGGGGCTTAGGTCCGGCGACACGCGGATACAGCCCCCGTACTGCGCATCGAAAGAGCGCCGTCACGCGAGAGAAGCGTGACGGCGTTCTGCTTTTTTTTGGCCCACTGCAGCAGCGCAAGCCGAGGCCTTTCCGAGGTCGTGGGTGTGTTTCGCGTTTCGGGGACGGCCGCTTAAGCGCTCTGTTTTTTGCGCCACAATGCGATAGTTGAGTTCGGGCGACCCTTCCCCGAACTGGGTTGTGTGCAAAACGGAGGCATCCGATGGAAGAGCGTTGGCAATTCCAAGTGCGAATCAACGTCACGCCCGAGCTTGCCGAGGCATTGCGGTCTGGGGCCTCGCATCGCAGCCGTGATGCGATCGATTCGATCCTGCGTCAGCGCAATGCAACACTGAAGTGCCAGTTCGATGCATTTGCCGACTATGTCGAAGAGGCGGAGCACGGCGGTCCGGACGGGTACCCGCTTTATCGATGGACGAAAGCGACGATCGAGAATCCCGAAAAGAAGGCCAAGTATCTGAGGTCGTTCACCGTCTATGTGGGCGGCGAGCAGGTGTGCGAAGCCGAAGTCGCGGAGTGGTTGCACGCGCAACTGTCGGCTCTTGTCGGCAAAGAAGGCATCGAGGGCGTGCAGAAGTTCGACACCAACCCGGCGCACAATCCGCAGCCGCCCGCGCATCAGTGATCGACGCATCGATTCGGAGACGGTTCTGGAAGCCGCATTATCATGCGGCGCAAGCGGCTGGCTCGCAGGCCGGCGCTTTCTAAACCTTCTCGTTAAGAACGGGGCGGCCTTGGCCTTTCGCTTTGTGCATGTCCGCGCGAGCGGAAGCGGCGCCCCAGCGTTGCGCGAGCGCGGCGCAAACCATCAGCTGCATTTGATGGAACAGCATCAGCGGCAACAGGGCGGCGCCGACCGCATGTGAGGCGAAGATGACCTTCGCCATCGGAATGCCCGACGCCAGGCTCTTCTTGGAGCCGCAGAAGACGATCGTGATGCGGTCCCTGCGCTCGAAGCCGAGCCACTTGCTTGCGGTGGCGGTCATGACGAGCGCGGCGGCGAGGAGCACGGCATTCGCGACGAGCAATCCGACCAGCGCAGTACCCGACACGCGGTGCCAAAGCCCCTCGTTGATGGCCTCGCTGAACGCTGAATAGACCACGAGCAGGATGGAGCCCTGATCGACGAATCGAACCAGGCCGCGATTGCGCTCGATCCATCCGCCGATCATCGGCCGCAGCAGGTGTCCGCAGAGGAACGGCACGAGCAGTTGCAGCACAATGTTGCCGATCGTATGCCAGGCCGAGCCGGACGTCACATGGCTCGAAACGATAAGCCCCGCGAGCACCGGCGTGATGAAGATGCCGAGCAGGCTCGACGCCGATGCGCTGCAAACGGCCGCCGGCACGTTTCCTTTCGCCATCGACGTGAAAGCGATCGACGATTGGACCGTCGACGGCAGCGTGCAGAGAAACAGAATCCCACCGTAGATCGCCGGTGTGACGAGCGGCGAGAGGAGCGGCTTGAACGCGAGGCCGAGCAGCGGAAAGAGCGCGAAGGTGCTCAGCAGGACGAGCCCGTGTAGGCGCCAGTTCGTGGCGCCGGAAACGATCGCCTCGCGCGGCAGCTTCGCGCCGTGCAAAAAGAAGAGCAAAGCGATCGCGAAGTCGGTCAGCCATTCCACCGCCACGGCGGTTTCGCCGCGGCATGGCAGCAGGCTCGCCAAAACAACTGTTCCGACGAGCGCTAACGTGAAATTGTCCGGAAGGTACTTGGGGCGCGACACGATGCGGTTTCCATGATGACTTGCCGTGCTGCAATGCAGCAGTAAGTAAGAGCATACCGCAAAGCTGGCCTCCTTGCCTGGAGCCGCCCATGCTCGTCCGGGTCCCCGTAGTCGGGAACCGACGGCGGGTCGATCATTGGCCGGCCTGTCTTGCCCGCGCCGCGCGCGCGACGCGGCAGGCCGCAAGATCCCAGGCGCCGCTGCCAACCGTCTTGAAGACGATTGGCCGATCGCTAGGGATGTCGCCGCCGACCGCCGAGCCGAGCGAGCGGATGGAAGCCCAATCGACCCCTGCTTGCAGCAAATCGCCCGCTTCCTCCCGGGCCGCGGCCAGATCGTCGACAAACACACGGCTCGCACGGACCGTCTCGGCGGCGATCTCGGCCGCGTCCGGCGTAAAGGCGCCCACGCCGATCACGAGGCGGCTCGGGCTCGCCGGGGCGGTGTAGACGGGCGCTTTGCTCGTCGTGGCTGCAATGACGATGTCGATATCGGCAGGGATCGCCCCGTCGGCCGGCAATCGAGGAAGCTCCGAAACGACGACGCCTTCGCGCGCCATCTCCTCGCAAAACGCTTTTTCTGACGAGGCGCTGCGGCCTTTGACGAAAATGGACGCGCCTTGATGGAGCGCACCGATCGCGGCCGCGTGAAAGCGTGCCTGTTGTCCCGTCCCGATAAGGAGGAAGGAACGGGGCACCGAGCGATGCAGCAGCCTGATGCCGAGCATGGAAAGCGCCGCCGTCCTCCGTCCCGTGACGGTGGGGCCGTCGAGGATGAATTCCGGTTTGCCCGTCGTGCCGTCGCAGACGGTCACCGTCCCGAAGATCGTCGGCATGGCGCGCGCGGCGTTCGCCGGGCAGACGCTGACGAGCTTGTGGATGGCGAGGTCATGCGCGGCAGCCGGCATCGACAGAAGGATGCCGCCTTCGTTCAGCGGTAACGCGGTGCGCACCGGCGAGCGGATGTGCCCGGCGTCATGCTCTTGCGCGGCGACGGATAGGGCGTCGACGAGCGCGCCGAAGTCGAGAAGCGCCGAGGTGGCGGCGGCATCGAATGTGAGGAGTGTCGGCATGGTCAAGTCGCGCGGTGGATCGTTTATTGAATCAATGTTGACGAAATCAGGCGGGGCGTTTCAGCATTGACGGCATTGCGGCGCTGGCCTCGAAGGCGGCCATGTGCCCTTCGTCGATGATCCACAGCACTTCCGCGTCTTCTTCGCTCGTCGATACGGCCGCGTGGCCGGTGCGGCTATCGAAGTAGATGCTGTCGCCCGCTTCGAGGTGAGTCGGCGCATAAAGCTCGGAGTACAAACAAACGCTGCCGTTCAGCACATAAAGAAACTCTTCGCCTTGGTGTCGTCCCCATTCGGTGAACTCGTCGAGAGAATGGGCGGTGATCCGTATCCGAAACGGGTGCATCGCCTTTTGCGAAAGATCGGTGGCGAGTAGCTCCATCCGGTAGCAGCCGGCGGAGTACATTTGCCCGCTGCCTTTGCGCGTCAGCGCGCGTCGCCCGCCCGCGTTGGGTTTCGGGCTCGAGCCGAACAGCTCCCCGAGATCGATCTTCAGACCGTGGACAATCTTCTGGAGCACATCGAACGTCGGGGACATCATCCCGTTTTCGATTTTCGAGAGCGTGGAGCGCGACACGCCGCATAGGCGGCTCGCGACTTCGAGCGTGTACTCGTGCTGCAAGCGGGCGGCCTTGACGCGTCTACCAAGCTCCGACGAACTCTGCTCAGCCGGCTTCGGGAGGGTTTTTTCCATATGGGGGAAAGATCGGCGGTCCTGACGATCGGTGTTTCCTATCATAACAAAGGCAAATGCCGCGGCTGCTTGGGCTAGATCACCGAGGGATTGCGCGGACGTTTCTGAAAGTGTATAAGTTTCGTATCGGAAACAAAACCCCTTCGTGAACGACTCGACAGGCCCATCGTGAAGACTTCAACCATTCTCTCCGAGCTCGGTATTTCCCATCTTGCGGACGCCGGCGATATCTCGGTTTATTCGCCGATCGACGGCGAACTGATCGGCCGCGTAGCAAGCCACAGTGTGGCTGACGTCGATGCCGCGCTCGCCAATGCGCAGGCCGCATTCCGGTCATGGCGGGAAGTGCCCGCGCCGAGGCGGGGGGAGCTCGTGCGTCTCCTCGGCAACGAGCTGCGCGAGCGCAAGCAAGCGCTCGGCAGGCTCATCACGCTCGAGGCTGGCAAGATCCTGCAGGAAGGGTTGGGCGAAGTCCAGGAGATGATCGACATCTGCGATTTCGCCGTTGGTCTCTCACGGCAGCTCTATGGCCTCACGATCGCTTCGGAGCGGCCCGGCCACCGGATGGCCGAAACATGGCATCCGATGGGCGTTTGCACGGTCATTTCCGCGTTCAACTTTCCGGCCGCGGTCTGGTCGTGGAACGCCGCGCTCGCGCTCGTGTGCGGCAACGCGGTGATCTGGAAGCCATCGGAAAAGACGCCGCTCACGGCATTGGCCGTGAACGCGATCCTGCAGGACGCCCTGAAGGCGTTCGGCGACGCACCTGAGGGCCTCACCACCGTTCTCAACGGCGGGCGGGAAATCGGCGCCCAACTCGTCGCGGACCCGCGCTCGAACATTGTCAGCGCGACCGGGAGCACCGAGATGGGCCGCGCAGTCGGCACGGAAGTCGCGCGTCGTTTCGGCCGCTCGATCCTCGAACTGGGCGGCAACAACGCCGGCATCGTTTCAGGCACGGCGGACATGGAGCTCGCGCTTCGCGCCATCCTGTTTTCGGCCGTCGGTACGGCGGGGCAGCGCTGCACGACGCTGCGGCGCCTTTTCGTGCACGAGAGCGTTTATGACAAGACGGTCGAGCGGCTGAAGGCGCTCTACGACAAAGTCGCGATCGGCAATCCGCTGGAATCCGGCGTGCTGATGGGCCCGCTGATCGATGCGCAATCGTTCGAGCGCATGCAGGCCGCGCTCGATGAAGCGAAACGCGAAGGCGGCCAGGTCTTCGGCGGCGAACGCAAGGCCGTGGCCGGGTGCGAGAAGGGATACTACGTGCGGCCCGCTATCGTCGAGATGCCTTCGCAGACGTCGATCGTATTGAAGGAGACATTCGCGCCTATCCTGTACGTGCTCAAGTATCGCGATCTCGGCGAGGCAATCGCCGCAAACAACGCCGCGGCGCATGGCCTCTCGTCGTGCATCTTCACGACGGACCTGCGCGAGAGCGAGCGATTCCTCAATGCATCGGGCAGCGACTGCGGCATCGCGAATGTCAACATCGGCCCGAGCGGCGCCGAGATCGGCGGCGCATTCGGCGGTGAAAAGGAAACGGGCGGCGGCCGCGAATCGGGTTCTGACGCATGGAAGGCCTATATGCGCCGCGCGACGAATACGGTCAACTATTCGTCGGCACTGCCGCTTGCGCAGGGCATCGACTTTTCGATCGAGTGAGTTGAGCATCGTGAGTGCACAAGTCGTTATCGTCGGCGGCGGCGTGATCGGTAGCGCCGTCGCTTATTTTCTGCGCGCAACGGACCCGACTGTCTCCGTCACCGTGATCGAGCGCGATCCGAGCTACGCTCGATCGTCCTCGGCACTGTCGGCGGCGTCGATCCGGCAACAGTTTTCGACGCCGCTCTCTGTGCGGATGTCGCTCTTTGGCATCGAGTTTTTGCGCAATATCGGCGATCTGCTAGAAGTTGGCGGCAGCAAGCCTTCGATCGATCTGCATGAAGGCGGATACTTGTTTCTCGCGACAACGGCGGGCGCCGCGACCCTGCGCGAAAACCATGCAATGCAGACGAGCCTCGGCGCCGATATTCGCTTCCTCGAGCGTGATGTGCTGAAGGCCAGGTTTCCGTGGCTCAACGTCGAAGACCTCGCATGCGGGACGCTCGGCGAGAGCGGGGAGGGTTGGTTCGACGGGTATGGTCTGGTCCAGGCGCTGCGCAAGAAGGCCCAATCGCTGGGTGCTCGTTACGTCGCGGCCGAAGTGACCGCGCTCGTTCGAGACGGCCGAAGAGTGACGCATGCGGTCACCGACGGCGGCGATCGCTATCCGTGCGATACGATCGTCAACGCGGCAGGCGCCTGGGCAAGCAAGCTAGCGGCGATGATGGGCATCGATATCCCCGTCCGTGCGCGTCGGCGCAGCATTTTCAACGTTTCATCGCCGGCCGTGCTGAGGCCATGTCCGCTGCTGATCGATCCGACGGGGGTCTACTTCCGCCCCGAGGGGAAGACTTATATCTGCGGGACGTCGCCGAGCCCCGACAATTACCCCGACGATC
>CAYPWK010000264.1:0-8325 GCA_964414365.1 uncultured Burkholderia sp.
CGGAAAATCAGTATCAGTACGGCGTTGCCGTTCACAACTGCTATGACCGGTTTTTCGTGAATGCGTGCATCGGCCGCGCGCGCGACAAGATGCGCACGACTCAGGCGCGGATCCATGCAGAGCAGCTCCAGCTCGATGGCGAGCGGCGCGCGGCGCATGCTCGGGTGCGCGACGAGCGCGAGGCGCTCAAGGCGGCAAGCGCTGCCGCCGAGGCTCCGGAGCGCGCAGCGACCGATGCGCGCAATGCCGAAGCGTATGCGGAAAAGCAGCGACAGCATGAGCTGGACGCCGCAAGGCGCAGCGCCGAAGCGCCGCAGCGTGCGGCAAATCAGGCGGCGTATGATCAGAAGCAGGCTGATTATCAGCGCAAGCTCGAGCAGGCCCGGCAGCAGGCGGCGCAAGATGCAAGGGAACGAGCTGAGCGGGCGCGGCGGTTCACCGAGAAGCAATCCGACGCCGCCCAGCATAAGGCTGATGTCGAGGCCCGTCAGAAGCAGGCGGCGGAAAAGGCGCAGGAAAAGCAGCAAGAGCAGTTGCAGCAGCAGGAGCAGCAGAAGACGTTGCGCCAGGAGCAGCAAGATAGCGACTGACGCAGCGTTTCTGCTTCACGGCAACCTCAGGCGTGTGCTGTCCCGGGGCAGCCCGGCGCCTATCGAACGAGGAGGCGACCATGCGCGACCCTCACGCGATCCATCCCGATGCTCTGCGCGACCGCATCGTCCAGTTGCAGTCGGAGCATGACGAACTCGATCGCATGATCGACAAATTGTCGGACTCGTCGGAAATCAGCGACCTCGAGCTTACACGCCTGAAAAAGCGCAAGCTCAAGGTCAAGGACAACATCACGTTGCTGCAATTGCAGCTCGAACCGGACAAGCACGCGTGACGAGGCCATGAGCCGGCGCAGCGGCTCGGCGCCGGTCTTTGCTTAGGAGCCGCTTGCCTTGAATTCACCGCGGGACGATTCTCCCAATGACCCGCGCCCCGACGCGCGTACGACGCGCTCGCCCGTCGCACTGAGCGCCAAGCGAAGCGCCGAGCTCGACGCGATTTTTGCGGCCGATGGGTTGCTTGCGCGAGCGATCGACGGCTATCGGCCGCGTGCGTCGCAAATCGAAATGGCGCGCGCAGTCGCCGCGACGATGGATGCGTCGGGCCGCGCGATGCCTGAACCCGCGATGTTCGAGGCGCAACGACGCCCCGCGCGGCGGCTCCGTGCGAACAGCGAGCTCGCGGGCGATGCCGATACCGATGGCGACCGGCACGAGCGAGACGCCGAAAGTGACAGTGGTGCCGGCGAGAACACGCTGATCGTCGAGGCTGGGACGGGGACGGGAAAGACGTTCGCCTACTTGGTGCCTGCCATGCTCTGGGGCGGCAAAGTCATCGTCTCCACTGGCACCAAGCACTTGCAAGATCAGCTCTTCCAGCGCGACATTCCAACCGTTCGCGACGCATTGGCGGTGCCGGTCAGTGTTGCGATGCTGAAGGGTCGCGCCAACTATCTCTGCCACTACTACCTGCAACGGACGGCCGATAGCGGCCGCTTGCCGTCGCGGCAGGACACGGTCCACCTGCAGGAGATCGTTCGTTTCGCGAAGATGACGCGCACGGGCGACAAGGCCGAATTGGCGAGCGTTCCGGAGACCTCGCCGGTATGGTCGATGGTGACCTCGACGCGCGAAAACTGCCTGGGCCAGGAGTGCCCGCACCACAAGGACTGCTTCGTCATGCAGGCGCGCCGCGAGGCGCAGCAGGCCGATATCGTCGTGGTCAACCATCACCTTTTCTTCGCCGACATCATGTTGCGCGATACGGGGATGGCCGAGCTGCTGCCGACGGCGAACACGATCGTCTTCGACGAGGCGCACCAACTGCCCGAAACCGCTACGCTCTTCTTCGGCGAGACGCTTTCCACGTCGCAACTGCTCGAGCTTGCGCGCGACACTGTCGCGGAAGGGCTCGTTCACGCACGGGACGCTGCCGAATGGGTCAAGCTCGGCGCCGCGCTAGAGCGCGCGACGCGCGACATCAGGCTGTCGTTCAGGGAAGACTCGCTTCGGTTGTCGACGGCACAGTTGGCAGACGATCATCCCGTTTTTGGTGCGCTCGATGCGGTCGAGGCAGCGCTCGACGCGCTGGCGAGTGCGCTCGCGAGCCAGGCCGAGCGCGCTGAGTCGCTCGGCGCATGTTTGCGGCGAGCACGAGAACTGCAGGATCAGCTTGCGCGCTGGACGGCGCTTCCGGCGCAATCGGGGCCCGGCGAGGTCCGCACAGGCGCGCAGGGCGCGGGCGATGCCGGTTCGGCGACGGGCGGCGAAACGGCGACGCGCACCGATGCTGATGAGCGAATCCGCTGGATCGAGGTGTTTTCGCACACCGTCCAGTTACATGAAACGCCGCTATCGGTCGCACCCATTTTCGCAAAACAGCGCGCCGGGGTTCCTCGCGCGTGGATATTCACATCGGCGACACTCTCGGTGCGCGGCGACTTCACGCATTACGCCGCTCAGATGGGACTCGATGCGCGCCGGTCGATGACGCTGCCGAGTCCTTTCGACTACGGCACGCAAGGTTTGCTGTATGTGCCGCGTAACTTGCCGCAGCCTTCTTCGCCGGCGTTCACCGACGCCGTGTTCGACGCGGCGCTTCCGGCGATCGAAGCGGCGGGCGGCGGCGTGTTCGTGCTCTGTACGACGCTGCGTGCCGTCGATCGCATCGCGAGCAAGCTTCGCGATGTGATCGAGGCGCGCGGATGGAATATGCCGCTTCTCACACAAGGCGATGCGAGCCGCACGGAGCTGCTCGACCGGTTTCGCTCATACGGCAACGCGATTCTCGTTGGAAGCCAGAGCTTCTGGGAGGGTGTCGACGTACGCGGTGACGCGCTTTCGCTCGTCGTCATCGATAAGCTGCCGTTCGCGCCGCCCGACGATCCCGTGCTCGCCGCCCGGCTCGACGCGCTCACGAAGAAAGGGCTGAGCCCGTTCGCCGTGCATCAGTTGCCGCAAGCGGTCATCACGCTGAAGCAGGGCGCGGGCCGTCTGATTCGCGCGGAAACGGATCGCGGCGTGCTGATGATCTGCGACACGCGTCTCGTTGATAAGCCTTATGGTCGGCGTATCTGGCAAAGCTTGCCGCCGTTCAAGCGCACGCGCGAGATCGAGGTCGTGCGCGAGTTTTTCGCCGAGACGCCATTGGTGGCCGTTGATCGCTAGACGAAAAACCCGGCCTGAGCCGGGTTTTTCGTTGTACATCGAAGATCGAAGCGAATTAAAAGATCCACCAGGATTTCTTTTTCACGCCTGCTCGCGGATGGCCGGTGACATACGGGCTGTCCGGAAAGGTAGCGGCGAGAACGCGACGCGTGTCGTCAGCGAGTTGCGGCTCGTTGAGCTTCGTGTACGAAAGAATCATCAGATGCAGCGCGTCCTCGATTGCCGGCGCGTTCTTGTATTCCTTGATCGCAAGCTGTGCGCGGTTGATCGACGCGACATAGGCGCCGCGGCGATAGTAGTAGTCGGCCGCGTGCACTTCATACGAGGCCAGCGCGTTCACGATATAGCGCATCCGAGCGGCCGCGTCGGGCGCATATTTACTGTCCGGATACTTGTCGACGACGACTTTGAACGCGTCATAGGACTCGCGCAGCGATTTCGGATCGCGCTCGCTCATGTCCTGGCCCGAGAAGCGTCCGAAGAGCCCGAGGTCGTCGTTGAAGTGAATCATCCCTTTCAGATAGTACGCATATGCGACATCGGGATGATCGGGGTGCAGCTTGATGAAACGGTCGATAGCCTGGTTGGCGGCATCCGTCTCGCCGTCTTTCCAATTGCAATAGGCCACGTTGATCTGCGCCTGCTGCGCGAAACGGCCGAACGGGTCGCGGCCCTGCAGCGATTCGAAGTACTTCGAGCACTTGCCCCAGTCGCCGCCGGAGAGCGCGTCTTGTGCCTCCGAGTATAATTTCTGGTTCGACCAGACTGCTGTCTCATCGGTCTTTTGCGGCAGACCGTGACAACCTGTTACGACGAGCGCGGCGGCGGCAAGCGCGACGCTCGCCGAGGCGGGCCGGGCCGCACGCTTGGCCGCACGGACGAGTGCCGAGGCGGCCGCGCGAATAGACGATCGCGTCATGATGTTCGAGGCTTGCCGCATTTCCCCATGCTTCCTAGCTATCAGTCTCACTCAGTGACCCAGTTTCAATGACCCGCAAAAGTTCCTCAGCCGCCGGAATCGGCCGCAAAGATCGAAGCGCCGATTATAGCCGAAGCGTCGCGGGTGCCGACGCGCCGAAAAAGGCGTGCTCGGGCGAGGCGCTGGCCCCTGTCGCGCAAGCCCCATCGCCCGCCGGCGGGCAGCAAGGCGACGCTCTCCCGCGCGTCGCGTCGGTGCCCGACGACTTGGCCGGGGAAAGGCTAGACAAGGTGCTCGCAAAAGTATTCCCCGAGTTTTCCCGCAGCCGTCTGCAAAGCTGGGTCGAAGCGGGGCGCGTGCGCGTGAACGGCATGTCGGCGAAAGTGCGCCAGCCGGTCCCGCTCGAGGCGCGCATCGAGCTCGTCCCCGACTTGCTGCCCGAAGAGCTGGCGTTTGCGCCAGAGCCGGTCGAGCTCGATATCGTCTACGAGGATGCCGCGCTAGTGGTGCTGAACAAGCCCGCGGGGCTCGTCGTGCATCCGGCCGCCGGCAATTGGAGCGGCACGATCCTGAACGGCCTGCTGCACCGGTACGGCGAAGCGGCGGCCGGACTGCCGCGAGCCGGCATCGTGCATCGGCTGGACAAGGAGACTTCAGGCCTGATGGTCGCGGCCCGCACGCTCGAAGCGCAAACCGATCTCGTGCGCCAATTGCAGGCGCGCACGGTGAAGCGTCGCTACTTCGCCCTCGTCTGGGGGGAGATGCCCGACGAGGGGACCGTCGACGCGCCGATCGGCCGCGATCCGCGCGAGCGCACGCGGATGGCCGTCGTGACCGGCGCAGCCGGCAAACCCGCGCGCACGCACTTCAAGACAGTGGACAGACTAGTCTGGCGGCAGCAGCCCGTGTCGGCGATTCATTGCGATTTGGAGACGGGGCGCACGCATCAGATCCGCGTTCATTGCGCGCACGTCGGGCACCCGCTGCTCGGGGACCCCGTCTACGGCGGACTGCGCGGTCGGCGCTCGAGCGCGCCCCTGCCTGACGGCTTCGCGCGGCAGGCGCTGCACGCATGGCGTCTCGGCCTCGTTCATCCGCAAACGCGGCGCGCGATGCATTGGGTCGCCGAATTGCCCGAGGATATGGCGGCCCTCGTTGCCGCGTTGGGCTTTGGCGACGGTGAGGCGCTCGAAGAGGGCGAAGACGGCGAGTTCGAGGACGAATTCGTCGAAGCCGGTGCGTACGAAGAGGTGATCGACGATGCGGGTGACGAAGACATCGAGTGAGATGGCGATAACCGACCCACGAGGCACGCGCTCCATGAGTTACCCCGCACTGACTTTTGACGACTGCCTGCAACCGGACTGGCGCGTCTCGCCGCGCGTGCGCGCGCTCGTCACGACGCGCTCCGGCGGCGTGAGCCCGCCGCCGTACGGGCGGATGAACGATGGAGCGCAAGCGCCAGGCGGCCTGAACCTCGGCCTGCGCACGGACGACGATCGCGCTCATGTTGAAGAAAACCGCGCGCGTCTACGAGCGCTCGTGGGCGCCGAGCCAGCTTGGCTTCAGCAGGTCCATAGCAACACCGTCGTGCGCGCCGACGATGTCCTTGGCGCGAGCGAGCCGCCCCATGCCGACGCGAGCGTAACGAGCACGCCGGGTGTCGCCTGTGTTGTCATGGCGGCCGACTGCATGCCTGTGCTGCTTGCCGACGAGGCCGGGCGCGCGGTGGGCGCCGCGCATGCGGGGTGGCGAGGCCTCGTTGCCGGCGTCGTCGAAAGCACCGCGCGGCAGGTGGCGGTGCTCGCGGGCGCTCAGCCCGAAACGCTGCACGCCTATCTGGGGCCAGCGATCGGCCCGGGCGCGTTCGAAGTGGGCGACGACGTTCGAGATGCGTTCATGGCCGAGGCGCAGGGGAGCGAGCGTGGGCCGACCTCCGACGCCTTCGTGCCGCGCGCTCCGTCGGGCGGCAAGTATCTGGCCGATCTCTATGCACTCGCTCGTTTGCGGCTTGCGCGGCACGGCATCGTGCACGTCACGGGCGGCGACGCGTGCACGTTTACAGAGCGCGATCGCTTTTACTCGTACCGCCGTGACCGCGTGACGGGGCGAATGGCCGCGCTCGTCTGGCTCGCGGAATGACGACGAAAATCGGCTCCCGGCAGTGCGCCGCACAAGAAACGACCGAACCGCGAGCCGCAATCCATGTCGAAGATATATTGCGCCAGCGGGCGCGGCGGACCGGTCGGTATTGCCGATAGGCCGGGCACATGAGCTACCGTACATACGATCGACATCGGGAAAACGATAATAAAAAAGCTATCGCAGTGCGGCAAAATCGGTCTCAAGCATTGACACAGCTTATGGCGGGGAGCAAGAATGACCCTCGCAATGGGTGAGCGCATCGAAGTCCCGAGGGTTCGCCCGGATGCGCTGCCACCCGCCCATCAATCAGTCTTCCGAGGCTTACCGGTCACGAGCGGGTATGACTGCATCAAAACATCCTTCGACTTCCTCTCAAGCTGAAACTTCCTCGAGCCGCGAGCAGCAGGCCGCGGCGGGCAACGCCGATCCGCAACGAATGTTCGATGCATGGATGAACGCATGGCGCTCGTTCGCGAACGAGCTGTCGCGGCCCGCCGCCGCGGCGTCTGGCACAGGTGCATCGGCGGCGAACGGCACGGCCACGCCATTCGCGTTTCCTTTCGCGATGCCACAGATGCCGCCGATGCCGCAAATGCCGCCGATGGCGCACATGTCGGCGATGCACGCCATGCCTGGAATGCTCACGGGCCAGCACACGGCACAAGGCTTTGCGGGCATTCCGCTGGCGGTGCCACCGGAACGGCTGCAAAAGCTGCAGGCCGACTACTCCCGGGACTGCCTGGAACTGATGAAACAGGCGAGCGCCGGCGGCGCGGCGGTCCCGGAGCTTCCGGATCGGCGCTTTTCGTCAGACGCTTGGAAAGCCTCGCCGGCCTTTGCCTATATGGCGGCCTGGTACCTGCTCAACGCGAGGTACTTGCAGGAGCTGGCCGACGCCGTCGACACCGATCCGAAGACGCGCGAGCGGATCCGCTTCTCCGTCCAACAGTGGACCGCGGCCGCCTCGCCGAGCAACTTCCTCGCGCTCAATCCCGAGGCGCAGAAGACGCTCATCGAGAGCCAAGGCGAGAGCCTGCGCCAGGGCGTCATGAACATGCTCTCCGATATGCGGCGCGGGAAGATTTCGCAAAGCGACGAGTCACGCTTTGTCGTCGGGAAGAACATCGCCTCGACGGAAGGCGCCGTCATTTTTGAAAACGAGCTGATCCAGCTGATCCAGTACAAGCCGCGCACGGAGAGCGTTTTCGAGCGGCCGCTGCTGATCGTGCCGCCCTGCATCAACAAGTACTACATTCTCGATCTCCAGCCGGAAACCTCGTTCGTCGCCCATGCGCTCGATTGCGGCCACCAGGTCTACATGATCTCGTGGCGTAATCCCGATGCATCGCTTGCCGGCAAGACTTGGGACGACTACATGACCGAGGGCGTGCTTGCCGCCATCGACGTCGTGAAGAGCGTGAGCGGACGCGAGCAGATCAACACGTTCGGCTTTTGCATCGGCGGGACGATGATTGCATCGGCGCTTGCGGTGCTGGCGGCACGCGGCGAGCATCCGGCCGCGTCGATGACGCTCGTCACCGCGATGCTCGATTTCTGCGATACCGGCGTATTGGACGTCTTCGTCGACGAGGCGCATGTAACCATGCGCGAGCAGACGATAGGCGGCGCCAACGGCGCGGCGCCGGGTCTCATGCGCGGCCTCGAGTTCGCGAACGCGTTCTCGTTTTTGCGGCCAAACGACCTCGTCTGGAATTATGTCGTCGACAATTACCTGAAGGGCCGCACGCCGGTGCCGTTCGACCTGCTTTATTGGAACAGCGATTCCACGAACCTGCCGGGGCCGATGTTCGTCTGGTATCTGCGCAATACGTATCTCGAGAATCGGATGCGAGAGCCTGGTGCGCTGACCGTTTGCGGCGAGCCGCTCGATCTGTCTCGCATCGACGTGCCGACGTTCATCTACGGATCGCGCGACGATCACATCGTGCCGTGGAAAACGGCCTATGCGTCGGCGCCGCTGCTGACCGGTCCCCAGCGATTCGTGCTCGGCGCGTCCGGCCACATCGCGGGCGTCATCAACCC
>CAYPWK010000265.1:0-2040 GCA_964414365.1 uncultured Burkholderia sp.
TCGGAGCGTAGCGCAGCCTGGTAGCGCATCTGATTTGGGATCAGAGGGTCGAAGGTTCGAATCCTTTCGCTCCGACCATAGAGTCAAGTACTTAGCCCGGCTATTGAAGCCGGGCTTTGTGCTTTCTGCAGTCCGTGAAACGTAGCACGCAGGGCCACGCAGGGGCCGTGGTCGTGGACCGCCGGCTGGGCAGTCACTAACGACTGTCGTTTAGCTGCGCCTTGCGACGAATATTGTCATTTCGGCGCGCAGGGATACTGCTCGCCCCACGTGCCGTTATTGCATCGTTGGCAGATATATCGTGAGCAGTCATTGACGCCCTGGCCCGGAATGGCGCATTTGGACATGACGGTGCCGTCAGCAACCACAAAGTCAGCACCCCGACAAGCGCCAGGGGACTTTGCAACAATGGCCTGATCACGTTGTGACTCGGACCGCTCGACATGTACGCAGGCGGCGGCGAACGAGCAAATTCCGACAGCGGTTAGCAGTTTCAAGCACCGATACGAGGACATCACGCACCTCCGGCTGAGGTATCTCACTCTGTCGGAGCAAGAAGCCGGCCGCCCCTTCTTCGGCTTTCGGTGTCCGCGGTGGCAACAGATCAGCCGCGGCTGTCATCTTCCAGACACGTGCGCTTCGCTTCGATCTTCCCCGGCCGGGCGAGCTCTTTAGGGGCGAACGCTTCGAGCTCCATAAAGAGTATTGGCGAAGCGCAAAGTTAGCGAGCGCCCGTCAGCGTCTCGCAGACCTCCCACAGGCGCCGCGCCGCATCGACATCTCGTGCGTGCAAAGCGATGCTCGCCTCGCCGACGCGGCTGCCACGCGCTTCGAAGAGCCCCTGAGGCCCGTAATAGCCGCCGTCGCGCACGTTGGGCGAAGTCGCCGCATATAAGGTCGGCAGCGCGCCCGCGTGGCCGCTGTTCAGTGTGACGGCGATAAGCTTTCCGGCGAGTTCTCTCAGTGCACGCTCGATCGCACTATAGTCACCGTTGCGAAAGAGATTCGTCTCAGCAACGCCCGGATGGGCGGCTAGCGACATCACGCGTGAAGCTTTAGCCCGCAGGCGTCTGTCGAGTTCCATCGCTAACATCAGATCCGCCAGCTTCGACTGTTGATAGGCGCGCATCGGCGAATACGATTTTGTCGACTGCAGGTCGTCGAAATTGAGCCGGCCACGTCTATGTGCAATGGAAGCAATGGTCACGATGCGCGGCCGCTCCGTCGACTCGATCGCAGCTTGCTCGAGCGCGGGCATCAAAAGCATAGTCAGCGCGAAATGGCCGAGGACGTTCGTCCCGAATTGCAATTCAAAGCCATCCACGGTCTCGCGGCGCCTCGGCGGCGCCATCACGCCGGCATTGTTGATCAGTACGTGAATAGGCCGCCGTCGTGTCAGCTCCTTTTGCACGAAATCGCGGACGGAAGAAAGCGAAGCAAGATCGACAATTGCCAATTCGGGCCGCGTGCCGGGTGCCTGCTTCGCGATGTCGGCGAGCACCGTTTCGCCGCGCTGTCGATCGCGGCAGGCAAGGATGATGTCGGCCCCTTTACCCGCCAATTCGAGTGCCGTGTAATAGCCGATGCCGCTATTCGCTCCTGTAATCAGCACGCGCTTGCCGGTTTGGTCGGCAATATCCGCGACGGTCCATGATGAGGCGATGTACATCGATAATCATCCTGTCGACGTTGCGCGATGCAGCGCGCGGTGCATGAACATATGCCGTTATAGGCAGAGAAGCCTTAGATCTCTACGACTTTGTCCCAGGCGAACGCTGGATTCTCGATACGCATCCGGCGTCGATCGACGTACCCGCGCGGATTGCAGACGACGCGCGTACCGTCCGCGACATAATCGAACGGCGTATGCGTGTGACCGTGAATCCAGAGCACGACGGGCGCCCGTACGAGCATCGGCAAATGACTGATGAAGCCCGCCGACACCAGATCGTTCGCGAACTTCGGCGCCAGACTGTCGCGGTGCGGGGCGTGGTGCGTGACGACGATCGTCTTGCCGGCGAACGGCTTCGCGATTTCCGC
>CAYPWK010000265.1:2140-8303 GCA_964414365.1 uncultured Burkholderia sp.
GCCGCCGCGTCGCGCATCGCGACTTCAAGCGCACCGAACTCACCATCGTAGTACTCGTGGTTGCCGGGCACATAGACGATCGGTGTGCGCGGATCGAACGTCTGCGCCGCCCAGCGTATGCCCTCGGCATGATTGTGGATGTCGCCGGCCAGCACGACCAGATCGGCGTCTGCATGCGCGATTGCCTCCGGCTCGTCGCATTCGAGATGCAGGTCAGAGAGCACACGAATCTTCATCTTCAACCTCGTTCGTCTAGTCGATCGCTGAGGGTTCAGTTCAACACTTTGCCCGGATTCATCAAGCCGAGCGGATCGAGTGCCGACTTCACTGCGCGCATGAGCGCGAGCTCGACAGGCGATTTGTAGCGCGCGGCATCTTCGATCTTCAGTTGTCCGAGGCCATGCTCGGCGCTAATGCTGCCGTGATGCCGGTGCACGCCGTCATAGACGATGCGGTTCAGCGTCTCCTGATAGTTCGACAGAAACGAGTTCGCATCGCCTCCTTCGGGCGCCTGAACGTTGTAATGCAAATTGCCATCGCCGAGATGGCCGAAAGTCACCATTCGCGCACCCGGCACCGCCGCGGCAATGGCGGCATCCGTCTCTTCGATGAACGTGCCGATGCGGGAGATCGGCACGGCAATGTCGTGCTTGATGTTGAGCCCTTCCTCTGCCTGCGCCAGCGGAATATGCTCGCGCAAGTCCCAGAACGCGCGCGACTGAGCGAGGTTCTCGGCGACAACGGCATCCTCGACGAGCCCCGACTCGAGCGCCTCTTCCATCATTTGCTCGAAGAGGCCGCGTGCGTGCTCTTCGCTTTCGCTGTCGGACAGCTCGAGCAGCACGATCTGCGCGTGCGAGCTGTCGAACGGATAGCGCATTTGCGGAAAATGCTTGCGGACCAACTGCAAACAGAAGTCCGACATCAACTCGAATCCCGTCAGCAGCGGCCCCGCGTAGCGTCCGGCCAGCGCGAAGAAGTCGAGCGCGGCATGTGGCGAGGCGAGAGCGGCAAGCGCCGTCACGCGCGCAGCCGGTAGCGGGTGCAATTTCAGCACCGCGGCGGTGATGATGCCGAGCGTGCCTTCCGCGCCGATAAAAAGATCGCGCAGATCGTAGCCGGTGTTGTCCTTGCGCAGCCCGCGCAATCCGTCCCATATCTCGCCCTGTGGCGTCACGACCTCCAGGCCCAGGCAGAGCTCGCGTGCATTGCCATAGCGCAGCACGCCCGTTCCACCCGCGTTCGTCGCGAGGTTGCCGCCGATCGTGCAACTGCCTTCGGCGGCAAGACTGAGCGGGAAGAGCCGCCCCGCATCGCGGGCGCGCGCCTGAACTTCCGCCAGCACGACGCCGGCCTCGACGGTGATCGTGTTGTTGTGAACATCGAGCGCGCGCACGCGGTTGAGCCGGCCGAGGCTGATGACGGCTTGGTTGCCGCTCGCATCGGGCGTCGCTCCGCCCGCAAGGCCCGTATTGCCGCCCTGCGGTACGAGCGCCACGCGGTGAGCAACAGCGAGGCGAACGAGCGCGGCCACTTCGTCGGTGGTGCCGGGTCGCAGCACCGCGCGTGCAGCGCCCGTGTAGCGGCCACGCCAGTCCGTCAGGTATGCGGCCGTGTCATTGGCATCGGTGAGCACCTGGGAAGCGCCAATGGCTTCCCGGCAAGCGGTGAGGAAATCGGTCATCGCGAAAAGGTAGCGGAATCGCCTATTGGAGTCGTGACGTCTTATTCTGAACCTTTGCGGCCCGCTTGAACGGCGCCACATAGGCGAGCGCGCAAGCGAGGAAAACGACGGCCAACGCCGTCTCGATCCAGCCGAGCTTTGCCGATAGGTGCGCATCGCTCATGCCGCGCACGACGCCTTCGGCGAAGTAGAGCAGGATCAGCATCGACGCCCACTGAAACGTGTAGAGTCGCCGACGGAATACGCCCGGCAGGGCGCATGCGAGCGGCAGCGCTTTGAGGATGAGAGCGGAGCCGCCGGGACGCAGCGGCGCGAGCCACCTCTCCCACGCGAACGAGAGGACGATCAGCGCGACGAGCGCGGCGGCGGCCCCGATGGCGGCAGCCGCACATCCCTTGGGCCCGACGTGGCCGTCCGATGTGCCGGGCGCGGGCGGCACTGTTTCCGGGGCCGGCTTCACGGACGGCCAGCCAGCAGCGACGCCGTGCGCGCGAGCCGCGTGCCAAGCGCGACCGCGAGCGCTTTCTCGTCGTGCGAAAGCGCCGACTCGCGGGCCCCGGCGCCGGAGACGTGCGAGGCCCCGTACGGCGTGCCGCCGCTTTGCGTAGCCGAAAGCGCACTCTCGGTATAGGGAATGCCGATAACCAGCATGCCGTGGTGCAAAAGCGGCAGCATCATCGAAAGCAGCGTCGTTTCCTGGCCACCGTGGAGGCTGCCTGTCGAGGTGAACACGCAAGCGGGCTTGCCGGCGAGCGCGCCGCTTAGCCACTGGGGCGTTGTGCCGTCCAGAAAATGCTTGAGCGATGCCGCCATGTTGCCAAACCGCGTCGGCGAGCCGAGCGCGAGCCCCGCGCATTCTTCGAGGTCGCGCAGCTCCGCGTAGGGCGGGCCGTCGGCTGGAATGTCGGGCTCGGTGGCTTCCGTGACGGGCGACACGCTCGGCACGGTACGGATCCTTGACTGCATGCCGGGCACGCTGTCGATGCCTTGCGCGATCGCCAGCGCCAACTCGCGCGTCGCCCCGTGGCGGCTGTAATAGAGTACGAGAATATCTTTCATTAAGCCTCACTCGTGAGCGGCCTATTATAGGGGCGTGAGCCCGGTACGACGGCACGCGAAGCGCAGCAAGGTCCATGCATTCCATGGCCGCCGGCGCGCGGCGTTGATCGGTATTTCCCTAACGCGGAGGATTTCTTGCCCAAGCTGAGTATCGATCTCGACACGCTGAAACGCCTTGCGCGATTTGCCGCGAAGCGCAGCGGCGAAGACCGCATCGCCCAGGTGGCGGGGAGCCTGACGTTCACCACGATGCTGGCGATCGTCCCGCTCGCCACGGTCGCGTTCGCCCTTTTCACGGCGTTTCCGCTGTTTGCGGAGTTCCAGGCGTCGTTGCAGACATTTCTCGCCCAGCATCTGATGCCGGATCAGATCAACAACCAGATTTTTCGCTACCTGAATCAGTTTGCCTCGAAGGCGAAAGGGCTCACGACGGCGGGCATGATCGTGCTCTTCGTCACTTCAGTGATGACGATGATGACGGTGGAATCGGCGTTCAACTTGATTTGGCGCGTTCCCAAGCCGAGGCCGTTCGCGCAGCGTGTGCTCGTCTACTGGGCGATCATTACGCTCGGGCCGCTCCTCATCGGCGTGAGCCTCTCGATCACCTCACACATTTTTACGCGCTCGACGGCGTTCGCAAACGAGTTGTCGCCGCTCATCGAATGGGCGCTTTCGGGCGCCGCACTGCCGTTTACGGCGTTCGTATTCACGATGCTCTACGTCTATTTGCCGAACTGCGCGGTTCAGTGGCGCGACGCCGTGGTGGGCGGGCTCGCGGCAGCGGTGGCGTTCGAGCTCGCGAAGCGCGGCTTTGGCTATTACGTGCGTCACATTCCGACTTACACGGCCGTCTACGGCGCATTCGCCACCGTGCCGATGTTCCTGCTTTGGGTCTACTTGAGCTGGTTCATTACGCTGGCTGGGGCGACGATCGTATCGGCGCTGCCCACGATCCGCGCCGGGCAGTTTCACCGGCGCGCCTATCCCGGCGGCGATCTGCTCGACGCGCTCGAGCTTTTGGCGCGGCTCGACGATGCGCGAGAGGCGGGCCGGCCCGGATGCACGGTCGCCGAACTCGCGCGCGACGCGCGTTGCGACCTGGATACGACGACCAGGCTTGTCGACGAGCTGAGCCGGCGAGAATGGATCGTGCGGCTGCAGGACGCGAGCGACGGGATGCCGCGTTACGGATTGGTCGGAAACCCTGCGAAGATCACTGTTTCGCGGCTTTTCGACGTGTTCGTCATCGACCGTACCGAACTCGAATACCAGCTCAGGCTCAGCTCGACGCGCGTGGACGCCGAGGCCTTGCTCGCCGCGCTCGGCAACGACAAGCTCGACATTTCGCTCGCGACGCTGCTTGCCGTCCGCGATGCCCGCGCCGCCTATGCCGGCGGTGATGCCGCGGCGCCCGCCGCGCGGCCTCATCACGCGGTCTGACTTCCAGCGCCCTGCCGACGGGTGCGCCGGCCGCCTCACGCTAAAGCAAAAGCAAAAGCAAAAGCAAAAGCAAAAGCAAAAGCAAAAGCTAAATCGATATCTTCCCGGTGCAGATATCCTTGAACATCACCCAATCGCCCATCAGGCTGTAGATCGGGTAACGGAACGTGGCGGGCCGGTTCTTCTCGAAGAAGAAGTGACCGACCCAGGCGAAACCGTATCCCCAGACGATGGCAGCGGGCAGCCAGAGCCAGTTTCCCGCCGCGACGGCCATTGCTAAGCAGCCGATCACGCCGAGCGAGCCGACGAAATGAAGCCGTCGGCAGGCTACGCTGCGGTGCTCGCTGAGATAAAACGGATAGAACTCGGCAAAGCTTGCGAACCGAGCTGGATGAGCGCCGTGAGCCATGACAACCTCCCTTTGCGCCGGAGCGCGCCGGCCAGCGCCACGCGCTGCAAACGATGAGACGGTGGCCGCGGCCCGCTGGTCAGTTCATTGTGCGGCGAACGGCAGGGTTGCCGCAACCGGGGCGTTCGGCTCGGCGCCCGTCGTCGCCCTCACGGCTGCGCGCTGCCGGTCAGCAGTGGGCGCGAGAACGCGACGAGCGCATCGAGCGTGTCGTCGGGCTGCTCGGTCATCAGCGCGTGACCCGAGTCCAGCACGACCGTATCGACTTGGACGCCGGCCGCCGCGAGCGCGTCGGCGAGCGCACGCGCGGCACGAGGCGGCGTCATGACGTCTTTCGCGCCGACGATCAGCCGCACCGGACACCGGACATGCGCGGCGCGCTCGAGCCCGTCCGAATAGGCGTGGCAGGCCGCGAAATCGGTATGGAAGAGGTGCGCTTCGCCGCGCGCCGCCACGCGTTCCATCAACCGCTGGTTGATGCCGTGCAGCCAGAAGCCGGGGCCCGGACATGACGGCTTGGCGGCCGTTGTCGAGTGCGACCAGCGATTGACGAGGTCGATTGCTTCCGCTTCGCGGTTAAGGGCGGCGTCGAGCAGCGTGTCCGACACCGTCATCGGCACGGCCGTGGCGAGCAGGGCGATTCGCGCCGCCCGCTCGGGGTACCGCCCGGCAAAGTCGAGGGCGACGAGTGACCCCATGCTGTGCCCGACGACGAAGACAGAACCAGCGCCGACGGCGTCGCAAAGCGCAGCGAGCCAGTCCGCCAGCGCACCCACGCTCGTCGCTGCGGGGCCTGCGCTGCGGCCGTGGCCGGGCAGATCGACGGCGAGCACGTTGAATCCGTGGTAGGCGAAATAACGGCTTTGCAGTGCCCAAACGCTATGGTCGTGCTCGGCGCCATGCACGAAAACGGCCGTCGGACGGTTTGCGTCGAAGCTTTTCCCCGCCGTGTAGGCATAGACGGCCTTGCCGTTGACGTCGACGATCATGGCCGTTCCTTTTTTGTCACAGGGGACGATGCGGCACCGGACGGCGGAGCTTTCGTGGCGGCCTTCAGCGCGCGTTTGAGATCGTCGACGAGATCGTCGGGATCTTCGAGACCGATCGAGAGCCGGATCGTCCCTTCTGTGATCCCCGCGGCGGCGAGCGCGGCGACATCCATGCGGAAGTGCGTGGTCGAAGCGGGATGGATGACGAGCGAGCGGACGTCACCGACATTCGCGAGATGCGAGAACAGCGTGAGCGCCTCGATGAAGCGCCGCCCCGCCGCCCGATCGCCGCGCAGGTCGAAGCTGACGACGGCACCGGCGCCACGCGGCAGCAGCCTTTGCGCCAGCGCGTGATCGGGGTGGGAGTCGAGCTCGGGATAGGCGACGGATTCGACGGCCGGATGCGAGGCAAGGAACTCCACGACTTTGCGCGTATTAGCGACATGCCTTTCCATCCGCAGCGGCAGCGTCTCGATCCCTTGCAACAATTGCCATGCGGCTTGCGGATGGAGGCAGGCGCCGAAATCGCGCAAACCTTCACGTCGGGCGCGCAGCAGGAACGGCGCGACGGTGCTTTCTTCG
>CAYPWK010000266.1:0-8288 GCA_964414365.1 uncultured Burkholderia sp.
TGGCCGGTGCACGCGAGCACGTGATCCTCCCCGCGCTGCGCTCGGTGCATGCGCGGCTCGTCGCGCTCGCGCGTGCGCACGCCGAGCAGCCGATGCTCTCGCGCACTCATGGTCAGCCGGCGAGCCCCACGACGCTCGGCAAGGAGATCGCGAACGTCGCTGCGCGCCTGGCGCGCGCCATCGAGCGTATCGCGGCGGTTCAGATCCTCGGCAAGATGAACGGCGCCGTCGGCAATTACAACGCGCATCTGTCGGCTTACCCCGACTTCGACTGGGAGGCGTTCTCGCGCAACGTCGTCGAACACCGCCTCAAGCTCGCGTTCAACCCCTACACGGTCCAGATCGAGCCGCACGACTACATGGCCGAGCTCTTCGATGCCGTCGCGCGCGCGAACACGATCCTGCTCGATCTCGATCGCGACGTCTGGGGCTACATTTCGCTCGGCTATTTCAAGCAGAAGACAAAGGCGGGCGAGATCGGCTCGTCGACGATGCCGCACAAGGTCAACCCGATCGATTTCGAGAATTCGGAAGGCAACCTTGGGCTCGCGAATGCAACGCTGCGCCATCTCGCGGACAAGCTCCCCGTCTCGCGCTGGCAGCGCGACCTGACGGATTCAACGGTTCTGCGCAACATGGGCGTCGCGCTCGGCTATTCGCTGCTTGCCTACGACGCGCTGATCCGCGGCCTCGACAAGCTCGAGGTCAATCCGCAGCGGCTCGACGAGGATCTCGACGGATGCTGGGAAGTGCTCGCCGAGCCCGTGCAGACGGTGATGCGGCGCTATGGCATCGAGAACCCGTACGAGCAGCTGAAGGAGCTCACGCGCGGCAAGGGCATCACGCGCGAAGCGCTGCGGCAGTTCATCACCTCGCTTGTGATTCCCGACGACGCCAAGGCGCGCCTGCTTGCTATGACACCCGCGTCGTACGTCGGGAAGGCCGTCGAGCTGGCCAAGCGGATCGGCTGACCGGGCGGTGCCCCCGCCTTCTAGGGCTTGGCGGGCAGATTCCAGCGTCTCAGCATAGAATGCCTTTTCGGCCTTGCGGTGTCCCCGGGCGACTCGGGACACTTGAAAGCCCGCGCGCCGTTTGCCGGCGGCAAGGCCGCGATTCACTGCATCCGAAGAAGAACCCGGCTTCAATGCCGATCCTCGTTCGACGGACATCGGGTCATCGTCTTTCGACTGAGGATTCCCGATAGGAGTGATGGCAGATGAGCACTTTCCCTTTGCGGCGAGCCGCCGTGACGCTCGCCGGTTTCGCCTGCGCAGGCGTCGTAGTCATTGCGCAGGCCGCGCCCATGGCTTTTTCCGTGCCGCTCAACGGTTCGGAGCAGGTGCCCCCTGTACAAACTAAAGCGACAGGCGACGCCAAGCTGACCTATGATCCCGACACGCGGATCATCACCTGGAACATCACGACCAACGATCTTTCGAGCCCCCTCACGATGGCGCACTTCCATGGTCCGGCGAAGGAGGGGCAAAATGCGGCGCCCGTCGTATGGCTCACGAAGAAAGGCTCGACCAGCACGCCCATCTCGGGCCCTATCACGGGAAAGGCGACGTTGACGGATGAGCAAGCGAAAGAGCTCACCGCAGGTGAGCTCTATATCAATGTGCACACGAAGGACCATCCGGACGGTGAGATCCGCGGTCAGGTGATGCCGCCCAAGTAATCGCGCTCGCGGCCAAGCTTCACAAATACTTCGCCAGCACCGCTGCCGCGGCACTTGCGACAGCGAACAGCAGTAACGCGAGCCCCATCGACGCAAGCCGGGGCTCGCGCACCTCCATTGGCATCGATTTGCGGCCGCTCAGCATCGGTCGCAGCAGGTTGTGCCCCTTCGCCGCGGCATAAAGCACGATGGCGAGCACGTGCATCGCCACGGCCGCGAGGAGCGCGTCCCACAAGAAAGTATGCAAATCGGTGATCGCGTTCGCGATCCATGCCGGCACCCATGCCGTGAACGGTCCTTCGTCGGCCACATCATTGTTGGTGTAAAGCCCAGTCAGTGTTTCACCGAGCAGCAAGGCCAGCAACAGCACCACCATCCAACCGCCCGCCGGGTTATGACCGACCTGCAGGTCGGGCTCTCGGCGCATCATCCCACGCAGGTGATGCACGGCCGAGGAAGGCGACGCAAGGAAGCCGCGGAACCTCGCGGTTTCACTGCCGAAGCATCCCCACAGAATGCGAAACAAGACGAGCGCAAGGACGGCCTCCCCTATCCAGACGTGCCAGTCCATCCAGTTGAGCCGCTCGGTCACATAGGCGGCCGCGACAAGCACGACGATCAGCCAGTGAAAGAGCCGCGTCGGCACATCCCAGACGAGCACGGGGCGCGTAGTCGAGCGGGCGGTTGCCGGGTCGGCATTTTGGGTCTTCATAGGAGGTCGCCGCATATCATCGACAGGTGTCAATTCGTTGTGCATTTGCTTTGCGCTGAACGCTCGCGCAAAGCAAATCGATAAATCCTCAACTCCCCTCAAGATCCGCCGCCACTGGCCGATATTGTGTCTGGAGCGTTTTCGCGCCATGCTTCGCGGTAGCGGAGACGAGAGAGGCGCGCGCACGTTGGGCAGCGACGGCTATGCCGTCAAAACGTCGTCGACAGCCAAGAACAAACCCTAACCTAATCCAATTTTCCACGCTGGAGACCTCGTGATCCGACAAGCATTCGCCGCCCTGCTTCTCGTGCTGGGCAGCCTCGGCAACGCGCTCGCGGGCGGCCCCGACTGCTCGAGGCCTTACACGCTCGCTCTGCACGATCATGGCCTGCTCTACTCGCTGGATACCGATACCGGCATCGACAAGGACTTCGCCGAAGAGCTTACGCGCCGCAGCGGCTGCCAGATCCGGGTGTCCCTGATGTCACGTGCGCGCATCTGGAATCTGATCGAATCGGGCGCACTCGATTTCAGCCTCTCCGGCATCGCCAATCAAGAGCGTGTGCGATATGCCGACTTCGCCTGGTATTTCAGCAACAAGTACTACCTGCTCGTGCGAAAAGATTCGGGCATTCATCAATTATCCGACTTCGAGCACAACGATCAGTTTCAGCTCGGCGTCATTCGCAGCTTTCGCTATAGCGAGTCGGCAAACCGGCTCGTCGACAATCTTGCAGCCGCGAACCGGGTCAGTCAGGCAGGCGGCCTCGAGCCGCTTTACGAAGCACTCGTCCACGGCCATATTCAAGGCATGATCATCGAGCCTTTCGATTATCCTGCCATCGACGACAAGAAAATCCGCGACGTCACGACGATTGTCGAATTCAACGATCCGTCGGTACCTCACGGCCTGATCATGTCGAAAAGGGCGTTGCCGCCGGACGAGCGCGAAAAGTGGCGCGCGCTCGTCGACCAGATGCGCGCGGACGGCACGGTTCGCCGTATCTTCGAAAAGTATTTCAAACGCGACCTGGCCGATTCGATGGTCGACTTCAAGTCACCGCCGTGAACCGAGCGCGCCTCGTTATTCTGCCCCTTGTGATTCTGCTGGCCGGCCTCGGCATCACCTGGGCCGCATGGGATCACGAGCGCGAGGCGTCGCGGCATGAACTCCTCTCTCAGTTCAATTTTGAACTCGGCGATGCCGTCACGCGCATCGAGCAGCGGATGGCGGCTTACGAACAGTTCCTGCGCGGCGTGCAGGCCCTCTTCGTCGCTACCGGCAGGATGGACCGCGCGCGATTCCGCGACTACGTGAACTCAATCGCTTCGGACGCGAACTTTTCCGGCATCCAGGCGATCGGCGTCGTCGAATGGGTTCCGGCGGCGCGCAGGGACGACCATCTGGCAACGATGCGCACGACGGTCGACGACGCCTATAGAATCGTCCCGGCCGGCGCCCGGGAAAGCTATGCGCCGATCGTGCAGCGCGTACCGCCAATGGACGGCCGCCAAAGGGTGCTCGGCTTCGACACCTGGGCCGTCCCCGCCCGGCGGCAGGCCCTCGAGAAATCTCGCGACTCAGGGCTCGCGGTCGTTTCCGGCAAAGTGCAACTGGCTGTGGATACTGAGGTCGGACCGCAGCCGGGCTTCGTCATCTACCTTCCCGTGTATGCTCAGGGCGCGCGGCTCTACACCGTCGCCGACCGCAGAGCCGGCCTCATCGGATGGGTCTACGCCTCGTTCCGTATGAACGACGTGATCGCGAGCCTCTACGGCCAACTCTCCCCAGGCCTCTCGCTCACCATTTACGACGGCGTCGAACCGTCAGACGCCGCACTGCTCTACCGCTCGCCGAACGCAAAAGAGCGACCGCTGGCACAAGGCCTGGCGTCGAACGAATATCTCGTCGTGGGAGGACACGAATGGGTCCTCTCGTTGGTCGCCCTCGACAGTTTCAAAAACCGCTTCGACCGCAACTCGGAGTCGCTGATTCTCGTCACCGGCACGGGCCTCAGCTGCCTGCTCGCGCTACTCGCCTGGGTGATGGGAACGGGCCGCAACCGCGCCATGAGGCTCGCCTCGGCGATGACGAAGGAATTGCGCATTTCCGCGGTCGCGTTCGAATCGATGGAAGGCATGATGGTGACCGACGCGGGCGGCAGGATCTTGCGCGTCAATTCCGCATTCACCGCATGCACCGGCTATACGGCCGAAGAAGTGGTCGGCAAGACACCGAGCATCCTGCAGTCGGACCGCCACGACAAGGCGTTCTACCGCGAGATGTGGGACACCGTTCACCGCACCGGCGGCTGGCAAGGCGAGATATGGGACCGCCGCAAGAACGGCGAGATCTATCCGAAGTGGCTCACCATCACCGCGGTCAGGGGTGACGACGGCGCCGTGACGCACTACGTCGGTACCCATAACGACATCACCGAGCGCAAGATCGCCGAGGAGCGAATCAAGGAACTGGCATTCTTCGATGCGCTCACGGGCCTGCCCAACCGCCGGCTCCTGTGGGACCGCCTGCGGCAAGCCATTGCGGTCAGCGCGCAAAACGAAACCCACGGCGGTCTCCTATTCATCGACCTCGACAACTTCAAGACGCTCAACGACACGCTCGGTCATGACAAGGGGGACCAGCTGCTCCAGCAAGCCGCGCAACGTCTTTTGGCTTGCGTCCGCAAAGGCGACACCGTCGCGCGTGTGGGCGGCGACGAGTTCGTGCTCGTACTCGGCAGCCTGAGCGCGGACGAGGAGGAAGCGGCCGGCCAAATCGAGGCGGTCGGCGAGAAGATCCTCGCGATGCTCGGCAAGCCCTATCTGCTCGAGGGCGCCGATCACCGGAGCACGGCGAGCATCGGCGCAACGATGTTCCGCGGGCACCATGCCACGATCGAAGAGCTGCTCAAGCAGGCCGATCTCGCGATGTACAAGTCGAAAGAGCGCGGCCGCAATGCGATGTGCTTTTTCGACCCGGCCATGCAGACCGTCGTCGTCGAGCGTGTCGCGATGGAGGCCGCGCTGCGCCGCGCCATCGACGAAGCGCAGTTCCTGCTCCATTACCAGGCGCAAGTGGGCGCGGGCGATCGCGTGACCGGAGCCGAAGCGCTCGTACGCTGGCAACATCCGGAACGCGGTATCGTGCCGCCGGCCGAGTTCATTGCACTGGCGGAAGAATCGGGGCTCGTCCTTCCGTTAGGCCACAAAGTGCTCGAAGACGCCTGCACGCGGCTCGCGCGTTGGTCGCATGACCCTGCGCTCGCGCACCTCACGCTTGCCGTCAACGTGAGTGCTCAGCAGTTCCGCCAGCCAGGCTTCGTCGGTGATGTCCTCGGAATTCTCGAGCGCACGGGAGCCGATCCGACGCGGCTCAAGCTCGAGTTGACTGAGAGCGTGGTGGTGGACAACGTGCAGGACATCATCGACAAGATGGCTGCGCTGAAGGCTGTCGGCGTGTCTTTCTCACTCGACGATTTCGGCATCGGCTACTCGTCGCTCTCCTATCTGAAGCAATTGCCGCTCGACGAATTGAAGATCGACCGTTCCTTCGTGCGCGACATTCTCGTCGATCCCAACGATGCGGTCATCGCCAGGACGATCGTGGCGCTCGCTCAGAGCCTCGGGCTCGGCGTCATCGCCGAGGGCGTCGAGAACGAAGCGCAGCGCGACTTCCTCGAGCGGGCCGGATGCCTTGCGTGGCAAGGCTATTACTTCTGCCGCCCAGTGCCAGTCGCGGAGTTCGAGGCCTTCGCGACTCGATGCGCGTAAGAAAATCCGTTCAGTCGACCTCGGGTGTCAGTGCTGCCGTTTCCTTGCGATCCGCTGGACGATCTCGTCGACGATCGCCTCGGGCGTGTGCTCGATGCTGACCGTCATCGCCTCGTCCTCTCCCGGCTCCTCGAGCGTATCGAGTTGGCTGCGAAGCAGCGAGGGATCGAAGAAATGCCCCGTTCGCGAGCCGAGCCGCTCCCGCAGCACCTCGAACGATCCCTTCAGGTAAACGAAACAGACGTCGGCGTCCGCCTGCGCGCCGCCGCGCAGCACGTCCCGATAGGCGCGCTTGAGGGACGAGCAGCCGAACACGGCAGTCTCGCCCGCGCGAACCTTCGCTTCTATCGCTTCGCGAATCGCGGCGAGCCACGGCCACCGGTCGTCGTCGGTCAAGGGGATGCCATGCGCCATCTTGTCCTTGTTCGCGGCGCTATGGTACGCGTCGCCATCGGTAAAGCTGCATGACAGGCGCTCGGCCAGCAGCTCGCCGACCCTCGTCTTGCCCGCGCCCGATACGCCCATCACGATAAAAATCATCTCAGCCTCCCGATGCCTCAAAGCACGGCCGCCAGTGCAAACGTCAGTCCTAGACCGAGCAGCGAGATGATCGTCTCGCAAAGAGACCAGGTCTTGAACGTTTGACCGACCGTCATGCCGAAATATTCTTTAATCAGCCAGAAGCCGCCGTCGTTCACGTGCGAAAAGATCAGCGACCCGGAGCCCGTCGCGAGCACGAGCAATTCGGGCCGTACATGGATGGCGCCCGCGGATGCGATCGGCGCGACAATGCCGCAGGCCGTCGTCATCGCGACCGTGGCGGAGCCCGTCGCGAGGCGAATCAGGGCCGCGACGAACCAGCCGAAGAGGAGCGGCGAGAGCTGTGCATGCGTAGCAACCGCAACGATCTGCTGGGAAATACCGCTGTCGCGCAAGACGCCCCCGAAGCCGCCGCCCGCGCCGACGATCAGCGTGATGCCCGCGATCGGCGCAAGGCAGTCCCCGCAGAACTTCTGAATCTGCTCGCGTGTAAAGCCGCGTTGCGCCCCGAACGTCCAGAAGCTGACGAGCACGGCGATCAGCAATGCGACGTCGGCGTTGCCGACGAAGCGGAGCAGATTGTTCGGGACGGACTTCGGTGCGAAAAAGAGATCGGCCCAGCTGCCGACCAGCATCAGTAGTACCGGCAAGAGGATCGTGAAAAGCGTGATGCCGAAACTCGGCAAATTGCGGTGGGCGGCCCCTGCGTTGGCGCCCGCTACCATCGATGCACCAACCGAGCCGCCCGGATTGCCGCCGCCGTTCCCGTTGCGCTGAACGAACTGCTCGGCGAGCGGATTCGTCTCGGGCAGCTTCACGTGACGGTGTATGAGCAATGCGAAGATCGGGCCCGCGACGAGCGCCGTCGGCACGCCGACGATGAGCCCGTACGCGACGGTCCGGCCGATGTCGGCGCCATACGCCTGCACGGCCAGAAGCGCGGCCGGGTGCGGCGGAATGAGGCCGTGCACGACGGAAAGACCGGCTACCATCGGCAGGCCGATCAAGAGCAGCGACTTGCCCGTGCGCCGAGCGACGTTGAACGCGATCGGAATCAGTAGCACGAAGCCCACTTCGAAGAAAACAGGCAAGCCGACGATGACGGCGACGAACATCATCGCCCAGTGGATATTCTTCTCGCCGAACCAGTCGATCAGCGTCGTGGCGATGCGCTCCGCGCCGCCCGATTCAGCCATCATCTTGCCGAGCATGGTCCCAAGCCCGACGACGATGGCGATGTGTCCAAGCGTGCCGCCGTTGCCGTTCTCGAACGACTTCACGATCTTGTCCATCGGCATGCCGGCGGCCATGCCGAGCCCGAGCGAGACGAGAATCAAGACCAGGAACGGGTACAGCTTGTAGCGCGTGATCAGCAAAATCAAAAGCGCGATGGCGATCACCGCGTAAAGAAGCAATAGGCCGCCTTGGACCGACACCATGGAACACCTCCTGTGTGGATTTTCATTTGACTGTTTTTTTGCGACCGGCGCGGACATAACGCGCGAAATGGAATGCTGCACCGACGCTGCATTGTAGGCGGCCTCGCGGGTCGTGGATAGAACCGGTTCCATAAAGGAAAACCCT
>CAYPWK010000267.1:0-8258 GCA_964414365.1 uncultured Burkholderia sp.
GGCGCGATGCAATCGATGAAAGAAGTGCTCGCGTGCGCGAGCGGGGAATTCGCCATTACCGCCGAAGTCGGCAAAGTCCGAGTAACGGGCCGAATGATAATGCCTCATGGAGGCCTCCTTGGTCATAGATTGTGTATCTAAAGATACATATCTAAAGATATAGAGTCAAGTTGGCATAGGAGACGAGGTTTCAAGGACGTGAGACGTCGGCTGCGGCGGCCGGCGACCCGTGGTGCGCCGGGCCGTCCATCGGCCAGAAGCGATCTAAAACATTCGATAGAAGGCACAAAAGTGCCTCTTGGTCGCCAAATTCGAGCCCGCCGAAGTGCAGATAGCGATGGTCGGCGAGAGCGAGCTGGTGCTGCGTGAATTGCTGTTGATGGGAGGATCGCCGCAGGGCGCGCGGCCGAAGGTCCTCGTCAATGTCGACTTAGAGAGCGACCGGATGTGGAACATTGACGATGCGCCTGGAGTGCCCATGGCTGAGTGTCCCCAAGCAAGATGTCCCTGCTGGCTTCGGCGAACTTCGCGGCAAAGAAAAAGGGCCTACGCTTTGCAACGTAAGCCCTATATTCTTCGGTGATCTACACCCACGAATTTTGGTGGGTAGTACTGGGATCGAACCAGTGACCCCTGCCGTGTGAAGGCAGTGCTCTACCGCTGAGCTAACCACCCGAAGAGCCACGCATTATGGCAGACGTGCAGCGGCTCGTAAAGTCCTTTTTAAGCGGTTTGCTCAACGGCAGCGACACCGTTGGTCTCTGACGCAGGAGCAGGGGGCTCGCGCCGCCAGACACTCGTGCCCTTGATGGCCTTGTCGATATCGTCGAGTAGCGCCTGATGCGCGCTCAGTTCATCGGCATCGGCCGCAATCACCGGCAGCGACATCGATTCGAACGAAACCATCGCTCGCGGCGACATCACGTCGCTGGTGCCCGCCGTCTCGCCAAGCATATCGATGACGAGGCTTTCCTGCCCGCGCGTCATCGCAAGGTAAACCTCGGCCAACAGCTCAGCATCGAGCAACGCGCCATGCAGCGTTCGATGTGCATTGCTGACACCAAGCCGATCGCAGAGCGCGTCGAGCGAATTCCGTTTGCCGGGGAACATCGTCTTCGCCTGCACGAGCGTGTCGATAACGCTTGCGTAATGCTCCCGGAACGGCGGCAGCCCGAGCAGGCTGAACTCGACTTCGAGAAACCCGAGATCGAACGGCGCATTGTGAATGACGAGCTCGGCGTCTTTCAAATAGTCGCGCAGCTCGTCGACAATTTCGGCGAATTTCGGCTTGTCGCTCAAGAACTCGGTCGTCAGCCCGTGCACGGCAAGCGCGCCCGGATCGCTGTCGCGCTCGGGATTGATATAGAAGTGCAGATTGTTGCCGGTCAGCCGGCGATTCACGATTTCGACGCCGCCGATTTCGATGATGCGGTCGCCGGTACGGGCGTTGAGACCTGTCGTTTCCGTATCGAGGACGATTTGACGCATGTTCTTATTACTCGCTTGAAGACGATGCCGAAGAAAGACAAAAACGAAAAAGCGCGGTTCAGCTCTGTTCCGCCAGCGCATTGACGCCACGATTTGCGAGCGCGTCGGCGCGCTCGTTCTCGGGATGCCCGGCATGCCCCTTCACCCAGCGCCATTCGATCTCATGAATCGAAGCAAGATCGTCGAGCCGCCGCCAAAGATCGGCATTCTTCACGGGCGTCTTGGCGGCCGTCATCCAGTTTTTCTTCTTCCAGCCATGAATCCACTCGCTGATGCCCTTTTGCACATACTGCGAATCGGTATGGATCACGGCCTTGCAGGGGCGCTTCAGCGCCTCAAGCGCGGCGATCACGGCCATGAGCTCCATTCGGTTGTTGGTCGTCGCGGGCTCGCCGCCGAAAAGCTCTTTTTCCTGCGTGCCGTAGCGCAACAGCGCGCCCCATCCGCCGGGGCCCGGGTTGCCTTTGCACGCGCCGTCCGTAAAGATTTCGATGAACTCGGGCGTCACGTCAGATTCTCGGGTTATGTGTCTTGTGAGTGGCAGCAGGGGCGAGCCCCGTGGCTAGCACGGGTTTCTTGACCTTGACAGGACCGACGAGCCGCATGCCGCGCACGCGCTTGACGGCCGTCACCATATAGACCGCGCCGAAGATCGGCCACCACCGATCGCCGGCTTGCTCCATGAAAGCGAAACGCGAAAGCCAATTTTCGCGGACGAGGGGCGGACGATAGCAGCCGAAGCGTCCGCGTTCAAGCTCGAAACCGAGCAATTTGATCCAGTCCTTGATTCGCGTGAAGGCGATGAGATCGTGCGCGGCCGGCACGAACGGGCGTCCCGCCATTTTCCCGAACGATTGGCGCGCCCCCCAAAGGCTCAACGAATTGAAACCGAGAATGATGAGCTGACCTTCCGGCATCAGCACGCGCTCCGCTTCGCGCAACAGCCGGTGAGGGTCGCTCGTGAATTCGAGCGTATGCGGCATCACGATCAGATCGACGCTTTGCGCTTCGAACGGCAAATCCAGCAAATCGCACCAGACCGTGGTTCGGCCGTCCGGTGCATGACGGCCGGCTGGCGCAAGCGGCGGCGAGATCGGCCTGATGGGCGAGGGCTCGGCGCTGGGTGAGTCGGGGCCCGTCTGCGGCGCCCGCGCAGGCGGATAGGTGTACGGCGCGCTGGCGCCGCTCGCGGCGTCGAGCACGAGGCCGCGACAGGGCATGCGGTTCTCGCGCAGCGCATCGAGTTGCGGCAGCCCGAGCTGGAGCGCGTGGTACCCGAACACGTTGAAGACGACGCGGTCGAGCTGCGCCTGCTCCCATTCGAGCACGTAGCGCCCGGCAGGAGAATGGGTCCAGGCGGGCCAGTCTATAATCGGTCGATCAGACATCGCGTTGGTAAGTCGCCTATGAAAACGCTCGAATACGTGCCGGTGCCGGCCTTCGAGGACAACTACATCTGGCTCGTGTCCGACGGGCGCGACGCAGTCGCGGTCGACCCGGGCGAAGCCGCCCCCGTTCGTGCCTATCTCGCAAAACGAGGCTGGCGACTGAGCGCTATTTTACTCACGCACCACCACGCCGACCACGTCGGCGGAGTGGCAGATTTGTGCCGCAATGCGCAAATTTCCTCAATTCCAATCTACGGCCCGGTTGCGGAATCAATCGCGGAAGTGACGCATCCGGTGTCGGGCGGCGATCACGTGCGCATCGAGGCGCCGGCGATGGAGCTGACGGTGCTCGATGTGCCGGGCCATACACGCGGCCACATCGCCTATTTTCAAGCG
The DNA here is from genome assembly GCA_964414365.1 of uncultured Burkholderia sp. GTDB lineage: Bacteria > Pseudomonadota > Gammaproteobacteria > Burkholderiales > Burkholderiaceae > Trinickia. The sequence goes on from CAYPWK010000267.1 coordinate 3,273, forward strand.
GGTCGCAGCGAACGCGCCCCTCACGTCTTTTGCGGCGATACGCTTTTTGCCTGCGGATGCGGTCGTCTTTTCGAGGGCACGCCGTCACAAATGCTGGCATCGCTCGATGCGCTGGCCGCGCTGCCGGGCGAGACGCAAGTCCATTGCGCGCACGAGTACACACTGTCAAACATTCGGTTTGCGCTGGCTTGCGAGCCGGGCAACGCCGATCTCACCGCCTGGCGCGACGAGGCCGCCGCACTTCGGGCACGCAACGAGCCGACATTGCCGACGACGATCGCGCATGAGCGGGCCGTCAATCCGTTCCTGCGCGCGGACAGCCCCGAGATCCGCCGAACGCTTGCCGACGAGCTCCACGCGGAGGTCGCGGACCGCCTCACGTCCTTTACGCTGATGCGGGAGTGGAAGAACCGCTTTCGCTAACGGCGCATGCCAACTATTCTTTTTTGCACACATTGCGAAATGGGGCGCCGGAGTGTGCGCGAAGCCACGGACCTCGCCGCAAGAATGTGTGGCAAGCCCCGGATTTGACAAGCTTTTTTACGATTATTGGTTGACGCAGGCGGCGGGCTTTCGTACTATCGCTCGCAATTTGCAGCTTTGGAAGCCGAGACGTTCATGCGATTCATCCTAAGTGCGCTGCTGGTCTTGATGCTCGCCGCCTGCGCGAGCCAAGGCCCTGCGACGAACCCCTCCACCAGCGCTTCCGACTCCCAACCCTCTACCGATTCCCTGCGCACCGCCACCGCCAAACAAACTGTCGACGTCGACAACAGCTCGGTCGAGAAGCTCACAACACAGGATACCGATCTTTGGGCCCGTATCCGGCGCGGTTTCCAGATGCCCGATTTGCAGGGCGACCTCGTCGATGCGCAGGTCAACTGGTACGCACAGCGTCCGGACTACGTCCAACGGATGACGGACCGCTCGCAGAAGTATCTCTACTACATCGTCGAAGAGCTCGAGTCGCGCAATATGCCGACGGAGCTCGCACTATTGCCTTTCATCGAGTCGGCCTTTAACCCGCAGGCGCTGTCGGTCGCGAAGGCGGCCGGCATGTGGCAATTCGTGCCGGATACGGGCCGCACTTTTAACTTGAAACAGAACATGTGGCAGGACGAGCGGCGCGACGTGCTGGCGTCGACGGAAGCGGCGCTCGATTATCTGTCTCGGCTGCATGACATGTTCGGCGACTGGTACCTGGCGCTCGCGGCCTACAACTGGGGTGAGGGCAACGTGCAGCGCGCGATCGCGCGCAATCAGGCGGCAGGCTTGCCGACCGACTACGCGAGCCTGCGCATGCCGAACGAGACGCGCAACTACGTGCCGAAGCTGCAAGCCGTCAAGAACATCGTGATGAATCCCCAGATGTATGGGCTTGCGCTGCCGTCTATCCCGAACCATCCTTATTTCGTTTCGGTCACAACGTCGCGCGATATCGACGTCGAAATGGCGGCGAAGCTTGCCAACATGTCGCTCGACGAGTTTCGCGCGCTCAATCCGTCATTCAAGAAGCCCGTCATTCTCGGCGCGACGCAGCCGCAGATCCTGCTTCCATTCGACAACGCGAGCGCCTTCGAGCGAAATTTGAAGGCGTACAACGGACAACTGTCGTCGTGGACGACGTATACGGTGACGGAGCGCACGCGTCCGGCGGCGCTTGCTGAGAAGCTCGGAGTCGATCCCGACACGCTGTTGTCCGTCAACAAGATTCCGGCGCATATGCGCCTGAAGCCCGGCTCGACGCTGCTGGTGCCGCGCGGTGATGACGACGATGAGGACATCAGCGCCGACATTGCCGAAGGTGCCGTGCTCGCGATGGAGCCCGATGTGCCGGACACGCGCAAGATGCTGATCCGGATTCGCCGCAAGCAGTCGTTCGCCGCCGTTGCCGACCGCTATCATGTGTCCGTCGCGCAACTGAGAGCCTGGAACAAGACGCGGCGCGACACCGCGTTGCCCGGGCAGTTGATCGTGCTGCATGTGCCAGTTGGCAAGCCTCTTCCGGCCGAGCCGGGCCCGCAGAGGATCGCAACGACGATTCCCGCCGATACGCACGTCGAAAAGGTCGATACGCGCGCGGCTGAGGCGAAGACCGTCAAGAAAGTAGCGAAATCCGGCGCAAAGGCGGCCGCGCGCTCGGAAAAAGCGGTGGCAAGCAAAGGCCATCACGGCGTGGGCAAGGCGAAAGTCGCGGCTGCCTCTTCGACCGGCAGGAGCGGTTCGGCGCAGAAGGCGGCGGCGCCGTCGAAGCCGGCTCGCAAGACGGCGAAAGCGGCATCAGGCGGCGAAAAGGTAGCGGCAGCGGCGTCCGGAAGCAAACAACAATAAACGCCCTAAACGCCCGCGGCGCTATTATTCGCTTCGATCCGCTTTTATCTATACTGGCCGCAGGCACGCCGAGTCTCGCGGGTCCTTCGAGACCCACGGCGAGGCGGCCCCGCGTGGAATGCCGCGCGGCCGATTGTAGGGAAGGGGCTTTCAGGCTATAATTCGAAAGTTTTGCATATTCAACCCGCACCCTAGCGCCTACCTTCCCCATCCCGTTCATCCGCCGCTCAATGCGCCGTTTGGTGTTGCCAGTGCTGCCGTCGCGACCATCGCGACCGCGCCGTGGGCCGACTGAAATGTCCCGCAAACCGAACGAAGCGCAGAGGAACGTCGAGCGCCGCTTCAGTCGAGCGCGACAGTCCGCGGCGGAGGACAGGTCGGCAACAGGGTGTTCCCCAAGGAGCTTCCCGTGTTGCCGTCTTTCTCTCCCGCTCTGCTAGCACTTGCCGACGGCACGGTCTTTCGCGGCTATTCGATCGGCGCCGCCGGCCATACGATCGGCGAGGTCGTGTTCAACACAGCGATCACCGGCTATCAGGAAATCCTGACCGACCCGAGCTACGCACGTCAGATCGTGACGCTCACCTATCCGCATATCGGCAACGTCGGCGCGAACCGCGAGGACGTCGAATCGACGAAGGTGCATGCTGCCGGCCTGGTCATTCGCGACCTGCCCGTGCGCGCATCGAACTTCCGTTCTGAGCGCACGCTCGTCGAGTATCTGAGGGACGAGGGCGTCGTCGCGATTGCCGGCATCGATACGCGCCGCTTGACGCGCATCTTGCGAGACAAAGGCGCGCAAAACGGTTGCTTGCTCGCGGGCAGCGACGACGAAGCGCGCGCCATTGAGCTCGCGCGCTCCTTCCCCGGCCTCGCGGGGATGGACCTCGCGAAGGTGGTTTCGACGACCAAGTCGTATGAATGGACGCAGACGGAATGGCGGCTCGGCAGCGGCTTTGGTGCCCAGCGCGCGCCGCGCTATCGCGTGGTCGCGTTCGATTACGGCGTCAAGCACAACATCCTGCGCATGCTCGCCGAGCGGGGCTGCCACGTGACGGTGCTCCCTGCTGAGGCGAGCGCGGCCGAAGCCCTCGCGCTCAACCCCGACGGCATCTTTCTCTCGAATGGCCCCGGGGACCCCGAGCCCTGCGACTATGCGATCGCCGCGACGAAGCAGTTCATCGAGCGCGGCATTCCGACTTTCGGCATCTGCCTCGGTCACCAGATCATGGGGCTCGCCGTGGGCGCGAAGACGATGAAGATGAAGACGGGCCATCATGGCGCGAACCATCCCGTGAAGGATCTGGCCGACGGGCGCGTCGTCATCACGTCGCAGAACCACGGCTTCGCCGTCGATACCGATACGCTGCCGGCCAACGCGCGCGTGACGCACGTGTCGCTGTTCGACGGCACGCTACAGGGGTTCGAGCTGACCGACAAGCCGGCGTTCTGCTTCCAGGGCCACCCGGAGGCTTCGCCGGGCCCGCACGACATCGGGTACCTGTTTGATCGCTTCACCACGCTGATGGACGCGAAGCGACGCAGCGCGGCCGCGTGAGCGCGATGCGCGGCGCGCCGGGCACGGCCCGGCCTTCCGCCGCGAGAGCAGAGAACCCAGGAATCCAATAGCGAGAGCGTTATGCCCAAGCGGACAGACATCAAAAGCATACTCATCATCGGCGCGGGGCCGATCATCATTGGTCAGGCGTGCGAGTTCGACTACTCGGGCGCACAGGCATGCAAGGCGCTGCGCGAGGAAGGCTACAAGGTCATCCTCGTCAACAGCAATCCGGCCACGATCATGACCGATCCGAACACGGCGGACGTGACCTATATCGAGCCGATCACCTGGGAGGTGGTCGAGCGCATCATCGCGAAGGAACGCCCCGACGCGATCCTGCCGACGATGGGCGGGCAGACCGCGCTCAACTGCGCGCTCGATCTGCATCACCATGGCGTGCTCGCGGAGTACGGCGTGGAGCTCATCGGCGCGTCGCCCGAAGCGATCGACAAGGCCGAGGATCGCCAGAAGTTCAAGGATGCGATGACGAAGATCGGGCTCGGCTCGGCGAAATCGGGCGTCGCGCATTCGATGGACGAGGCGCTCAAAGTGCAGGCCGAGATCGCCGTGCAAACGGGCGGCCCGGGCTACCCCGTGGTCATCCGGCCGTCGTTCACGCTAGGCGGCTCGGGCGGCGGGATCGCCTACAACCGTCAGGAATTCGAAGAAATCTGCCGGCGCGGCCTCGATCTTTCGCCGACGCACGAACTGCTCATCGAAGAGTCGCTGCTCGGCTGGAAAGAGTACGAAATGGAAGTCGTGCGCGATCGCCGCGACAACTGCATTATCGTCTGCTCGATCGAGAACCTCGATCCGATGGGGATCCACACGGGCGATTCGATCACGGTCGCGCCGGCGCAAACGCTGACCGACAAGGAATATCAGCTGCTGCGCAACGCGTCGCTCGCGGTGCTGCGCGAAATCGGCGTCGACACGGGCGGCTCGAACGTTCAGTTCGCGATCAATCCGAAAGATGGCCGCGTGATCGTCATCGAGATGAATCCGCGCGTCTCGCGTTCTTCGGCGCTGGCTTCGAAGGCGACGGGCTTCCCGATCGCGAAAGTCGCGGCGAAGCTCGCCGTCGGCTACACGCT
>CAYPWK010000268.1:0-4122 GCA_964414365.1 uncultured Burkholderia sp.
CTCACGCGCCAGCAGTACAGCAGCACGGCGCTGATTCCGCCGCCGTACGCCGGCTCGTGGCAGACCGAAAACAAGGGCCTGCTTACCGCGTCCTACGATCTCGACCTGTGGGGCAAGAACCGCGAGGCGCTGCGCGCCGCCGTTTCGGAGACTGCTGCGAGCGAGGCAGACGAGGAGATGGTCAAGCTCACGCTGGATACCTCGATCGCGCGCACCTACAACCAGCTGGCGCGGCTGTATGCGTTGCGCGATATCGCGCAGGAAGAAGTCACGCGCCGCGAGCAGATCGACAACATCACGGCGGGCCGTATTGCCACGGGCCTCGACACGCAAGTGGAACGCAAGACCGCGCAGGCGAACCTGGCGATGAGCCGCTCACGGGTGAGCGCGCTTGACGGCAGCATTCTGACGACACGCTACCAATTGGCCGCGCTGCTGGGTAAAGGCCCCGACCGCGGACTCGCAATCACGCGGCCAACGCTCGGTGTGGGGGACGAGGTGCGTTTGCCGGACAACCTGCCGGCCGATCTTGTGAGCCGTCGCCCCGATATTGTCGCGGCCCGCTGGCGTGTGGATGCGATCGCGCACGAGGTGAAGGAGGCAAAGGCCGAGTTCTATCCGGACATCAACCTGAGCGCGGCGATCGGTCTCGACGCGTTCGGCTTCGGCCGCCTCCTGACTGCCGCGAGCCGCACGGCGTCGGCGGGACCCGCGATCCATCTGCCGATCTTCGACGGTGGCGAACTGCGCGCCCAGTTGAAGGGCCGCTACGCCGAGTTCGACTACGCGGTGGCCGCCTACGACCAGACGCTCATTGGAGCGCTGAGCGGCGTGGCCACGCAGCTCGCGCAGATCCGCTCGAGCGACGCGCAGCTCGTCGATGCACAAACCGCGCAGCAGGCGGCGCGCGACGCCGACCAGCTCGCGATCACGCAATACAAGGGCGGGCTGACCAATCAGCTCACGGTGCTCAATGCCGACGTCACCGCGCTGAACGCCGACGAAGCCATCGCCAACCTGGAGATGGATCGCCGAGACGAGCAAATCGCGCTGGCTTCGGATCTGGGTGGCGGTTATGTCGATACTTCGACCGATACCGGTCCCCGCGCGGCCGTTGCCGCACAACCCGCGCCTCGAGCCAATTCCATTATTGCCGCCGCACGTTGAACGGCATGTTTGCAAACCCGGAGAAATGAAATGAGCGAAACGATCACGACGAACCGCGAGGCGGCGGATCAACGCAACGAGAGCGACGGCGGCGCGCATGCGGCCGCGGCGCACGACGACAAGAACGCCACGCCCCCTGGCCGCCGCAAGCGCCTGATCGCGTTGCTCGGCGTCATCACGATGATGGCTGGCGCGGCGTATGGCGCGTACTACTTCACGGAAGGCCGTTTTCACGAATCGACCGACGACGCTTATGTAAGCGGCAATGTCGTACAGCTCACGCCGCAGATCACGGGCACGATCGTCGCCGTCAATGCCGACGACACGCAGATCGTGAAGCAGGGCGACCCCGTCGTGACGCTGGACCCGGCGGACGCACGAATCGCGCTGGCCGATGCCGAAGCGTCGCTGGGCCAGACGGTGCGCCGTGTGAGCGGCTTGTATGTGAACAATGACTTCTATGCGGCCAACGTCGCGCAGCGCGAATCGGACCTTGCACGCGCCAACGACGACCTGCGCCGGCGCCTCGCCGTCGCGGACTCGGGCGCCGTTTCCGCAGAGGATATCGCCCACGCGCGCGACGCCGTGCAGGCCGCGCAGGCCGCGCTCGACGCAGCGCGCCAGCAGGGCGCGGCGAATCATGCGCTGACCGATCGCACGTCGGTCGAACAGCATCCGGACGTGCAGGCGGCCGCCTCGAAAGTGCGCGCCGCGTGGCTCGCGTATGCGCGCGATACCTTGCCCGCGCCGGTGACGGGCTATGTGGCGCAGCGTCAGGCGCAGGTCGGCGAGCGCGTGTCGCCCGGCACGCCGCTCATGGCGATCGTGCCGCTCGACGGCGTGTGGGTGGACGCGAACTTCAAGGAAGTGCAGCTCAAGCACATGCGCATTGGCCAGCCGGTGACGCTCACCGCCGATGTCTATGGGTCGGGCGTGAAGTATCACGGCCGTATCGAAGGCTTTTCGGCGGGCACGGGTAGCGCGTTTGCGACGCTGCCGGCGCAGAACGCCACGGGCAACTGGATCAAGATCGTCCAGCGCCTGCCGGTGCGCATCGCGCTCGATCCGCGCGAACTCGCGGCCCGTCCGTTGCGCATCGGCCTTTCGATGACGGTCGATGCCGATACGCGCGACGATTCCGGCTCGCGGCTCGGCGCGGCACAAAATACGCGCTATCGCACCGATGTCTTCGCGCAGTACGATGCGCAGGCCAACGGCGAGATCGAGAAGATCATCAAGCAGAACGAAATGGCTGCCTCCACGCGAGCCACTGCGGCACAGCCGTCGGCGCAGCGTGTGGCGGCACGCGATCGCAAGGGTAACGCGGGCTAGGGTTGGCTGGCGGCCCGGCGCAGCGCTTCCGCATCCGCGGCGAGCGCCTTGGGCACCGCCTTGCGCAGGTAATCCATGAACGTCTTGATCTTGGCGTCGAGATACTTGCGCGAGGCGTATACCGCATAAGCAGTGAGCCTCTGCAGTCGATACTCAGGCAGGACACGAACCAGCGCGCCGCTACGCAGCATTGCGAGCGCCGTCGACATCGGCAGCGCGCCGATGCCCACGCCTTCGCGCAGGGCGACGCTGAGCGCATCCGGAAGATTGATTTCGACGGGCGTATTCGGGAACGCCACCGTCTCTCGGCCGTTGGGGCCGTTCAGATGCCAGCGATCGCGTGGAAAGAACGACGTGACGAATTGCAGGCACGTGTGCGCCTCGAGATCCTGCACCTTGCGCGGCACGCCGTGCACGTTCAGATACGCGGGCGCCGCACACAATACGTTATGGACATCGCCCAGGCGGTGCGACACAAGTCGCGAGTCCGGCAGCTCCGTCGTCGTCAACTGAAGCATCACGTCGTAGCCGGACTCGATGATGTCCGGCGTGTGCTGCGACAGCGTCAGTTCCACGGACACTGCGGGATAGCGCTCGCGGTAGCGCACGAGCGCCGGGACCACATAGGCCTGGCCGAAGCTCGGCGAAGCATGAACGCGCAGCCGCCCCGAGGGATCGACCTGGGCATTGGCCGCTTCGGCCTCGGCTTCGTCGACAAAGGCGAGGATTCGTTCGCATCGCTCCAGATAGCGCTGGCCCGCCTCGGTGAGCGCGAGCCGCCGGGTGCTCCGATGGAGCAAACGGGTGCGCAATTGCGACTCGAGTTGCGTGACCGCCCGCGACGCGTTGGCGGTCTGAATGTTCAGGCGCGCGGCCGCACCCGTAAAGCTTCCTTCTTCCGCTATGCGGACAAATATCCGCATCATGTCAAGCTTGTCCATTGCGTGTTTTCCACGGGAAGCGGGCCCGCCTGAGCGGGTTCGCGCAACGCCATGACTTCCTATAAATGCAGGCAAATCTGCTCGGCGAAGGTTCGTATCACTTCTTCATTGCGTGAGAGAAACATCCATTGTCCGACGCGCGTCGAAACGAGCAGTCCCGCTTCGACGAGAAAGGCAAGGTGTGCCGATACGGTGGACTGCGAAAGCCCGCTGCGTGCCTGAATGGCGTGGGCTGGCACGCCGCGACCCAGATCGACGAAGCCCTCTGGAAAGGCATCGGCCGGGACCTTGAGCCACGCCAGGATGTCGCGCCGCAGTGGATTGGCGAGCGCCTTGTGAATCAGATTTGTGTCCATCATGGCGTTCCTTGCGCGCTCTCACGGTGCGTCTGCGGCGGCTTCAACAACGTTCTGGCAATCGTTCGCGCGGCACTTTCTCCAAGGTCTTCCCGCACGATGGAGAGTGCCAGATGAATGCCGGCACTCGCGCCGCCCGATGAATAAAGGTTGCCGTCCTTCAGGCAGCCGGGATTGGCTATGACGTGCACCAGCGGATATTCCGCTGCGAGGCGGCGAGCATCGCGCCAGTGCGCAGCCAGCCAGCGGCGGTCGGCAAGGCCTGCGCGCGCCAGCAGAAACGCCCCGCTGGAAATGCAAGCCAGCCTGCGCGCAGCGGGTCCGGC
>CAYPWK010000268.1:4132-8240 GCA_964414365.1 uncultured Burkholderia sp.
TGGTCGCGTGCCGAACCGATAGCAGGAGACCCGGGCACCACGACGACGTCGAAGGGCGTCCTCGTTTCAATACAGTCCGTCGTGTGCACCGCCGTGCCGTTGGAAGACAGCACGGGCCCAGGCGAGATCCCGACGAGGTGCGGTTCATAAAACGCACTGCCATACAAACGATTCGCTTCATGAAACACATCCATTGGGCCGCTCAGCTCGAGCAGTTGAAAACCCTCGTAGAGCATCATCCCGACACGCATGTGCCATCACCCCTCGAACGCCTGCTCGACCAGCGCGGCTTGCCTTTCCACATGCACCGAATGGTAGCCCGGTGCTGTCGACGCGGCGGCATCAGGACCGGCGTAGCGCAGTGTCGCGCCCGAAGGCAGAAGTTCGCGCAACTGCGGCTCGACGAAACTCCAGGCGCCTTGGTTGCGCGATTCCTCCTGGCACCAGACGACGGTCTTGATGTTCGGATAGCGCGCGAGTTCGGCGGCCAACTGTGTGGCGGGAAACGGATAAAGCTGCTCGATGCGGATAATCGGCGTGTCGCTCACGTGCGTGCGGCGATGCTCGAGCAACTCGTAGTACACCTTGCCCGTGGCCACGATGACGCGCTCGACGCTCGAAGCCCGCGACGCTTCGATTTGCGTGTCCGGCAGAACTTCGCGGAATTCGCCCTCGCTTAACGCCTCGAACGTGCTGACCGCTTCCGGGTGCCGCAACAGCGACTTGGGCGTCATGACGACCAGCGGGCGGCGATCGGCAGCGAGCGCCTGACTGCGCAGCAAATGAAACAACTGCGCGGGCGTGGTCGGCTGCGCGACGCGCATATTGTCCTGCGCGCTCAGTTGCAGATAGCGTTCGAGCCTCGCCGATGCGTGCTCGGGTCCCGCGCCTTCCTGCCCGTGAGGGAGGAAGAGCGTGAGGCCGCTGCGTTGCCCCCACTTGGCGGCGCCCGCCGCGATGAACTGGTCGATTACCACCTGCGCGCCGTTGGCGAAGTCGCCGAATTGTGCTTCCCAGATCACCAATGCATCGCTGTTCACCGTGGAGTAGCCGTATTCGAATGCGAGCACCGCCGCCTCGGAAAGGATCGAATTCGTGACGCTGAAGCGGCCTCGCGCTTTACCGTTCACTTTACCGACATGATCGAGTGGAATATACACGCCGTCCGGACGGTTCGTCCGCGTTTGATCGTGCAACACGGCGTGACGATGATTGAATGTCCCGCGCGCGCTATCCTGCCCGCTCAGTCGAACGCTGACGCCATCGGCGAGCAGCGAAGCGAAGGCCAGATGCTCGCCCATTCCCCAATCGAGCGGCCGCTTTCCGGAAGCCATTTCCTGTCGGCCGTTCATCATCTTCTTGACGAGCGGATGAAGCGATAGCCCTTCGGGAACGGTCGAAACCTGCTGGGCGAGCGCGCGCAGTGTCTCGGCCGAAGGAGCGCGGTTCGAGGTCGGGCTTGCCGTTTCAGTCGGCAAAGAACGTCCGGCCGCGTCCTGTTGCTCAACGGAATCGTCGGAGCTGTCGATTTCATTCGCGCGCTTGAGGACGTCACGGTGCGCGCTGACATAGCCATCGGCTTCTTCGGCTGTCACCACACCTTGTTGAATCAGGTTCTGGGCGTACTGCGCTCGCACGCCGGCATGGCTTGCGATGGCGCGATACATCAGCGGTTGCGTGATTCCCGGCGTGTCCTGCTCTTGGTGCCCGTATCTGCGGAAGCACACGAGATCGATGACCACGCTTCGTTTGAACTGCGTGCGATAGTCGAGGGCGAGGCGCGCCGCCATCGCGACCGCTTCGGGATCGTCGCCATTCACATGCAGGATGGGCGCCTCGATCATCTTCGCGACGTCCGTCGTGTAGAACGACGAACGTGTGTCGCGCGGGTCCGAAGTCGTAAACCCGATCTGATTGTTGACTACGACATGGACGGTGCCGCCGGTGCCATGTCCGCGCGTATAGGAGAGGCTCAGGGTTTCCATCACGACACCCTGGCCGGACATCGCCGCGTCGCCGTGAATCTCGACCGGAAGAGCGTCGACGCCGTCTGTGTTGCCCAGAATCTCGCCCTTCGCGCGCGCCATGCCTTGCACAACGGGGTTCACAATTTCCAGATGCGAGGGGTTGAATGCAAGCTTCACTTCGACCGGCCCATCAGGCGTCTCGACCGAACTCGTAAAGCCCTTGTGGTATTTGACGTCGCCTGCGAGAAGTCTTTCGGTATCCTTTCCATCGAACTCATCGAATAGCGCGCGCAGCGGTTTGCCGACGATGTTCACCAGCACATTCAGGCGTCCGCGGTGTGCCATGCCCATCACCACCGAGCGCACCTTTTTCGAAGCACTGTACTGGACGACTTCGTCGAGCAGCGCGATCAACGACTCCCCGCCTTCGAGCGAGAAGCGCGTTTGTCCGGTATAGCGCGCATGGAGGTATTTTTCGAGGCCTTCTGCCGCGGTCAAGCGTTCCAGAAGTCTGCGCTTTTCAGCGGCCTTGAGCGACGGCCTTGCTCTCGTGGATTCGAGCTGCATCTGCCACCAGCGCCGTTGCTCCGCATCGGTGAGATGCATGAACTCGGCGCCGAGCGTACCCGTGTAGGTTTGCTCGAGCGCCGTGACGATGTCTTGCAGCGCGGCGTCGTCGTCGAACAGGAACGTATCGGCGGTGCTGAATTTGGTCGACATGTCCGCTGCCGTCAGGCCATAGTAAGCGGGGGTCAACTCGGCGTAGGCTCGCGGCGGCGCCCATGCCAGCGGATCGAGATCGGCCGTGCGTGCGCCAATCATGCGGAACGCGGCGATGAGCGACTGTACCGCAACCTGCTTTCGTGCGAGGCCAAGGCCGCCGTCATTGCCGAGCGTGCTGTCGGCCTGCCCGATCGTGCGCGGCGGCCGCTTCGCGAGCTCGACAAAGCTCGAAATTACCGGAGTGTGCGGCTGGTCGTCGCGATCGCTGCCGTCGATAGCGGGTGTTTCGCGCAGCGCATCGAACCACGCGCGCCATTCACTGGTGACCGCATCCGGGTCAGCCAGGTAAGCTTCATATTGCTCTTCAATGTAGGGGGCGTTGCCCCCAAAGAGGAAAGAGGTCTGACGTTCCTTCAACATGATCAATCTGCCCTTGGTCACTGCGCGGTCCACCATCGACCGCAACACGTGAAGTGGCGGCGATGACGCCGGATACGCGGTACGTAAAGCTTGTCCGTCTAGCCGCGTTCGTGAACACCAGTCTAGTGAAGCGGGGCAGCGGGGGAAATGCGCACTTGGTGCCGCCGCCTGCCAATGAGTGAACGTTTTGGGCCACGCCTGGCCGACGCCCGAAAACCCACGATGCCACGGCGTGGCAGACGATTTGTTACACCGAAGCAAAATACTTTTTCCGGGGACAGACGGCATCGAATCGCGACGATGCGCTAAGCTGCGCCACGGTCCTCGTAGAGTCATGGCGCGTGGAAATGGCATGCGTCGATTTAGCGGCGGCCCGTTCCACGACGCAAACTCACGGTGAAGGTCACGGCATGAAAGTCGCCATTGTTGTATTCGATGGTGTGCAGGCGCTAGACGTTGCAGGCCCACTCGACGTGTTCGCCGAGGCGAACACGTTCCTCTCGGATCATCAGCGCTACGAGGTGACGCTCGTAGGCCGCGAGGCCGGCGCCGTGACCTGTTCGAACGGCATGCAACTGGCGGTTTCGCTTGGCTATGCGGACAGCGACGTGCAGTGGGACCTGCTTCTCGTCGCCGGTGGGCCGCAGCTGCCCGACGTCCATCCATCGAACGAGTTTTTGACGTGGCTGCAAAATCAGGCGCGCAGTGCAAGCCGCTTTGGTTCGGTGTGCAACGGCGCATTCGTTCTGGCGCATGCGGGGCTGCTCGACGGCAAGGAAGTGACGACCCACTGGTCGGATGCCGGCCGCCTGACCCATGAATTCCCGCGCGCAAATGTACAGCCCGACCGTATTTTCGTTCGGGACGGGCGGCTGTTCACCTCGGCAGGTGTGACCGCGGGCATCGATCTGTGCCTCGCGCTGGTGGCGGAAGACTGGGGACACGAACTGGCGGTGCGCGTTGCAAAACGGCTGGTGGTGTATATCCAGCGCGAAGGC
>CAYPWK010000269.1:0-8220 GCA_964414365.1 uncultured Burkholderia sp.
GATCATCGGAGACCCGGCTCTCAGCAGCCGCTTGCCGCCGTCGCCTCGTCGCTCGGACTTTGCCGGTACGGTTTCGGGAGCGAGGCTCGCGAAAATGCGCTGTCGAACGATGGGGATGGGAATGCGAATGCCGAATGAACGGCTTTCGTATTCTAGCGTGGCTCAACCCGTTGCGCGAGCGAGGCGATAAGACTGCGCAAAGAGAGGTGGGGCTCGCCTCTGACCATGCTCTGGTGTACCGGGAAGCGCCGCCGCCGCTTCCCGCAGTTCTGCGAAACATAGGTAACGACACCTCGCGCCGAGGTGCGAAACCGGACTGCCTCAGCCCTGATCGCCACCGCCCACAGGCAACACCGACCCGGTGATATAGGACGCTTCATCAGACGCAAGAAACAGAATCGCACCGACTTGCTCGTCGATCGAGCCGTACCGATGCATGAGGCTTGTCGCAATCGTCTGCGCGACGATAGCCTCATACCATCGCGTCTCCTCCTCGCTCGGTGTTTCCACGTTGCGCGGCACGCGCCGTGGCGGCGCGTCCGTCCCTCCGGTCGCCACCGCATTGACGCGGATACCGTCGCCGGCATGCTCGAACGCAAGGCTCGCCGTCAGCGCGTTCACGCCGCCTTTCGATGCCGCATAAGGCACACGATGAATGCTCCGTGTCGCAACCGAAGATACGTTCACAATCGCCCCGCGCTTCACCCGCAACATCTCCGGCAGCACAGCGCGGCAACACCAGAGCGTCGGAAATAGCGAGCGGCGCACCTCCGCTTCGATTTGCGCTTCTTCGTAAGCCTCGAACGGCTTCGCCCAGATGGTCCCGCCGACGTTGTTGACCAATATGTCGATGCGGCCGCACGCCTCCATTGCGAAGCGTGTCATCGCGGATGCACCGGCATAGGTTTCGAGATCGGCGACAAATGCATGCGCCACGCCGCCATCCTTGACAATATCGTCCACGACCTCATGGACGAAGTCCGAGCGATCGACGAGCACAACACGAGCCCCCTCATGCGCGGCGCGGACCGCCACACCGCGGCCAATTCCCTGCGCTGCGCCCGTGACGATCATCGTCTTGCCCGCGAAACGTTCCCGGAAAATCATCGTCGTCATGCCGCGCTGCTCGCTGAAAACTTTTCGTGGTAGAAGTTCGCCGGCACGACGTTCCGCTCGTTCATCCAGCCGCGCACTGCATCGACCATCGGCACCGGACCGCACAGGTAAATGTCGACATCGCCGCCGTTGAGCCAGTCGTCATCGACATGCGCGGTCACATAGCCCTTGCGCGAGTGTTCGCTTGCCGCATCGGCAACGCAGGTTCGATAGGAAAAGTTCGGAAGCTTCGCCGCCGCCTCTTCGATCGCCTCCAGCGCGACGAGATCGATGTCGCGCGTGACGCCATAGACGAGGCGAACGGGCTGCAACGCCCCCTTTTCGGTAAGCGTGCCGAGCATCGAAAGAAACGGAGCGATCCCGGTACCGCCTGCCAGAAAAAGAAGAGGACGTTGCGGCTCGCGCAAATAGAAGCTCCCATAGGGGCCCGAAAACGCGATGCGCTCGCCCGGTTTCGCGGATTCGCTCAAGTACCGGCTCATACGCCCATCGGGCACATTGCGCACGACGAAGGCTGCATGTGCCGCGCCCGGCATGGAGCTGAATGAATACGAACGAACGAGGCCTGTACCCGGTATCTCGACATTGACGTACTGCCCGGGTAAAAAGCCAAGGCGAGCCGGATCGTCGAGTTCGATCGAAAAGTGTAGCGTCGAATCCGAGAGCTTACCGACGGAAGCGAGCAACCCCTCGTGCCGCCCGCCGGCCGTCCGACAAGCCGCCGCCGACGCCGGCACGTGAATGACACAATCGGAGCGCGGCCGCGTCTGACACGCGAGGATGTAGCCTTGCCGGGCTTCGTCCGCGGTCAGCGCATCCTCGATGTAGCTCGATTCGGGAAGATCATAGCGTCCCGATTCACAGTGGCTGCGGCAGGTACCGCACGCGCCGTCGCGGCAATCGAGCGGAATGTTGATCTGCTGGCGATAGGCGGCATCGGCAAGCGTCTCGCCGTCGCCGCAGGTGATGAATCGCGTGACTCCGTCTTCGAAGTGAAGCGCAATACGGTGTTCCATGGCACTGCTCCCGAGCATGATGTGCGCTCAGACGTGATAGATATCGATCAATTGACTGATGTAGTCGTTTTTCAGGACTACGTACTTGTTGCGCACGAGCGGCCGTTCGCCCGAAAAGTCGATCGCGTAGCGCGACATGCCGAAGTGACTGAACGTCGTCTTGTAGCGGTGGCTCAGCGTATGCCAGTTGAAGCGCACGGTGACGATACCGTCGACCTCGCTTTCCAGCTCGATGTTGCTGAGGTTGTGCGAGGTGCGCGTATCGGGCATTGTCGCGCTCGAGCGCTCGGTCTTGATGCGAAATACGCGGTCTTCAAGGCCCTGGCGGTTGGGGTAATAGATGAGCGAGATTTCGCGCTGCGGGTCCGTGGTCAGACTGTCATCGTCGTCCCACGAAGGCATCCAGAAGACGACATCGCGGTGATAACACTCGAGCCACTCGTCCCAGAGCTTGTCGTCGAGCAGCCGGCATTCGCGATGCAAAAACGCCTCGACGTCCGCCATCGTCACGGTCTTCATGCTTCCCTCCGCTGCGCCGCGACTGCTTTTTTCATTGTCTCGACCCAGTAGCGATGCTGAATCGTATAAAGGCCTTCGTCTTCGGTCTTCACGCCGCTCATCACCGGTTTCAATCCGATCTTGCGCGCCGCTTCGTCGGGCCCCTCGATCCAATGCGCGGCACCACGGCACATATCGTTCCATTCGAGCGCGATACCGCCATAGCCCTGTTGGCACGAGCGGAATTCCTCGAGATCGTCGGGCGTCGCCATTCCGCTCACATTGAAGAAGTCCTCGTACTGCCGAATGCGATGGGCGCGCTCTTCGGCAGGCTCCCCTTTCGGCGCGATGCAGTAGATCGTGACTTCGGTCTTGTCGACGGCAAGCGGACGCAGCACTCGAATCTGCGAGCTGAATTGGTCCATCAGGTAGACGTTTGGATAGAGGCACAGATTGCGCGAGTTGCGAATCATCCAGTCCGCCTTCTCGGGGCCGCAACGTCCGGCAAACTCGTCGCGCCGGCTGTAGTTGGGCCTGTCCTCGGGATTGGACCAGCGTGTCCACAAGAGCATATGGCCGCGCTCGAACGCATAGAACCCGCCGCCTTGACGCCCCCAGCTGCCGGCGTCCATCGCTCGCACGTCGTCAGTGCGGCCGGCCTCTTGCTTGCGACGGTTCGTCGTGGCCGCATAGTTCCAGTGAACGGACGAAACGTGATAGCCGTCCGCCCCGTTTTCGGCGGTCAGCTTCCAGTTGCCGTCATAGGTATAGGTCGATGAGCCGCGCAACACTTCAAGGCCGTGCTCCGATTGATCGACGATCATGTCGATGATCCGCGCGGCCTCGCCGAGATGCTCGGCAAGCGGCGGCACGTCGGCGTTCAGGCTGCCGAAGAGAAATCCGCGGTAGTTCTCGAAGCGCGGCACGCGCTTGAGGTCATGTGAGCCGTCCCGGTTGAAGCATTCGGGATAGCCGGCCTCTTCGGGATCTTTCACCTTGAGCAGCTTGCCGCTGTTGTTGAACGTCCAGCCGTGGAATGGGCACGTGTAGGTGGCCTTGTTGCCGTGCTTGCGCCGGCAAAGCATCGCGCCGCGATGCGTGCAGGCGTTGATGAAAGCACCGAGCTCGCCCTGTCGATTGCGCGCGATGAAAATCGGCTGCCGGCCCATGTAGGTCGTGTAGTAATCATTGTTCGCGGCGATCTGGCTCTCATGCGCGAGATAGATCCAGCTTCCTTCGAAGATGGTTTTCATCTCGAGCTCGAAGAGCGCCGGGTCCGTGAATGCGCTTCGATGCAGCCGGTAATCGCCGCGCTCGCGGTCTTCGACCAGATATTCGTCGATATTGCGGGCAAGCCGGGGGCTGCGATCCGGATGGATCGGGATCATGAACGATGTCTCCTGGTGAATCTGGAACGGACGGCGGCCGATGCGCCGTCCCGGGCAGTCGTTGTGCGCGCGAGAGGCCTACGCCGCCGCCCGCTTGCGATCGACTTCGACGGCAGGCGCCGTCGCATTTTCGGCATTCAGGCGGAAGTCGAAGTCGATGGAGGCGAACGGCTTGTCGACGCCATGCCGCGCAAGCTGCTCGGCCGACGAAATGTGCTCGATCGGCGGCACGAGCCCTTCGCGGCTCGCGAATGCAAAGTCGTCCCAAAGATAAGCGTCGCCGTCGATATTGATCTGCGTCGTCAGTTTCCGATGGCCAGGCGCCGAGACGAAGAAGTGGATATGCGCAGGCCGGCGGCCATGGCGGCCGAGCTTGTCGAGCAAGCGCTGGGTCGTGCCGCCAGGGGGACACGCATAGCCGACGGGAACGATGCTGCGGAATTGGTACCGGCCATCGGCATCGGTCACGATCGTGCGGCGCAAATTGAAAGCCGGCTGCGTCTTGTCGAAAAACGAATAGTTGCCGAACAGATTCGCATGCCAGACTTCCACGCGTGCGCCCGGCAAAGGCTTGCCTTTCGCGTCGAAGACCGTGCCCTGCATGAAGAGCACTTCGCCCTCGTCGGCTTGCGAGCCATCGTCGAGCCGCGCGAAGCCGACACTTTCCGGTGCGCCGGCAACGTAAAGCGGACCTTCGATGGTGCGCGGCGTGCCGCCCTGGATTCCGGCCTTCGCCTCCGCCTCGTCCATGCGAATGTCGAGGAAGCGTTCGAGGCCGAGCCCGGCAGCGAGCAGCCCGAGTTCTTGCGATGCACCCGCCTCCGAGAAGTATTCGATGCCCTTCCATACTTCGCTCGGGCTCAAGTCGAGGTCCTCGATCGCCTTGAAGAGATCGGTCGCGAGACGCAGCACCACCTGCTGGACGCGCGGGTCGGCTTCCCCCTTGGCCGTATCGACGACGAACCCTTTCACGAGGGCCTCGATTTCTGCGTGCTTCATTGTCTGCTCCTGTCTGTCTCTGTTATCGGGCGCCCACGAGACGGCGTGGCGCTTGTCATGCCCTGCGGGAAACCGCGGAAAGTTGCGCGACCGAATCAAGCGGACCGTTCAATGCTCGGAAGGTATGAGCCGGTAGGCGGCGATCCGTAACTGAAGGATAATTAGCGCCAATCGGCGTCGTCCAACACTGTTTTAGTATCCATTCGATATCGCAGAGGTATGCACATGGAGCTGCGCCATCTCCGTTATTTCGTCGCCGTGGCGGAGGAGCGCAATTTCACGCGCGCCGCGGCGCGGCTCCATATCGCGCAGCCGCCGCTCAGCCGGCAGATTCAGCAGCTAGAGGAACTCCTCGGCGTGCAGCTCTTCGAGCGCGACGCACGCCCCCTAAAGCTCACGGACGCCGGCCGTTTCTTCTACTCGCACGCGATGCAACTGCTCGCGCAGATGTCGGAGCTCGAAGCGATGACGAAGCGCGTCGGCAAGATCGAGCGCAGCCTTTCGATCGGTTTCGTCGGCTCGACGCTCTACGGCATGCTGCCGAAGGTCATTCGCCGGTTTCGCGCCGAGAACGCCGCTGTCGAGCTGAGCTTCCACGAAATGTCGACGATGGACCAGCTAAAGGCGCTCAAGGAAGGCCGCATCGACGTGGGGTTCGGACGCATCCGGCTCGAGGACCCGAGCGTGCGCCGCGTCGTATTGCGCGAGGAGCCTCTCATTGCCGCGCTGCCGTTCGGCCACCCGCTTTCGATCGGAAAGCCCCTGCTCGCGCTGCGCGATCTTATCGACGATACGCTGATCGTTTACCCCAAGACGCCTCGGCCGAGCTATGCGGACCAGGTGCTCGCCGCTTTCCACGACCGCGGGCTCGAGCCCGCGCACATCTATGAAGCAAGAGAGCTTCAAGTCGCGCTCGGTCTCGTGGCCGCGGGCGTCGGCGTCACGATCGTGCCGAAGAGCGTACACGGGCTCAAGCGCGAAGACGTGAGCTATATGGAGCTCGACGATCCGAAGCTCGTCTCGCCGATCATCATCAGCATGCGCATGCTCGACGAATCGGACGACATCCGTTCGATGCTCGACCTCATCTACGTTCTCTACGCCGAGGAAGGGATCGACCATCTGCCACCGCCCGAGCGCTGACGCGTCGCATTACGTTCATCGTAAATCTGACTCCGGTTTGAAACCCCGGCGACGGCTCGATACCGGTCGGGTATCGAACCAGACGATAACAGTCTTGGACATCGCGAACGCTCGCGTCGCATACTGCCGCCGAACGAATCGACTTTATCGGCGAAATATGAACGCAACCGTTAGCTCCATCGAGGCAATCCTCGTCGATCTGCCGACCATACGCGCCCATCAGCTCGCGATGGCGACCATGCGGCAACAAACGCTCGTCATCGTGCGCATCCGCTGTAGCGACGGCATTGAAGGCATCGGCGAAGCGACGACGATCGGCGGATTGTCGTATGGCGACGAAAGCCCCGAAGGCATCAAGCTCACCATCGATACGTATCTCGCACCTGCGTTAGCGGGCATGGATGCGACGAACGTCAAAGCTGCGATGGCGCGCTTGAATAAGGTGGCGCGCGGCAATCGCTTCGCGAAGTGCGCGCTCCAAACGGCATTGCTCGATGCTGAGGCCAAGCGCCTTGACGTGTCGCTCTCCACGCTGCTCGGTGGCGCCGTGCGTAGTGCACTCCCTGTGCTGTGGACCCTCGCGAGCGGCGATACCAAGCGCGATATCGACGAGGCCGAGCAACTGATGGCCGAGCGTCGACACGATACGTTCAAGCTCAAAATAGGCCGGCGCGCGCTGCGCGACGACGTCGCTCATGCGGCCGCGATCAAACGGGCACTCGGCGATCGTGCGCGTGTGACCGTCGACGTGAACCAGGCGTGGAACGAGGCGGAAGCCGCGAACGGCATTGCGATGCTCGAAGCGGCAGGCATCGACCTGATCGAGCAACCCACGCCGCGCGAGCAGCGCGCGGCGCTTTCTCGCCTCGCCGCACGCTTCGTCGTTCCGATCATGGCCGATGAGGCGCTTGCGGGACCGGAGGATGCGATCGAGCTCGTGCGCGGCGCACCCGTCGATGTGTTCGCGCTCAAGATTTCGAAAGCGGGCGGCATTTACGAAACGCTTCGCACGGCTGCGATCGGCGACGCCGCAGGCGTCGCGCTCTACGGCGGAACGATGCTCGAAGGCAGCGTCGGCACGATTGCCGCCGCGCACTGTTTCGCCACATTGGGTCAACTCGCCTGGGGAACCGAGCTCTTCGGGCCGTTGCTGCTGAAAGACGACATCGTCGTCGAGCGACCCGTCTACCGCAATTTCACGCTAGCGCTCCCCGAAGGGCCAGGGCTCGGCGTCACCATCGACGAAGACAAGCTCGCGCACTACCGGCGCGATGCGCGATGCGTCACGGCGCCTCATCCCGCCTGAGCCTGTACGCGCTCGTTCAACCATCCGATCAAGGAGCGTCATGCTTTATCTCGTCAGAATGGACGTGCAGTTGCCGTCCGACATGTCCCCCGACAAAGCCGAAGACATCAAGGCGCGCGAAAAGGCCTATTCGCAGACGCTGCAACGCGAGGGCAAATGGCTGCAGCTCTATCGCGTCGTCGGCGAATACGCGAATTACAGCATCTTCGATGTCGAATCGAACGATGAGCTGCATACGCTGCTCTCGAACCTGCCGCTGTTCCCCTACATGAAAATCGCGGTCACGCCGCTCGCGCGCCATCCGTCCTCGGTTCGCTGACACCGCACGACAGCAACCACTGCAATAGCGAAACAACCGGGCGGCTATCGAAACTCGGCGCCGCTCGCGTCATCCATCGCGCAAGCAACGTTTGCGCGGCCCTCAGCATCGATCAGCTTCTGCGGGTACCGACGAGATAGAGGCGGTGCCCGAGAGTGCAAGCGCTCCTCCTACACCCGATCTAGCGCCGCAGATCCGGCTAGCCGCTTTGCGCGCGCAGTCACACCGTCAATTGAAGCGCGTCGCAGACCACGCCCGCGCAGACTGCATATTTTGCCGCTCGCTGCCGTTTCCCATTCCGCATCCTTACGTTTTGCTGTCGACGCGGTGACCTCTTACTAATAGAAGTCAAAATTGCCTGTTACAAATCCATGAAAAAAAGCAACAAGTATCTTTTTTCCTACATTTTCCGAAAGGGATTGATTTCACGCAAAC
>CAYPWK010000270.1:0-8215 GCA_964414365.1 uncultured Burkholderia sp.
CGAACGATGTTGATGTCGCCCGGCAGATGCCCGAACGGAATCCTCGCGAGCCAACGCCAACCGAGGCCGGCTGCGATGAGCAGGAGTCCGCAGATCAAAAGAATGCGTTGCATATCCAAACCGCCGTCTTGCGATTGTAATGGCAGCCCGGCTCGCCTCCGGAAAACCATGGAGGAGGCGGCGCGCCGCTGAGATTGACGTGCCGCGTTGGCGCGGTAGTCATGGCCGCCCTTTTAGAAAAGCCTCGCTTGCCCGGACGTCACCGTTTCAAAATCGTCGCCCAGCATGACAAGGATCGCGTCTGCAATGGGTTGCAGCTGCCTCGTCACGTAGAACGCGTAATCGACCGGTGCCGCCAGCGTCTCCAGCGGCTGCGGCCCGGCCACCGTCATCACATAGCTGATCCACCCGCCGCTCTGATACTGCAGCGGCCGCCCTTTTTCGCGGTTGAATTCGTCCGCGACGCGCGCCGCGCGCACGTGCGGCGGCACGTTGCGCTGGTAATCGTTCAACGGACGACGCAGGCGCTTTCTATAGACAAGCTTGTCGTCGAACTCGCCGCTCAAGGTTCGGCGAACATATTCGCGAATGTAGTCGGCGTATGGCTCGCGCTTGAATACGCGCCAATAGAGCTCGCGCTGGAACTGCTGCGCAAGCGGCGTCCAATCCGTGCGGACGGTTTCGAGCCCCTTGAAGACGACGTCCTCGCGGCCGTCCTTCGCGCGTGTAAGGCCCGCGTAGCGCTTCTTGCTGCCCTCCTCCGCTCCTCGCACAGTAGGCATGAGAAAGCGCGAGTAGTGACGCTCGAATTGCAGCTCGAGTGCGCTGTCAAGCCCGTAGCGGGCGCGCAACCCCGCCTTCCACCATGCGTTGACATGCTCGACGAGCGCGTTGCCGGTCCGCACGGCGTCCTCTTCGGCATAGGGCCGCCTCAGCCAGACGAAAGTCGAGTCGGTGTCGCCGTAAATCACGTCGTAGCCCTGCGCTTCAATGAGCTCACGCGTCGTGCGCATGATTTCATGCCCGCGCATTGTGATCGACGAAGCAAGACGCGGATCAAAAAAGCGGCAGCCTGTCGAGCCGAGCACGCCGTAAAACGCGTTCATGATGATCTTGAGCGCCTGCGAGAGCGGCGCATTTTGCTGGCGCTTGGCACGATCGCGACCTTCCCACACCTGGCGGACGATCTCGGGAAGACAGTGTTTTTCGCGGGAAAATCTCGCTCCGAGAAAGCCCGGCACCGAGCGCTCGTCGGACGGATTGCTGAGGCCTTCGACCAGTCCGACGGGATCGATGAGAAAGGTGCGGATGATCGACGGATAAAGGCTCTTGTAGTCGAGCACTAACACTGAATCGTAGATGCCCGGGCGCGAATCCATTACGAAACCGCCGGGGCTATTCTCGCCGGCGACATCGCCTAGATTCGGTGCGACATAGCCGATACGATGCATTCTCGGCAGGTACAGATGCGTAAATGCCGCGACCGAGCCGCCGCTGCGGTCAACGGGAAGCCCTGTCACCGACGCGCGTTCGAGCAGAAAGGCCATTAGCTCTGTCTTCTCGAAGATGCGAGTGACAAGCTCGCAATCCTTCAGGTTGTAGCGCGCAAGCGCCGGTTTGTCCTTATCGAATCGGCGCTGGATTTCGTCCATGCGCTGATACGGATTGTCGATCGATTTGCCTTCGCCAAGTAGTGACTGCGCGACGAATTCAAGGCTGAACGACGGGAAGCTCCATGTAGCCGAACGCAGCGCTTCGATGCCGTCGATGATGAGGCGGCCAGCAGCCGAGGCGAAATAATGCTGTTGCGTTATCCCGTGCTCGCGCCACTCCATCTCCTCCCCGCCGCGTCCGAGGCGCAGTGGCACGCCATATTTTTTGGCGTGCTCGTGCAGCACGCGCAGATCAAACTGAATGAGATTCCAGCCGATGATCGCATCCGGGTCGTGCCGCACCATCCACGCGTTCAGGCGCTCGAGCATTTGCACCCGGTTTTCGCAGTAGTCGAGCTGAAAATCGAGCCCGCTGGCGTCGCCGTTCTCGGGTGCGAGCATGAAAACCTGACGCTGTCCGCAACCCTCGAGGGCAATCGAATAAAGCTCGCACTGAGCGCTCGTTTCGATGTCGAGCGACACGAGCCTCAGGTGCGGACGATATTGCGTCGCCGGCCTCATTTCGCCGTCGAGCAGCCGCCCCTCTTCGTCCGGTTCTCCGCGAAAGAGAACCGGTGCCGTGATAAAGCGTTCCATCATGTACCGATCGGGGGGCTGGATATCCGCCTCATACACGTCGACGTCCGCCTGCGCGAGCCGTCTGGCAAGGCGCAGAAGCTGGCGATATTGCTGCGTATAGAGCCCAAGGACTGGGCGCTGGCGAAAATCCGTGAGCGAGAGCGGACGAAGCTCGACACGCGCTTCGCCTTTGAGCACCCGCCTCGCCTCGGCCTCTTGGACGGCCGGGATGAACGCGACGGATGGTTGAGGACGCAAACGCAACAGGCGCGGCCCGGCGTGCGTGGATAGCCAGAATTCGACCTCCGTATGCGTGTCCAGGTCACGCCAATGGCGCGTCAGAATGTAACCCTCCTGAAAATCGGTCAAAGCCATACCCAGCAGTCTGCATGATCTACGGGATTCTAATGCGGCGCGCCCGCCCACGCGTCACGGGCCCGAAGCGACCGCGTCGCGCGCGCCGAAGTAACTTGTATCAATATCGACAACTATGTAGCGTATTACATGAACCCACAACGGAGGAAACGGGGAGACGTCCTTGAGCATGATCACTACTGCGGCACCCGCTTATTCATTGGGTCAACTTCTCCGATATATGTTGCGTCTTGGCACATTCGGCTTTGGCGGGCCGGTCGCGCTCGCCGGCTATATGCAGCGTGATCTCGTCGAACGGCGAGGATGGATTTCTGAATCGGACTACAAGGAAGGGCTCGCGCTCGCGCAACTCGCGCCGGGGCCGCTCGCGGCGCAACTGGCGATATACCTCGGGTACGTTCACTATCGGATTGTCGGCGCGACCCTCGTGGGATTTGCGTTTGTCCTCCCCTCGTTTCTGATGGTGGTCGCGCTCGGTTGGGCCTATGCGCACTTCGGCGGTCTTTCGTGGATGCAGGCGGTGTTCTACGGTGTGGGCGCCGCAGTGGTCGGCATCATCGCCATGAGCTCATACAAGCTCACCACGAAGACGGTCGGCAAAGACAAGTTGCTGTGGGCAATCTACCTGACGCTTGCGATCGTCACCTTCGTGACCGAATCCGAGATTGCATGGCTGTTCATCGCCGGCGGGCTGATCGGCTGGCTGTGGCGCGCTCCGCCGAAGTGGCTGCATAAGGGCGGCATCAGCGCCATTGCCGCCGCGAATCTGCCGGCGGCGAGCGGGATGGTTTCCGGCATCGATTGGCCGCAGCTCACGCAGATCGGGGTCTTTTTCATGAAGGCCGGCGCGTTCGTCTTCGGCTCGGGGCTTGCAATCGTGCCGTTCCTTTACGGTGGCGTCGTGACCGAGCACCACTGGCTCAACGATAAGCAGTTCGTCGACGCCGTTGCCGTTGCAATGATTACACCCGGCCCGGTTGTCATCACGGTCGGCTTTATCGGCTATCTCGTAGCGGGTTTTCCTGGGGCGCTCGTCGCGGCGCTCGGCACGTTCCTGCCGTGCTACCTGTTCACGGTGATTCCCGCACCGTACTTCAAGAAGTACGGTCGCCTGCCAGGCGTCAAGGCATTCGTCGACGGCATTACCGCAGCGGCGGTCGGCGCCATTACGGGCTCGGTGATCGTGATTGCCAAGCGTTCGATCATCGATGTGCCGACCCTCGTCATCGGCCTCGTGACGATTGCCCTGCTATGGCGCTTCAAGAAACTTCAGGAACCGGTCATCGTTACGGCGGCCGCGCTCCTGGGCCTTGTCGTTTATCCGCTTATCCATTCGCACGCTGTCTGACGGCCGCATTCACGCGAGCGAATCGACGGATTCAATATGGAGGCCTATCGTCCATGCTTGCCCGCCGTCGCCGACTGTTTCAATAAGTCGCGTTCGTCAATCAAGCTAGCGATTCGTGCGCTGGCTAATTTTGGACGCACGTGGTCAATACCATAGCGGACCTTGGTGCGCCCGGTACAGTGAAAATGCGGGCAGGCGTACTCGAAAGCCGGTACGGCACCTTCAGCACTGGCCAGAAAGTGCCATTGGCGTCGCGGGCGACGCTCAGCAAATCCGCAATAAAATCGCCGTCCTCGATCAACTCGTGCATGCGAGCAATCGGCACCGCGCGGAGCCCCGCGTCTGCGAGCGCCGCGACGGCATACCTTCTCGTCAGCGAACCGCACCGCACCTCCATCGCGCGGGCCGTGAGCGCCGCCGCATCGTGAAGCATATCGCTTTCGACCCACACATGGCCGTCGACGCATGAGACGGCAAGTCCCTGTGGTTCGGGATTACCCGACGCAAACAGCGCGCACCACGCGGCTACGTCCTGCATCGAGATTTCAACGAACGTCCCCGCCTGCCGCGAAGACCTGGCGAAATTTGCGACGATGGCGAAGAGCGCCGCCTGCCCGCCGAGGATATCGGCGCCAGACGCGCCGAGCTTGACCGGCTCGCCGTTGCTGCGCGTCAGGTCCATCAGACCGCTCATCGCCTGAATGACGGTATCGAAGGCGGGCCTTGCGGGGTATGCGGACCGGATGCCGAAACCGGAGATCGAGCAATAGATCAGACGTGGATTGATCTCGCCGAGGGCCTCGCGTCCGAATCCCAGCTTTGCGAGTGCGCCCGGCCGCAGGTTTTCGACGAGCACGTCCGCGTCGGCAAGCAGCGTGCGCAGATACGCGCGGTCGGCTTCCTGCTTCAGGTCGAGCGAAATGGTCTGCTTGTCCGTATTGTTGAGCGCGAAAAAATAGCTGGTGCCGGCCTGCCCCGGTGTCCACGATCGCGTGACCTCGCCATCGGGCGGCTCGATTTTCACGACTTTCGCGCCGAGTGCTGCCAGATGCTTGCCCACGAGCGGCGCCGTCGTGTACTGCCCGATCTCGACGACCTTGATTCCTGCCAGCGGGCCGACATGGGGCGCGAGGGCGTCGTTATCGACGGTTGTCTGCGACGTGACCTGCGCGTTATCTGCGAGACGCGACACGCCGAATACCGCCACGTGCCGGTACGTCTTGCGATCGATACCATCTGCGTCGATCCGTCTTGCCGCATCCGCGTGGCGCATACGGAAATTCGGCTCGGCGGAAAGACCCTTGACCGTCACGATCGGTCCCGCTGCATCGCCGATGCGCTCGCAGAGTGCCGAGCATTCGTCAGTGTTCAGCGTGGCCGTCCACGTTCCGATCAGCGCATCCAGTTCATCGACATTGCGCACGCGGTCGCGCAAGGTGGCGAAGCGAGGCGCGTCGAGTTGCGGCACGCCAGCCAAGCTCCTGATCTTTCGCCATTGCTCTTCCGTGCTGGTGCAGATGAGTATCCAGCCGTCGCGCGTCCTGTACGCGTTCCACGGCGCGCATGCGGGATGCCGATTGCCGACCCGGCCGGCCGCACCACCAGCAAAGACCGCCGGGAGAAAGGTCGTCAGCGCGCTTGCCGCGCAGCCAAAGAGCGTGACCTCGATGCTCTGCACGATCCCGCGCAGTTGCTTCACCCGCAGCGCCGCTGCAATCGCCGCAGACGCATAGAGTGCCGCCGAAATCTCCGTGAACGGGATCCCGATCCGTGCTGGCTCGCCGTCTGCGAACCCTGTCGTATCCATCAGGCCGCTGATCGCCTGAACCTGCGCATCGGACCACGCCGTGCCCGCGCGCGAGACTTGTGGTCCCATCGCCGTAATGTCGCACACGATGTGCTTGCGCGCGGTCTTCAATTCCGCAATGGCGCTTTTCTGCGTGGCCGCGCACATGTCCGACGAAACGATGATCACGTCGTGCGCGAAGTCGTCGGGCGATGCGGCTTCCGTAACACAGATGCGGGCCCCTGCGCGCTCGAGAAGCGTTGCGCAGAGTCTCACTGCACGGCTCGCGCCCCAGGCCAGAACTCGCACATCATCCAACATGGTTGTCTCCGGGAGTCTCAACAGATTGTCTTTGACGCAACGATACGGCGCGCAGAAGCCGCCGACAAACGACATTTCCTTCGCACTCGATTGACTATTGCTCAAGCGAGCGCGTGCTTGCGCACCATGCGGATTCCCCAGGTCGCGCCACGCGGCGTACGTGCTAGCATTGTTCGATGCGAACCCTTCCGTCACTCAACGCGCTGCGAGCCTTCGAGGTATGCGGGCGTCTGCTCAGCGTGCAGCTCGCGGCAAATGAACTCAACGTCACGCCCGCAGCCGTCAGCCGCCAGATCAAGCTGCTCGAAGAACAGCTCGGCGTGCAACTGTTCGAGCGCGGCCATCGCGCCATTGCGTTGACGCCGATGGGGGAACGCTATCTCGCCGATGTCGCGCGCGGTTTCGAAACCATGCGCACCGCGACGATCAATCTCACGGAAGCGCGGCGCCGCCGCACACTCAAGATTCGCGGCTATACGACGTTCTCGATGAACTGGCTGTTGCCACGCCTGTCGACGTTTCACCGCGAGCATCCGGACATCGAAGTCAGCCTCACGACGTCACTGCAGCCCGTCGACTTCAATACCGAGGACGTCGATGCGGCGATCCGTCTCTCGCATGCGCCCTCGTCCGATATCGGCGCCGACCGGCTCGTGCCGAACGAACTGGTGCCCGTGTGCAGCCCCGAGTTCCTGCGCGAGCATCCCGACCTGAATGACGCAACGCCCGAGAGTCTGCGCAGCGTGCCTCTGCTGCATTCGATGGCGCGCCGCGAGGACTGGGCCAAATGGCTCGACGCCGCAGGCGTGCGTGGCGTCAATCCGTTGAGTGGCCTCAGCTACGAAAGCTCGATCCTTGCGTATTTCGCGGCAACGCAAGGGCATGGCATCGCGATGGCGCAGCGCGTGCTCGTCGCCGATCAACTGCGCGAAGGCACGCTCGTGATGCCCTTTTCGTTCGTGCTCGATCTGGGCGCGTTCACGTATTACCTCGTCTACCCGCGCGAGCATCTGTCGAAACCCGAGTTCGCCGCCTTCCGCAACTGGCTTCTGTCGATCGGTGAAGCAAACGGCTGACGCGCCGTTGCACGTCGTCTAGCGCCCTTTGAATTGAGGCTTGCGCTTTTCGGCGAACGCCTTGCGGCCTTCGACGCGATCTTCGGAATCGCGCATCGCGCCCCATGCCAGTTCCGTGAATTCGAGCGCCTGCGTGAGCGGCACGTTGCTGCTCGTCTGCGCCACCTTCTTGATCATCTGCACGGCGAGCGGGCCGTTCGCCGCAATCGTGCCCGCGAGTTCGAGCGCCTTGTCGATCAGCGCTTCGGGCTCGACGACGTCCGATATCAGCCCCACCCGCTCCGCGTATGACGCATCGATCTTGCCGCCCGTCAGCAACATCTTCATCGCGATCGCTGACGGCACCGCTTTTTGCAGCGCCTGAATGCCGCACACGGCCGGGATGCTCGCGACGGCGGCTTCCGGCAAGCCGAACACCGCATTGTTCGAGGCGATCCGCAGATCGCACTGCAACGCAAGCTCGAGCCCGCCGCCAAGGCAATAGCCGTTGATCGCCGCGATCATCGGCTTGAAGATGCGCAGGGAACTCAAGTCCATCAGCCGGACATAGATGCCTTCGGCTGCCGCGAGGTCGATCGACCGGACGAACGACGACCCGAAGTTCGTCGAAGGAGGCAACGTATTCTTCAGATCGGCGCCGACGCAGAACGACTTGCGTCCCGCGCCCGTGAGCACGATCACGCGCACCTCATCGTCGTCGCGCGCGGTGCAGAGCGCTGTGCGAAGCGTCTTGAGGCTATCGAGGTCGAGCGCATTGAGCGCCTCGGGGCGGTCCAGGCAGATGACGGCGACGTGGTCCGACACGCTGTATTGAACTGTCATGACATCCTCCGTCATACGCTCGGTGACGACAGTGACCGGCCGCCGCACACGTAGAGCGTCTGCCCCGTGATGTATGAGGCTTCACGTTGCGCGAAGAACAGCACCGCCTGTGCGATGTCGTCCGGTGTGCCGATGCGCTGCACGGGCACGGACTTCTCGAGCCGCTCCTGAAGATCGGGATCGAACGTGCGAAAGAGCGGGGTATCGACGATTCCCGGCGCAATCGCGTTCACGGTGATGCCGGCACTGGCCCATT
>CAYPWK010000271.1:0-8176 GCA_964414365.1 uncultured Burkholderia sp.
ATCCTCTCTTTATCAACAATCTTTTAGGATCGACTATTTGCACCAGATCCGCTCGGGACACCCGGCCTCTATCACAGTCGCGGCACGGCAACAGATGCAGCATTACTTCGCGGGCAAAAATGCCCGGGTGTTGTGAATTTTCGGGGCGACGGGTTTCCCCGCATCAGCGTCAAATTTTCCTATCGAGTGGGTACGGCGCATCCTGCCGCCACGCAAACGCTAAGACCGCCTTGATATCAGCTGCCGTCGTAATGGGCCGAATATTGTTGCGGGTCACCATCGGGTGCTCGAGCGCCGGCTCAATCATTGCATCAACCATTTCCCTGCTCAACCTTAGGTCTTCCAATGCCGTCGGCAGATGGAGCTCCTTCAACAAATCCTCCAAAAATTCATGAAAAGGCCGGTCATGTGCGTAGCCGAGAGCCTTGACGAGCCGCTCGTGTTCAGAGATAGCCCAGCCTTCTAGCCATTTTGCTTGAGCCAACATCAAGACGCATGCAGCGTCGCTATGCGCGACGGACCCGTAGGGTCCAATGATATGGACCATCCAGTGGCTGAATCCGTGCGGCACCGACATTTGCCCCATGCCGGTGTACCACGCAGCTAGTTGACAGTTCGTGTACGCCTGGCGATCCGCAGGGTCTTTCAGACGCGGCAGGTTTTCCATGAAAAGCTGTACAGCTTTTTCTGCTAAGACACTCGCGAACGGATGCGGTGATGAGGAACAAGCAGTATTGATCGCATGGTCGAGACCACGGATACCGGTGGATAGCAGAAGACGCAGAGGTGTTTGAGCCAACACCGCCGGATCGTAGATGATAGCCTTTGGAGATCCATCTGGAACTATAAAGCGCGCTTTAAGGTGGGTTTCTTCGTCGATCGGCGTGCTACCCGGAGTCCACTCTGCACAAGCTAGAGTGGTCGGAATTGCAATCTGTCGAATTCTCGGCGATGCGGTCGAGGTTGTTAGCATCTCGGTCCCATCGTCAGATACACGAAACTGCAACTTCAAAAGGGAAGCACGATCGAAGACATCCTCGGACAAACATAGTTGGATTACTTTACACATGTCCATGACCGACCCACCTCCGACAGATACGATCACGTCAGCCTGTGTCTGCCGAACCTGACGAGCAGCCTTAATGACATTCTTCAAGGGTGCATGCTCACCAACCTCATCACTTAAACCGACCAATCGTGGACCGAGAACCGCCTTGATCTTTGACACAACATCAGTTTTGGTGTTTATCGTTTTTGAACAGACAATAAACACACGATAGTATCCGAAAAGATCGAGGAGTCCTGGCAATGCGTCGGCCGCATTGACGTTGTGCACCACCCTTTCATGTCCGGTAAATCTATACCAATAGTTTCTCGTGTCAATAGTGCTCATTTTGTCTCTGTGGGGATGGTCTTTCCACGTGCTGCGTTGGGTTTAAAAGCGACGAAAGTCGCCGCTACGCTAAAGCACGGGCATGTTTAGTCGCCTTTAGCATGACAAGTCCTATCAGCGAAATAAAACTCACTCCTAGCAGATACCACGCTGGCGACGTCGGATCGCCGGTTTGCTTGATGAGCAATGTAACAACAACCTGAGCGGTGCCCCCAAAGACGGTTGTAGCAACGTTGTAGCCGAGCGATAGTCCCGTGGTCCGCACGGCCTTGGGAAATGCTTCTGTCGCTAGCGACAGGGCTACTGTTGATATAGTCATGCGCACTGCGGTCAGCACCGCG
Source organism: uncultured Burkholderia sp. (assembly GCA_964414365.1). Classification (GTDB taxonomy): domain Bacteria; phylum Pseudomonadota; class Gammaproteobacteria; order Burkholderiales; family Burkholderiaceae; genus Trinickia. The sequence goes on from CAYPWK010000271.1 coordinate 1,735, forward strand.
ATCATGGAAAACATAACGATCGCGCTGCGTGATATCGACACAATCAGGAACGCTGGATAGATCATCAGCATGAATGCGACCAGCGCGCCAATGCCCATATTTTTACGTCCAAAACGATCCGCCAGTCGTCCGCCACACAGCGCACCGACGATTGTCACGATACCGGCAACGATTCCATCCAGCATCGATGTTGAAGTAGGCAATTTGAGTACGGTCATCGCGTAAGTTGTCATATACGAAGAGACGATGTAATACGAGACCGTGGGACCGATAAGCGCGAAGCACGACCACAGAATGTCTAACCGATGATGACGCAATAGTTGACCGAATATTTGCTTGGCGGCGGCGTGCTTCTCCGTCGCGTCAAGGGTATCGTCCAGATGGCTTCGGACATACATGCCGACCGGGGCGATCAGAACGCCGAAGAGAAACGGAATTCGCCATCCCCAGCTCTGGACTTGCTCTGACGTCAGCATTAACGCCAGCAGATACCCGAATAGCGCGGCGATCACGGTACCGAAGCCCTGGCTGGCGAATTGCCACGAAGCGAAATATGCACGCCGCTCAGGCCGCGCCATTTCTATCAGGTAGGTGGTCGCCGCCCCGAGTTCGCCACCTGCCGAAAATCCCTGAATCAACCGAGCGAACAAGATCAGCAAGGGGGCGGCTACACCAATGGTCTGATAGTCCGGCGTCAGGCCGACTAAGGCCGTACTCACTGCCATCAGCCCGATTGTCAGGGTGAGCGCAGCCTTACGGCCAACCCGGTCTGCGTACGCCCCAATCACAATGCCACCCAGTGGACGTGCGAGCGATCCGACGCCGAACGTCGCGACTGCAAGAATCAACTGCCCGAAGCTTGAGTAGGTTGGAAAGAATGCCTTGCCAATGAAGACGACGAAAAAGGCGAACGATACGAAGTCGAACACCTCCAGCGTATTGCCGAGAATAGAGGCTACGATGGCCTTTCCTGCCAGCAGCCTAGCGGCGGATCGCTCATCTGCTTGCTCTCTTGAGTTCAAACTTGTAGCCCGCACGATCTTCTCCGTTTTCTTGGTTCAATTAAACTGGAAGTCAGGGCCGCGTGCGCGTTGCGGACGAGAGCTTCTTCCAGGGAAGATCGGCTGGATCGGCCAGGAAGAACGCTGGCGCGTGGGCGATCACAATGTCGGTGGCCGGTGTTTCAGTCAGTCCTTCGAAATCTGCGCGGAAATGATGCGAACTCTTGACGACGATGATTTTCATCGCTTCGGGGTCTATGCCGACCATACGAAATAGTTCACGATCCTGCGCACCAACTCGGCCGCTGGCCACCACGATCAAAATGCCGTCGATCTCCAGACAGGCGGTCGCGCCAAGCTGGGTCTTGAAGCCGGTCATCTTGGGTCCCTTGAAAGTGGTCACACCGTCGGAGAGCGAAAGCACCTTGAATTCGCCCCGCACGGGCGGCTCGCTCGGACCCACGGGCGTGTCGACTGATTCGCCAATGGCGCACCTTATAACCCCTGCCACGCCCGCCCGATGAGCTTGCGCAGCCGCCAACGGATCAAAGAGCACCCCTAGCGCAACGCGACCAGGGAAGGTCCGACCAGCCCGGGCGTTGACCAGCGCATGCAGGATGCCTGTGGTCGAGCCGGATCCGCCGACACCGGGATTATCCTGCAGGTCGGCGATGACGATAGCGCCGGAGCTCACCGCAGCACGTTCGAGCGCGAAAGCGACGGCCTCTCTCGCCGATAGCGCGTTGAGCCGCCACTTCGAGGGCTCCGATATGTTCGAGTTTAACAGTGCGATCGTCTCATGCGCGCGTTCCCCATACGACCAGAGCACCGGCGCGCATTCATCAAAGTCGGATGCCGGAAAGCCCATGCAGAAGCTCGAGACGGTGTTGAAGCGCTTATCGAGCTCCTCGAGCAACTCATAGCAACCACGAGCGGGTTCCGCTGATGTGCTCTGCACGCTTACCGAAATTAGAAAAGGCAGTCGCTCGCTGGAGCAGGGTTCGCGGCCGTCGTTGCGAACCAGGCGTTCGAGCAGCTCAGCCGCGCGCTCGCCTGTTTTAACGTAGTCGACGTGAGGATAAGTACGAAATGCAACCAGCGCGTCTGCGTGTTCCAGCATGGCGGCCGTGACATTCGCGTGCAGATCTAGGCTGGCAACAATTGGAAGCGTCTTACCCACGATGCCCCGAATACGCTTGAGCAGTTCTCCTTCCGCATCGTCGAATGACTCCGCCATGGCCGCGCCATGCAAATCAAGGTAGATCGCATCGAAGTTGCGTCGCCGCACGTCAGCGAGAATCGTGTCACAGATCTTCTCGAACGCCGCGGCGGTGATGTACGAGGACGGGACTGCACCGCACCAAAAACCTGGAACGACCGTCCACCCGAAGTCCCGTGCCTGGCGGGCGAAACCACTCGCCGATACGTCTACCGTTGAGATCATTTCAAGTAAGGCCTCGCCATGCACCGGCTTCGGCAGGCCTTCCCCACGCTCGAACGCTGACCAATCGGCTCGATTGGAAGCAAAGGTGTTTGTTTCATGCTTGAATCCTGCGACGAGTATTCGCATGTTGTCTTATATGGACGCCTCCCGGCTTGCCAGGTGATATTTGGTGTGTGGCGGACAGGAGAGGATGCAGACTTATATCCGGCCTGTGGATGCGGACGGTAGTCCGCTGGCCCTGATGGAATCTGCCGGGGAAGGCCTCATCTCCGAAGTGTCCTCGAAGGACAAGACAAAATTCAGGTTTGCTTCCCCGCGGTCCGACCTATTTCGCCATCACCAGTATCAACCTGCGCAACCTATCAGCGACCAGTCTCCATAGTTAGTTGATGTTCTACGCAGCATGGGCCACGTAGTCGGATTGATACGTACGAGCGTGGGCGAGTAGCGCCCAGATCATGCGTGCCATCTTGTTGGCCAGCGCGACGACCGCTACGTTGAACGGTCGTCGCGCAAGCAAACGCTGCAGCGAGTCGCTCAGGTGCTTCGAATGTGCGAGCACCGAGCGCGCGCCGTGAATCAATAAGGTTCGCAGGTACACATCGCCTCGTTTGCTGATGCCCAGCAGCTTCACGCGGCCTCCGGTGCCGCTTTGTCGAGGTACCAAACCGAGGAATGCGGCGAACTCGCGCCCCGAGCGAAACGTGCTGGCCTTGCCGATGGTGGCAACGGCTGCGGTAGCAGTGAGTGGCCCCACGCCGGGAATCGTTGCTAGCCGCGTGGCCGCTTCGTCTTGGCGTTGCCATACTGCAAGCCGGTGTTCGATGGCGTGGATATCACGGGTGAGCGCTTCGATACGCTGCAGTTGTTCGCGAAGCGTGTCGATGACGATGGGGGGCAAGGTGTCGGCCAGCTCGCCCAGCAGGCGGGCCGCGTCATTCATGCTGTGCGGGCCGCGATGGACTGCGGCGCCAAACTCATATAGCAAGCCGTGTGTTTGGTTAATCTGCATGCGCCGCATCTTGAGCAGTTGTGCGCGTACACGGTGCAGCGTGAGCACGCCTTGCTGCGCTTCGCTCTTGACAGCCACGAAGCGCATCTCGGGGCGTTGTGCGGCTTCCCAGATCGCTTGCGCGTCGGCTACGTCGGTCTTATTGCGCTTCACGAACGGTCGGACGAATGAAGGGGCGATGAGCCGGACTTCGTGACCGAAGCTCGCGAAGCGGCGCGCCCAATAATGGGCGCTGCCGCACGCCTCCATCGCGATGAGTGCGGGCGCTTGCTGCGCGAAGAACGTCACGAGCTGTTCGCGCTTGAGCTGCCGCCGGTTGATTTCGCCTGTGTCCATGTCTACCCAGTGCACTTGAAAGACCCGCTTTGCCAAGTCCACGCCAAATGTCGTAGTCTTCATTTCGAGCCCTCCTTACCCTCAGTGGTCGTTTTGACAGCAACCACTTTGGCACTCTGATGCCGTCGGGTACAGCGAGGGCTCCGCTGTTCCTACTGCCTCTCCGATCCGACGCGGGAGGGAGGCGTCCATACCATCTCCTCATTACATCGATGGGAAATTCTCTCCGGAGGCCATAGGCGAGCGATAAACCCGCCATTAAGCGAGTGTCTTGCGAAAGAATGAGTCGACCGCCAGCGCGACTTCTTTGGACGCATGAACCGCCCCGGGGACGATGTCAAATTGGCTATTCACGCCATGTTCGACCAACTGATTGTGGAGTGACCGTGCGCGCTCGACCCGCGTCGAACCGCCGTAATTGATCCCTTCCATGTACAACGGGCTGTCCGGCGAGACGTTGATCTCGGGGTGCGTATCGTCGCCGCCGACAACGACATGAACGGGGACTTTCTTCATACATTCGAACTCGACTGGCTTGCCGAAGCGCTCCTCGACGTCTTGGATGCCGACAAACCACTTCCTGCTGCGATCGAGCTGAGTAAAAAAGCCGGACGCGCCAATCGACACCGCCAAGAGGCGATCAGCATGCAAGTAGAGCATCCGGTGCGCAAACCCACCGCCTGCGGAATACCCGGTCAGGGCGAACTTCTCGGCCGATATGCCGTAACGTTGCGAAGCTTCCTCGAGCATCGAAAACAGAACGTGGTCGTAACGGATGTCGCCGAACCTGACCCACGTGAAGTTATGCGTTTCGTTCTGGTCGGTCACATGCGTCGGGAATAATGGTGCAAGGATGATAAGCCGCTTGTCTTCTGCCAGGTCGATATAGAGGTCGCGGGTGCTGTCGGCCGCACGGCCAGTACCGTGCATGGCGACCAGGAAGCTGTGGGAGGACGCTGTTTCTTCAGACCAACTGCTTGGCACATACAAGCTATAAGAAAAGCGACGGTCTGCGGCGCAGGCGCGCGCCCACTGCACACCCGTCACCGATTCGAAGACGACATTGCGTTTGCTCATGGTTCCTCGCAAGGGGTTTAAGTGAACGATTCAAGTTGATTCGGATTCCTATGGTTTGAACGCTTCGTCTGCCGGCACCACGGCACGAGTGTTGTAGTAATCCCAAGGGCCTTTTGACTCCGAAGGCGTCTTCACCTGCACGAGATAGAGCTCTTTCATCAGCCGGCCGTCTTCACGAATCGTACCGTGATGCACGTAGATGTCATCCACGGGCGTGCTTTTCATCTGCTTCATCACCGTTGCACTGTCGTTCGTCCCGGTTGCTGCGACTGCCTTCAGGTACGTCCGCGTCGCCGAATAATTTGCCGCCTGGATCGCGGTAGGCATGCTGACTATGCGCTTGTGGAAGCGCTGCGCGAACTCTCGGGTCTCGTCGTCCGTGTCCCAGTAGAAGCTCTCGATGGTGTAAATATTCTGCGTGAGCGGCAAGCCCAGCCGGTGCACATCGGTTAGCGAAAGCAACATCGCGACCACACTCTGATTGCCCGATGTGGTGACACGCGATTCATTCGCCGCCTTGACCGCGCTGATCATGTCGCCGCCGGCGTCGACAATCGCAATCATCTTCGCGCCCGAGGACTGTGCCTGCTGGATATACGGCGAGAAGTCCGATGCGTTGGGCGGGTATTCCGCGCTGCCCAATATCTTGCCGTTGCTCGCGACGATCCCCGCGCGGGCGTCGTGCTCCATCGCCTTGCTAAACGCGTTATTCCCAGAAATGAAGTACCACGAACCCGCGCCGTGTTGCGCGAGCAGCTTCGGCACACTTGCAAGCGCGATGTTGTCGATCTGGTAATGGACCGTAAAAGGCGAGCGCGCATCGTCCGTGAGCCGCGACGAATATGCACCTGTCACCATGACCACGCGCTGCCTTTGCCGCCCGATTTCGGACACCGAGAGCGCGGTTGGCGACCCGACAAGGTCAAGGATCATGTCGACCCCGCCCTCGTCGAACCATTCACTCGCTATCGTCGACGCGATGTCTGCGTTGTTCTGATGGTCGGCAATCACAATGTTGATGCGCTTGCCCGCCACCTCGCCACCGAAATCCTCTGCCGCCATGCGCACCGCCTCGACCGAGCCCTTCCCGGTGTAATCCGAGTAAGGGCCGCTGAGATCAGTCAGCACGCCAATTCTCACAACATCGTTCGAGATTTTTGGAGTCTGCGAATACTGCACCTGTCCTTCGATCGGCATCGATCTCCCCTTCTTTCGTTAACGTTTGTTCCGGCGTCTGCGCGCAGCACGCCATCCGGTAAAGTGAATAAGTGTTCGCCGTTGGCGACACACCGATGCCATTCGCGTGCTCGGCAAGACGCTGCAGCGGGAATGTCACGCGGTCCACACCCTCGACATGCGCCACACCTTCCAGCGCTTCGAGCCATTCCGCGGTTTCCTGCGGGTCACTGTACTGCTCGTCGGCACGTATGCCCGCCGCGAGCAACGTGGGATGGTCAGAACTATCGAGCGTTTCCAGCATCGGCGCCCCGCGCACAGCGGCGGGCAAAAACTCGCCTCTCTCGAAAGCCGACCACGCTGCCCGTTCCGGCGCAAAGGTATTGGATTCATGCT
>CAYPWK010000272.1:0-8172 GCA_964414365.1 uncultured Burkholderia sp.
TGGTCGCGCTTTGCTTCGGTATCGCGGGCCGTCATGGGCCGACGCTCGCGCTCGCGGCGGGTGCGGTGTTCTCCGGCGCGGCCAGTGTGGCTAGCGGATTGCGGCTTTTCGCGCCGGCGCATCGCGTGCGGGCGGCGCGCTAGCAGTGCTTTTAACAGTACGTCGTTCCCCGCTGCCGCCGCCGGCGCACGCACCTCGCGATGCGAGCAAACGGCTTTCGCCCGTCTATTTGTGACAGGCCGATGTCTTGCATCGCTGCTTTAGATGCTGTATTTATAAACAGCTTCTACATGCTGCCGCCAATGTTCTCCACTCGGTCAAATTCGAGGGCCGGCCGATGTCGCGGTAAGATAAGCGATCCTATCGATCCCGGCCACGCGTTTATGCCGCTTCCCGGTGTTTCGCGAGCGCATCATCGGCGCTCGGTAAAGGGCGAGCGCTGAGCGGCCGGCCGTGCAAGTGCAACGGAACGAGCCGCCGAACCGGAGTGGGAGGATAACTTGGCGCATTCACCGCGTAGCATGCCGGCTGCAACAGAATGGCTGTCGATTTGGGAAAAATCGACAATCGACTACTGCGTCTCGTTGCTGAGTCCCACCGGTATTGTTCTGACGTGGAACGCGGGCGGTGAATACATTCACCGTTATCGACCTGACGAAATCGTCGGCCGTCATTTTTCCGTGTTCTATACGAAGGACGATCGAGCCGCCGGCGTGCCGCAAGCCGCGCTCGCGGCCGCGCTCGCCAATGGCCGCCATGAGCTCGAAGGCTGGCGGTTGCGCAAGGACGGTTCCTCATTCTGGGCCAACGTCGTTTTGACGCGGCTCGACGGCCCCGACGGCAGAACGATCGGTTTCGCTAAAGTGGTCCGCGACGTGAGTGACAAGCGCGCCGCGCACGAAGCCGTCATAGAGAGCGAAAGGCGCTTTCGCTTGCTCGTCCAAGGCGTGACCGACTACGCGATCTTCATGCTGTCGCCCGAAGGGTATGTGACGAACTGGAACCCCGGCGCCCGTCGTATCAAAGGCTTCACCGCCGAGGAAATCATCGGCTCGCACTTTTCGCGTTTTTATACGGAGGAGGACCGGGCCGCCGGCCTGCCGCAGCGTGGGCTCGCGACCTCTGCGCGTGAAGGACGGTTCGAGGCCGAAGGGTGGCGCGTGCGGCGCGACGGCAGCCGCTTTTTCGCGCATGTCGTCATCGATGCGATTCGCGATGAGGCCGGCACGCTGCTCGGCTTCGCCAAGGTGACGCGCGACATTACCGAGCGGCGCAAAGCCGCGGAGCAGCTCGAGCAGACTCGGGCCCAGCTCTTTCAATCGCAGAAGATGGAGGCAATCGGCAAGCTGACCGGCGGCGTGGCGCACGACTTCAACAACGTGCTGCAAGTGATTCGAGGCAACCTTGAGCTCTTGCAAAATCACTATGCGCGCGACGAGTGGAGCGCTCAGCGCGTCGGCAATGCGCTCGAGGCGCTCGAGCGAGGCGCCAAGCTTGCGTCGCAGCTGCTCGCGTTCGGTCGCCGACAACCGCTACAACCGAGTGTCATCAACCTCTCGCGCGTCGTTGGTGGAATGGACGACATGTTGCGTCACGCGCTCGGCGAGCGTGTCGAACTCGAAACGGTCATCGCGGACGGGCTCTGGAACACGCTCGTCGATACACACCAACTCGAGAACGTGATCCTGAACCTCATCATCAACGCTCGCGATGCGATGCCGGAAGGCGGCCGGGTGATGGTCGAGCTCGTCAACGCCGTGCTCGACGAAAAATACGTCGCGTCGATGTCGGACTTGTCACCCGGCCAATATGTGATGCTCGCCGTGACCGACACAGGAACGGGGATGCCGCCCGACGTCATCGAGCGGGCGTTCGATCCGTTCTTCACGACGAAGCCGGAGGGACGAGGCAGCGGCCTCGGCCTCAGCATGGCATACGGCTTCGTCAAGCAAAGCGGCGGACACATCAAGATCTACAGCGAAGTCGGTCACGGCACGACGGTCAAGCTCTATCTGCCGCGCTCGACCGACGCCGAAGACGTGCTGCGGCAGACGAGCGAGAGCTCTCAGGTGATGCTCGGCAGCGAGACCGTGCTCGTCGTGGAAGACGATGCGAAGGTACGGGCGACCACCATCGAAATGCTTGCAGGTCTCGGCTATAAGGTCCTCGAGGCCGCGAGTCCGGATGACGCATTGACGATCATTCGAAGCGGCGTGCACATCGACCTTCTATTTACCGACGTAGTGATGCCGGGATCGATGTCGTGCACGGAGATGGTCGGAGCGGCGCAACAGCTTCGTCCCGGCCTGAAGGTGCTGTTCACCTCGGGCTACACGCACAACTCGATCGTGCGCGGCGGGCGGCTGAACCCGGGTGTCGAGCTGCTATCGAAGCCCTATGGGCGCGAAGAGCTTTCGCACAAGATTCGTCACGTGCTCGGGCTGCGTGGCACGCCCGAGCTCACCCGGGCCGTCGAACCGATCGCTGCGGCGGCGGATTCTATATCGCTGAGTCGTCCGGCGGGGGACTCCTTGCGCGTACTCGTCGTCGACGACGACCCGGGATCGCTCGATGCCGTCGCCGAAATCGTTCGGATGCTCGGCCATGACCCCCATAAGGCGACGAATGCGCGCGAGGCGCTCACATCGATTGCCGCGATGCCTTTCGATGCCCTCCTAGCGGACATCCGCCTGCCCGACATGTCCGGGATCGATCTCGCGAGAAATGTCGCAAATGTGGCGAGCGGATTGCGCATCGTTTTCACGTCGGGGGAGCCGATGGATATCGGTGACGCGTCGTTGCCGTTCAAATGGCGTGCCATCCGCAAGCCGTTTAGCGCGGAAGACCTCAGGCAAGCATTGGCTGCGTGAACGTTCGCGAAAGACGTCGGCCCGGCGTGGCGCGGGCTGCCGTTTATTTCCGCCATGCCGCCGTGTCGATTTCGGGCGCGAGCATAGGAACAGGCATGAATCGCAGACGATTCGGTATCGGATCCTAGCCCCGTCAAGGCCATACTTGACGTTCCGTTCGACGGCGCAATGGAGGGAGTTGGGTCATGCGTTATGCAAAATTCGGTTCCACAGGGCTTTTCGTTTCCGAACTGTGCCTAGGCACGATGACGTTCGGCGGAGAAGGCGCGGTCTGGGAGCATATCGGCAAGCTGCAGCAGGCCGAGGCCGAAAAGTTGATCGGCCGTGCCATCGATGGCGGCATCAATTTCATTGATACGGCCGACGTCTATTCGGAAGGGCTCTCCGAAACGATCACGGGCACGGCATTGAAGAACCTCAAGGTGCCTCGAGAAAATGTGGTGGTCGCGACGAAGGTCTTCGGCGAGACGGGCACCAAAGCCGTGAATTCGCGCGGCCTCTCGCGCTTTCACATCATGGAGTCTGTCAAGGCGAGCCTGCGGCGTCTGCAACTCGATTACATCGACCTCTACCAGGTACACGGCTTCGACCCCGCAACCCCGATCGAGGAGACCTTGCGCGCGCTCGATAGCCTTGTTCAGCAGGGCCATGTTCGCTATATCGGTGTATCGAACTGGGCGGCGTGGCAAATCATGAAGGCGCTCGGCATTTCGGAGCGACTTGGCATCGCGCGATTCGAATCACTGCAGGCGTATTACACGATCGCGGGCCGCGACCTGGAGCGTGAAATCGTGCCGTTGCTGCAAAGCGAAGGCGTGGGACTGATGGTCTGGAGTCCGCTCGCCGGCGGGCTGCTCTCCGGCAAATATGGACGCAACGTCAAAGCCGAAGATGGCAGCCGGCGCACCACGTTCGATTTTCCGCCGGTCGACCTCGAGCGCGGCTACGACTGCATCGACGTCATGCGCGGCATCGCCGAAGCGAAGGGCGTTTCAGTCGCGCAGATCGCCCTTGCATGGCTGCTGCACCAGAAAGCCGTGACGACTGTGATCATCGGTGCCAAGCGCGTCGATCAGCTGGAAGACAATCTCGCCGCGACCTCCGTGCGTCTCACTGCCGATGACCTCGAGACGCTCGACAAGGTTAGCGCGCTACCGCCCGAATATCCGGGCTGGATGTTGGCGCGCCAGGGCGAATTCAGGCGCCAGCAGTTAAGGGGCGCGGCCAATCCTTGACCGTCGGGGCTCAGACGGTCTTTGGATTGGGGTTCACCGTCGAATCGTTGGCGGCGGGGCCCGGCTCGATGGGGAGCGAGGCGAGCGCATAGCCGGCCTCGCGCCAGGCGTCGATGCCCCCGCGCAGAGGCAGCACGTCGCTAAAGCCGTTAGCTACCAATTGCTTGGCCATCCATGCCGCGGAGACTTCGTTCGGGCACGAGCAGTAGATGATGACCTTCTGATTGCGACGATATGCCGTGAGGATACCGGCCAGATCGCGTTCATCGGCAAAGCGTGCGCCCGGGATGACGTACGGATCGAGCCGCCGTTTTTCGTCGGAGCGGATGTCGAAAATGACGGGCGGCTCTTCGTCGTCCATCAGACGATAGAGTTCGTCGACGCTGATACGTGCCGACGCGAGCTGGCGCAGCAGCGCGCGACGGCGCATCCAGCGCCATCCCGCGTAGAGTACCGCCAGCGCCGCGATGACGACCGCGGTCAAATGTCCGAGACGATTCGCTCCCTGCAGCAACATGTCGATTTGCGGCGCGAGCAGCACGCCGATGGCGAGACTGAGCGCCGCCCATATCGCCGCGCCCACGCCGTCGTGAGCGAGGAATGCACGATACCGCGTGCCCATTGCGCCGGCCATCGGCACGGAGACGATCGAAAGACCCGGCACCAGTTTCGCCACGGTGAGGACGCGCACGCCCCAGCGGCCGAAGAAGCGTTCCGTTTTCTTGACGCACGTGTCGCGCGAAAGGGACAGCTTGCAGAGCTTCTGCAACGTGGCGCCGCCATAGAGACGACCTGCAAAGAACCAGATGGAGTCGCCGATGAGCGTGGCGCAGACGGCAAGGATCAGCACGGTTGCGAGCTGGCTGCCGATTGCAGTCGGATGGAGCGCGGCGAGCGCGCCGAAAACGACGAGCGTCGGCATGGCGGGGACGGGCAGGCCCAGCGACGCGGCGAGGGAATTGGCGAAGACAAGCGCGGCGCCGTAACGCGCAACGAGATCGTGAAGCATCGGCGATTTCCAGGGAGGGCAGAAGCGGGCGAAGCCCACACTCGCGCATTATGCCGCTACTTGCGCCGCTTCGGTCGGTCCCCTAGGCGCGATCATGGACATAACGAAAAAGCGCCTAGCCGTTCATTCGCGGCTAGGCGAAACCGCCGGTTTTCCGGCAGCGGAGGTACCGACGCGACACCGGCTGGTCGCCGCTTGCAGCAACGACCAGCCGGCTTTGTTCTGCAGTGCCGAGCTTCGTTCCCGAAGACGCGTCGTCATCGGGTTCGACCTATCTTCGCTCGACGGGTTGGAGCTTATTCGCCGAAGTAGAGCGACTTCGCGCCAGGGGTGGCCGTTGAGCGGCTACCCGATGCCGAAGTGCCGTTGTTCGATGCGCCGCCGAAGGCGACCGCGTTGCTGTTTTCCGCTGCGATGCGCGTTTGAGTGGCTTGCGCCGAAACCGGATAGTACGGGTCGCGGCCGAAAGCGCCGCGAGGTGCGTTTTGCTCGAATTGCACGAGATCCGCGTTGACTTGTGCGCGGGTCACCGGAGTGTCCGTTTGAGCGAACGAGAGGGCCGGAACGGCCAGGACCGATGCAAGGACCGCGGCTTTGATGAGCGATTTCATGATGCTTACCTCCGAAATTGTTTGCCGAATTGGGTTGCATCGGCTTTTTTTCTCCGCCTGCAACCTATGTAAGCAGTCTAACGAGGCTCGCATTAAGGGTTAACTCCTATTATGAGAAATCATCGTTACGGAATCAGCGATAATCGCCGCTGTGCTTCGACGTCCTGACTTTTTCGGGGAGGCTTCGATATCGCCATGCGCATCGTCCTTCGGAACGCGTTCATCGTGCTGGTATCGCTGCTCGCCTGCCGAATCGTATCGGCCGAGCCACCCGATAGTGTGCAGCTCGAGGACTTCACCTGGACCGAACTGCGCGACGCCGTCAACGCGGGAAAGACGACGATCATCGTTCCGATCGGCGGCACAGAGCAGAGCGGCCCGTATGTGGCCCTCGGCAAGCACAACGCACGTGTGAAGGTGCTCGCCGCGCGGATCGCGCAGGGCCTCGGCAATGCGCTCGTCGCACCCGTGATCGCCTACGTCCCCGAAGGAAGCATTGCGCCGCCGACTTCACATATGCGCTTTCCCGGCACGATCACGGTAACGGACGATGTCTTCGAGAAGACGCTTGAATCGGCGGCCAACAGTTTCAAGGTGCATGGGTTCAAGTACGTCGTTTTTCTCGGCGACCATGGTGGCTATCAGAACGACATCAAGCGTACCGTTGCGCGACTGAATCGGACGTGGGGGAGCGCGGGGCATGCACTCGTGCCGCCCGCGTACTACGGGACGAGCTCGGACGGTTATGCTGAGATCCTGCGCCAGCATGGCTACCGCGATGAGGAAATCGGTACACACGCCGGCCTTGCCGATACGGCGCTGTTGCTCGCCGTCGCACCGGGCATGGTGCGGCTCGATCGGCTGCGCAACGCACCGAAGCCCGGCGCGACGGAGGGCGTCTACGGCGGCGATCCGCGGCGCGCCAACGCCGATATCGGCCGACTCGGCACCGATGCCATCGTCGCACGGACGATCGATGCGATCAGGAAGGAAACGGGCGCGAAATAACGATGCGGCGGCTCGTCGCCGCCTTATCATCGCTTTGCCGGTTCGCGCGTCTAGCTTCCAGCTTCCAGCTTTCGTTTGCGGTCCTTCGTTAGACATCGACAACGGATCACGTCATGCGCCCAATAAACCGATTCGCATTGCGCGTTGTCATCAGGCTTTTCTTTCTCGTTGCCGGAGTCGTCGTCAACTGCTCGTATGCGGCCGCCGCATCGAGCGTTGCGACCGTGGCAGGCATGCCCGCGGTCGTCGATCCCGCCAATCTCTACAGCGAGGCGGGCGCCACGCACCTCTCGCGGGCCGTGGAGGGCGCATTACCGCGCGTGTATGTGCCGAACCTGCGCTCGGACGACGTCTATGTGATCGATCCGGCGACGTATAAAGTCGTCGACAAGTTCAAGGTTGGCCGCAGTCCGCAGCACATCGTGCCTTCGTGGGACTTGCAAACGCTTTGGGTCACGAACAACGCGGAGGAGCGAACCGACGGCTCTCTGACGCCGATCGATCCGAAGACAGGAAAACCAGGCAAGAACATCCTGGTCGACGATCCCTACAACATGTACTTCACGCCCGACGGCAAAGAGGCGATCGTCGTGGCCGAAGCCCATGCCCGCCTCGATTTCCGCGATCCCCATACGATGGCGCTGCGATCGAGCCTCGACGTGCCGCAGTGCAAGGGCATCAACCATGCGGATTTTTCGATCGACGGCCGGTTCGCGGTCTTTACGTGCGAGTTCGTCGGCGGCTTGGCAAAAATCGACATGGCGGCGCGCCGCGTCGTGGGCTACCTGACGCTCGGCAAGCGCAGCATGCCGCAGGACGTGCGCGTATCGCCCGACGGCAAGGTGTTCTATGTCGCGGACATGATGGCCGACGGCGTGCATCTAGTGGACGGCGACAGCTTCAAGCAAATCGGCTTCATCAAGACCGGCATCGGCACGCACGGTCTTTATCCGAGCCGCGACGGCACGAAGCTCTATGTCTCCAATCGCGGTTCGAATCTCGTGCATGGGGCTCGGCATGGGCCAGGCAGCGTTTCGGTCATCGATTTCTCGACACGCAAGGTCGTGGCGAACTGGCCAGTGCCGGGCGGTGGAAGTCCCGATATGGGCAACGTCAGCGTCGATGGCAAGACGCTCTGGTTATCGGGGCGTTTCGACGACGTCGTCTACGCGATCGACACGACCACGGGCACGATGAAGTCGGTTCGTGTCGGGATGGAGCCGCATGGGCTTACGGTCTGGCCGCAGCCCGGGCGATATTCGCTCGGGCACACGGGGAATATGCGGTGAGCGGTTGGGCGTTGCGCCTCGTTGGCTCGCGGACAGTTGCCCGCTACCGCCGTCAGAGTCCTTCGAGATATCCTGCACGCCTAAGGAGGTCCGACAGGCTGTAGTCCTCCATCGCATACACGCCGCGCGATGCACGCCAGACCAAGCCCT
>CAYPWK010000273.1:0-8133 GCA_964414365.1 uncultured Burkholderia sp.
TGCAGGTGCGCATCTCACGCAGCCGCCTCGCGGGCGAACCGGCGGACATACTTATTCAGCCGCGCCTGGGCGGAATGAGCATATTCGACTTTCACCGTGCCGCGCCCGCCATCGCCGAAGGACGTGCTGCGGTGGAGCGCATGATGCCCGCTATTCGCGCACTGCTGGATGCGTGAACGACCCGTGAAAGCTCGCGCATCGAATTCGACGCGGCAGCGCGCTCCGATCTACCCGGTTTGATTCACCGAACGAGTTACGGCCAAGGCGCGTCCTTCGCTTTATCCGTGCGCACCCGCAACGAAATACTGAACCGCCGAATTCAATCTCAATCAACGCCCCACAAGCCGCCGCACCGCTTTTGCGATCCAGGCCGTCAGCCATGAGATGGTGGATATCAGGAGCCACGCGGCCGCCACGGCCCAGACGACGGGGAGAAACCCCCGAGTGCCCCATGCGCTCGCGATAATCGCGATACACAGGAAAGAGAGAGTAAATAGACCCGCCACGGCCAGTGCAACGAAAGCGATGATTTCACGAAGCAGGCGCGTGCGAACTTGCGCCATCTCGATCGAAAACAACTCGCTGTAGTCGGCCATGCGCTCGACGCAAAAGCGGCTAACGTTGCCCCATTGGCTCAACTTCGAATGAATCGACATGGCGTGGCTCCACGCATGCGGGCGTTTCCCGTTGACACTGCAAGCTGGCGCCGCACCTATTCACCGGAATCGCGTCTATTGAACGACCATAGCGCGCCTAGTAAAAACCCTAGCGCAGCGGCTCCCGCGAGCGCGGTAAGTGGATTGGTCGACATCGTGTCGCGCGCGAGGCTTGTGACGTCCTCGTATAATTGCTGCGCCTTGCCGCGCAACTCCCTTGCTGTCCCAGCGATCTGCGCGCCAGCGTCGCCGGTCAAAGAGCCGATCGTTTCTTGCATCTCTCCTGTTGCTTCGTTAAGGGCGCCTTCAGTCTTGGTGAATTCCATCATTGTGTCCTCGTTCTAACACTGCTCGCCCGTTAGCCGCTGTACGGGTCTCTCGTAGCGACGATTGCTACGCTCTTGGGGCAGCAAACTACGGTCCCGTTCGGCTCATTGGCCAATTTCGCGCCCCTCGGCGACCGCCGCGAACAACTTCTACGGATTCGCGGCGGGCCTCGATTTACCCTTCAGCAGGGGTTTGCACCCACTTCACCGCAGTCGATATGGCGGCGATTTCTCCCGTCGTGCGGTGTCGGAAGGTACGGGAATACAGTGTAGATACCGTTCGCGGTCAAGTGGCTGCCTTCGGCACCGATGTTGAAGTTCACGCCATCACCCAGCAATAGGTCGCCCGTTGGCGCACCTATCAGACGGCCCGCAATGACCCGCAGCGCGATGTCCGTCACGTCGTCGTTCGGGCGCCGCCCATTGGGCCAGCCGGCGTTGTCCCCGGCAAGAACGGCGAGGCGACGCTGCTGCGCAGGCGGTGTCGGAGAAACAGCCAGGTTGAGCCGCAGAAGTTCCGAACAATCATGTGCGCCGCAGGTCCCAGTCTGCGGTTGGGAAGGATACTTGAGAAGCACGTTGACCAAATCAGTTCGGTTGGTCGTCGGAATCGTCAAGCCGAACCTGAGGTTGAGTGCGGTCGCCAGTCTGGAGTTGAGATAGAAATCCAGGAATTGCGCTTCGCGGGCCGGATCGGTCGCGTTCCACTTGTCTTTCGTATCTGTCCCAATGATCAGTTCATTGACGAGTGGATTGCCCATGCGGGACACCTGCACCCAGCGCCCGGCGTCGTCCTTATCGCCGCCCATCTCGCGTCCTTCCCGACGCATTGTGGACACGTACGCGCCGATTACGGCATGCGGGTTGGACGTCACCGTGCTGATTGGCACTTCGATAGCAATGGTGCTGACGTTAAAGCCGGAGAACATGTCGTTGCCAAAAGGATTGATGTGATCGTTGGCATCCTCCGCCGGTGTCAACACAGGTGGCGTGCGGCGCAGATTCACCGTGTCGAACACCGCCCCCAAATCGATGTAAAACGTCTCACCGCGCTGGCCGGCGAAGACCTTCCCGCCGTTCGCCAGCAAGTAGATACCCTGTGCGGCTAGCGACTCGTAATTGGGCATCGTCAGCGGTCCCACGTTGGACGGGACCGCGAACATCCTCTGGGTACCGAGGTCGGTGCGCTGGCCGTGACGCATTTGCGTCACCGTGTAGCTCTGACGCAGGATCAGGCCGTCCGAGCCGGGGCCATCGAGCGCAGTGATCGGCGGCAACGCGGCGTATGACAGCGGCAGCTGTTGGCTCGCGAGGGACCCGCGCAATTCGGTCTTGAAGCGGATTTCGTAGACCAGGTCGTTGGCCCTGCCGTTGCCATTGGTGTCGATGTTGATGCGATACACGACGTCATCGCCGAAATTGAAATAGTTCGGCCCAGCGCCAGGGTCCTGCATGGGAATCACGTTCAAAATGAAAACGACGTTGTTAGGGTTCGTCCAACTCCGGAACATATAAAAATCCGTGTTGTCGGCGGTCGGGTCGTTCGCAATTAGGGGTGCCTCGCGGTGACTGGCAGCGAGCGTTCCACTGCTCCAAAGCGCTGCGGCGCAAAGTGTGACGGCCCCCATGATGCGGGCAACAGATTTCATGGTGCTCTCCTTCAAGTTATAACCGGGCGGCCAACGAGCTCAATATCGCGACGTTGAGTGCCCGCTCGAGCAGCCAAATCATGGCGACGGTCGCGGTCACCGCTGAGCCGCCGGCAAGCACCAAGCGCCGGTATGCCCAGGTTGCTCGCAACGCGAACGCCAGTGGCAAATAAGCGAATACGATGGCGAGTTGCCCTGCTTCGACGCCCAGATTGAATCCGGCGAGCGACAGCGCAAGCGAACCGGCCGGCAACCCGAGGTCGTGCAACGCGCCTGCAAAGCCCAATCCGTGCAGCAGCCCGAAGCCGAACGCCGCAATCCAGCGTCCCTTCGCCACGCGCGGAAACAGGTTATTCAGCGCCGCCAGCACTACCGACAAGGCGATGCCCGATTCAACCAGCCGCGAAGGCAGTACGACGATCGATAGTGCCGCGAGCGTGAGTGTGATCGAGTGCGCCACCGTAAACGCGGTCACAACCTTGGTAACATCGATGAATGCCCGCCGAAACGATGCGCGGGGCTGCCATGCGCACCCCTCACGAATCAGCACCGCAGGCAGCAGCAGCGAGAGCAAAAACAGGATGTGATCGTATCCGGTCCAGATGTGCCAGACGCCTTCGTTCAAATACATCGCGAACTGTGTCAACGGGCCGCCCGTATCCGTGCCGACGAGGCGGTGCGGCGCGTCAGCGCTAAATACGACGCTTCGGCTCTGGCCGTTCTCGACGAAGTTGAGAAGTCCCCGATGCTGGGGATCAAGGCCTTCGAATAGCCGGTAATCGATAGAAAGTGTTTGGCTCGCCCGCGGACATTGTCCTGAGAACGTCAGCACCGCGTAGGTGCCATCGGTGTGCGAGTCGATCAGTTGCCCAGTCGGTTCAAGCGCACAAAGCTCGCCGGCGGAGGACACCTTGAGGTGTGCAAGCGCATATGCCGCGATATCGCGCTTTCGCGCACGCACTTCACCCCACGTGATGTCCCCATCGCCGTTTTCATCGAGCCCAAGCGCGTTGTCGAGATCGCGTAGCGCGATATCCCACCGACCGCGCAGCGCTTGCCCGCTGCGCTCCAGTGTGAGGTAAGCGTCACTTGCCTTATGCGCAAACGCAGGCGCTATCAGCAACGCGAGCACAAAGGCGAGGACGACGCGTCTCATTGCCGCACCTGCAGCAGCGTCACAATCGCTGCATCTTCGAGACGCGTTGCGGCGACCCAATCGGATGCGATCTTGAGCGCATCAGCATCGCCGGCCGCACGCGCGGCTTCGATCAAAATCCGCAGGTCTGACGGCTCGCGCTGGACCAACCAGTTTTCGCGCGCGAGAATGAGTGCCGCTTTGGCGTCACGTTCGACTGTGAGACGAAAGCGCGCCTCCTCCCTGCGATGCATGCTGTCCCCGCGGCGACGCGCGGCGTCAAAGCGCGCAGAGAGATCCTCACGGTGAGCGGCGAATGACTCGCGCAACTCCGGCAGCTGTTGTTCTGCCAGCACTAAACGAAGCAGCAGCGCGTCGTTTTTTGTAGCGTCACGCAACAGGGGTAGCAACTCTCGCGGACGACCGCGATCCAGCAGAAAATCGGCGAACGCCCCCTGCAGATAAGCGTCACGCGGATCGAGCGCAAGTGCGGCGCGGAAATGTCGCTCGGCCGCATCGAAGTCGCCGCGGCGAGCGGCAATTTCCGCGGCGAGCGTCAACGCCCACTCGCGGACGTCCAAATTGCCGACGCCTTGCGCAAGCACCTGCACTAGCGCCCCGTATGCGCCGGCCGCGTTGCCGGTCAGGCTCGCCGATGTCGCATCGCACCCGATGACGACGATGGGTGCAACGAGTCCCTTTAGTTGCTCGCAATCGTGCCGCGCGTCCGCGTAGCGCCCGCGCACGCTGAGCACTGTGGCGCGCGTCAGTCGCGCCTGCGGGAGCGATGGATGCGCGGCCAGCAACCGATCCAGATCGGCAAGTGAGCCTTCAAAATCATGCTGGCTTTGCTTGAGCGTCGCGCGAAGCAAGAGCGCGCTCGGCGGCACATCCTCTCCGCTCCACCACGGTGCCAGCGCCGCCTGCGCCTGCCCGAAGAAGCGAGGATCGCCCAGCCTCCGCCCCGCTTCGAGAGCGCGACGCGCGACGGATATTGCCAGGTTGAGATTGCGCGGGTCCGTCATCAGCGTCGCGCGCATGCGCTTCAGTTGCGCGAGCGCCTGATCGTTTTTTTCTGGGAGGCGTTCGAGCACCACTCCGTCGCTTTCCGGTATATACGGCTTTGCCCCGCTCTCGCCAGAGAGCAAGACAAGCGCGGCTACCACCGGTACGAATGGCCAACCCGACATGACCGTCACCCGTCCGCATTGACTTACACGCGAAAAATCCCGATGTGGATGCAGTCGGCAGTCACCGTTGTCTGCAGCGTCTTGCTTTGACTGCCCCATTTGAGCGTCCACCACGCCAGCGTGGTTCAGCATGATGGCCGGAAGTAAAGCTGGTTTCGCTTGATATTGATGTTGGTTGCACTAGGTCAGTCACAGCCCTAAGCCGCCTGCGCGGGCGGGTGAAGAGCAAACCGATTAATCTGGATGAGATGACAATTCGTCTGCGCTACAGAGCCGTTCTACCTTGCATTAGATTCGTTGTAACGGCTGCACCGTAAAGCGCACGCGCGAATGGCTTTTCAGGGTTCGAGTCACACTCATGGCTTTTCGGTTCAATTTATAGGCAACTTTTCAATGACATTCCACGCTTACGATCTGTCATGAAACGTCAATACAACGATGTCTTAAGCCACAGCGAGGGGGGCGCTGCCATGAACAGAGTTGACATTCGCGCGCTCGCCGAAGATTTTGACTGTCGCGCCACAATGATCAGACGATGTCAATGCGCGTGCGTCATATCTGCCACGCGCGTTGGCCGCGGGGCACGCCTAGAGCGAATGCCTGGCGTGAGCGGATTCAACTACGCAGATTTTCACTTGGTCCGCCGCGGAATGCGGGGATGAACCGTGGCTATGACGGCTATTCGTTCAACAAGCGGACCTTGACCTTCTTGCCTTTCACCTTCCCAGCGCTGAGCTTACGGACCGCAGTGCGCGCGATGCTGCGCTCCACCGCCACGTACGTCGAAAACTCAGTGACGTTGATCTTCCCGATCTGAGCAGCGCTAAAGCCCGCTTCGCCCGTCAGGGCGCCAAGGACATCGCCGGGACGAATCTTCTCTTTGCGTCCACCGAGAATCTGCAGCGTCTCCATCGGCGGCAACAACGGTGCGGCGCTTGCGGGTTCGAGCTCGGCAAGCGGGTGCCATTCGACTTCGCGCATTTGCGTCTGTTCAATGCTCGCCACGCGCCCCATCTCATTCATGCTAGCGAGACTCAACGCCCAGCCTTCCTCATCCGCGCGGCCCGTGCGGCCGATCCGATGCACATGCACTTCGGGATCGGGCGTCACGTCGACGTTGATCACCGCTTCGAGTTGCGCGATGTCGAGACCACGCGCGGCAACATCGGTTGCGACGAGCACCGATGAGCTGCGGTTCGCAAACTGGATCAGCACCTGATCGCGTTCGCGTTGATCGAGTTCGCCATGCAACGCGAGCGCATGAAAGCCCTGCGCACGCAGCACATCGAGCAGGTCGCGGCATTGTTGTTTTGTATTGCAGAACGCAAGGGTGCTTACGGGACGAAAATGATTCAGCAGCATGCCGACCGCGTGCAGTCGCTCGTCCTCAGTCACTTCATAGAAGCGCTGGCGAATCTTGCTGTCATCGTGACGCTCTTCGAGCACCACTTCCTTCGGGTTGCGGAGAAACTGCCGGCTCAGTTTGGCAATGCCCTCCGGATACGTCGCAGAAAACAGCAACGTTTGGCGCTCTTTCGGGCATTGACGCACAACCGTCGCGATATCGTCGAAGAATCCCATGTCGAGCATTCGGTCCGCTTCGTCGAGTACGAGCGTGTGCAGTGCGCCGAGCGTGAGGCTGCCGCGCTCCAGATGGTCGATGATGCGCCCCGGCGTACCGACGACGATATGCGCGCCGTGTTCGAGGCTCGCGGTTTGCGGACGCATCGGCACGCCGCCGCTCAGCGTCAGCACCTTAGTGTTTTCCTCGGCGCGCGCAAGGCGCCGAATTTCCTGCGTGACCTGATCGGCAAGTTCACGAGTCGGGCATAGCACCATCGCTTGCAGGTCGAAGCGGCGCACATCGATCCGCGCAAGCAATGCGAGCGAGAACGCCGCTGTTTTGCCACTTCCAGTCTTGGCCTGCGCGATCAGGTCTTGACCTGCGAGTGCAATCGGCAGGCTCGCCGCCTGGATCGGCGTCATGTCGACATAGCCGAGTTGCGCCAGATTGGCGAGCGTCGCGGGCGCAAGGGGAAGTTCACTGAACGGCAAGGCTGTCGATTTATTTGTCATTTCGCGGCGCGGGATCAGCTGAACGGACGGCCTTCGATCTGCTTGTAGACTACCCTGCCGTTGGTCTCCGACCGCTCGACATAGTTGCGCGCGCCGCATATCGGGCAGCGAAATAGCAGTCCCTGCCCTTCATCCTTGATGACGACGTCGGACGGCTCCCACTGGGCGCCGCAACTCTGGTTTCTGCAAGTAAACACCATCACTCTCCTACTGGATTCCGTTGCCACCTCGCTGCTTCGAGCAAAAGGGGCATGCGCGGTTAGCAGCCCGCGCTCAATTCCTGCAGTCATCATGCCCGCGCGGATGGCGCCGCTCGAAAGCTCGCCGTGTAGGAGACAGAGGAAGTCATGCCGGATTATACGGGAGGGCGACGATGAGGCCGCGGAATCTCCCGACGGTGTGCCATCGTGCGCAGGTCAGTACCCGCTGCCTGCCTCGTGGCCGCTGTCCGGCGTCAAGCGAAGTTACATGTTCGGATAGTTCGGGCCGCCGCCACCCTCGGGCGTGACCCAGATGATGTTCTGCGTCGGGTCCTTGATATCGCAAGTCTTGCAGTGCACGCAGTTCTGCGCGTTGATCTGCAGGCGGTCGCCGCCGTCATCGTTTTTCACGAATTCGTACACGCCAGCCGGACAGAAGCGCGCTTCCGGCCCCGCATAGGTCCGCAGGTTCACGTCGACGGGCACCCTCCCGTCTTTGAGCGTCAGGTGGGCCGGCTGATTTTCCTCGTGATTCGTATTGGAGAGGAATACAGAAGAAAGACGATCGAACGTGAGCTTGCCGTCGGGCTTCGGATACTCAATCGGCTCGCTCTTCGACGCGGGCTCGAGCATCTCGTGATCGCGATGGTGATGATGGAGCGTCCAAGGCACCTTGCCGCCAAGCAGCTTCTGTTCGATGCCGACCATCAGCGTGCCCAGATACAGGCCCTTGCTCATCCACTGCTTGAAATTGCGCGCTTTATAGAGTTCCTCGTAGAGCCAGGACTGCTTGAACGCTTCGGGATACGCCGTGAGTTCGTCATGCTGACGGCCGCCTTGCACGGCTTCAAATGCGGCAGCGGCGGCCAGCATGCCGGTCTTGATCGCCGCGTGGCTGCCC
>CAYPWK010000274.1:0-8084 GCA_964414365.1 uncultured Burkholderia sp.
GGTGCTGACCTGCGTGTTCATGACTTCTCCTTGGTGGTTTCCGACCTTGTGAGACCCACGTTATGAAGGGTTCCGGCAAGCCTGATTCCGGAATTCCGGTGGCCCGTGAATCTTTTTTCCCGCACGCTGAGCCCGTGCTGGAAACCTCTGCGCGACTGCTCGCGCTCCTCGGTCTGCTTCTGCTGCGTGAGATCGACGATCGAGCTGGTCCAACCGACCTGCCTGCCGCGCGCGTCCAGCAACGGCGCATTGTAGATCGCAGCAGGAAAGACCTCGCCGCCTCGCCGCACTAGCTGTGTCTCGAAAGCCCTGGACGTGGCATCGCCGTTGGTGAGCTGCTCGAGGTGACGGCGATATTCGCCGTGGAGCGGCGGCAGCCATCCGTTTGCCGGCGGAGATTGACCGATCAGCTCGTTAGCATCGTAGCCCACCATCCGGCAGAACGCGGGGTTCACGTAGCGCAGTCGCCCATCCAGATCACGTGCGCTGACGCCGATGACGCTGCAGTCGCCGATCGCCCGACGCAACGCCGCTTCCTCGTCGGCCAGCCGTTCTGCCGCCCTGTAATGCTGATGATCGCGCCACCACGCCCACAGGCTCCACAGCAGTAAAAGCGCGAGGCTGGCAATTCCGGCGCGCAGCGCATTGGCAACCCATCCAGGCGCGCCGCGAACACTGTCAGCACGGAGCAACAATGTGGTGCCGGCAAGCTCGAGCGGCTCCTGGTGGGTGTAGAGGCCTCGGCCGGGCCTCGCCGCTGCACGTCGCGCGTGCAGCGTGCCCGTCACGTCGGAAAGCGTGAATTCGTAATCCTGCGCGAGGTTCCATGGGACCATCTCCTCGAGCAGGCGGTCGAGCGCGTAAGCGGCAACGATGAACTGCCTCGAGCTGCCGGCCTCGGGGGTGGGCACGACCACGGCGATTCGTACACCGTGCGGACCCTGGAATGCGGCGGTGGCGAGAGGGCGCTCGACCAGCGCCGCCTTTTGGGCCGTGGATGCGAGAAACGCTGGCGGCACCTGCGCGAGATCCTGCTCGGCGCTTGGCCGCTGCATCGCGAAGCTGGGATGCAATCGCGAATCCAGGATGAAGAGCGCCTCAACCTGTCCGGCCCTGCGCATAAAGATGTCGAAGCGCGCGCGAAGTGTGGCGTCGGAGAGCGATCGGCGCCCGACATCGCGTGCGAGGTTTTGCAACGCCTCGATCTCGCGCCCGATCTGGAAATAAATGGATTCGCGCGCGAGAAGCGTGTCGGATTCCGTCTGCGCCGCCGCCTCGCTGCGCTCCTTGGTGCTGGTAAGGGCGAACAGGCCCGCCGTGGCAACGACGAGCATCAGCGCGATCGCTGCCGGAAGCGCTCGCCAAAGCCCGGCTCCTAGCCGACCGTTAGCCTTTATGTCGGGTAATGAGATCACGATCGATGCCATGTTTCCACAGTGCATTGCGTCCGGCAAGTTGACAAGCTGTGGAAGTCCACAGTTGCGCCGCGGGTATGACGATCAGAGCATAATTCAGCAATGAACGCTACTCGGAGACTGCTTCAGCTCGACGCCGTGCATGGTTGCCGGTATCAGCGTACCTGGACTACCTAGATTGATGTTCGTGGTTCATCCGACCAATCTGCTCGCGAAACTCGCGCTAGAACAGATCGATGGAATTTTCTGCGCCCAGCGCACGGGCGCCTGGAACGGCACCACTTGCCAAGTCGAACTGAAGAAGCTGGACTGACCCATGAAGCGAAGAATCATCCTCCTCACATTCGCGGCACTGTTCGCCGGCATGGCACGCGCGGCGATTCCCGATTCAATCAGCGGCACGATTCGTGTCAGCGGTAGCGAGCAAATGGAGGTGCTGTTGTCGAAGTGGGAAAAGGGCTTTCGCAGGCTGCATCCCAACGTTCGATTCGAACGCTGGCTCAAGGGAACCGGCTCGGCGATATACTCTCGCGGCTGAGTACATGCGGCTCGTCCTGTCCCGCGAAGGGCAGGAAATCATCGCCTCCGAGGCGGACGGTTACGTGCCGCTCAATGCAGAGGAGGCTCGATCCGAGATCCTTCGCTTGACGCAAGCACTCGTCGGTCCGCCGCCGCGCCGGCAGGCCGCACGGCAGGGCATCGTGACTATCGTGGGAGACGCAAGGCTGGCAGTACTGGACGCATGGTGCGACAAGTACAGGCGCCAGCACCCGGGGGCGGACTTTCGGATGACGCTCAGGTCGGCTGCTGTGGGCATGGACGGCATCGTTGCAGGGGTTTCGCCGTTCGCAGCACTTGCCCGTGACGCGTGGCCCGGTGAACTGGAAGGCTTCGAGCGGCTGCGCGGCTTCACACCCAGGGATATCCGGGCGGGACGCGCGGGCTACCTTGGGGCCGTCACTTCAGTACCTACCCGCTATCGCCTTTCCTGCACATCTACGTGCCCGCGTCGCCTGCCGCACCGCTTGATGACCTGGTACTGGAATTTGCGCGCATCGCGCTTTCGCCGGGAGGCCAGGAGGTTCTACGCCAGCAGACCGGCTCGGGACTGCTACCGCTCACGTCACAGGAGGCAGAGCTGGAGTCTCGGAAGCTGCGCTGATGCCGCGACATACGCTTGCGACTCCACGGTCCCCCTGCGGTGAACATCGGGAAGGGGACGTCGCCGATCCCGAGCAGCAGGATGAGCTCGGCTGGCCAGTGAATGGCTCGCACGCGGGGCCTAGGCGGCGCCGGGGGAATGAAGCGGTACGTCCAACGTAGCGCCGCCGGTGGTTGCGGGCGGCGTCGTGGCCGGGATCTCGAACACCATCGACAACCCGTGGCCGCCCGGCCCGGCCTCAGCGCAAATACGGCCGCCGTGCAGTTCCACGATACTACGGCAAATGGCCAGGCCGAGGCCGCTTCCCTTGTTTTCCGTGCCGGGGCGATTAATGCGCACGAATCGTTCGAAAATGCGTTCGCGCTGTTCGGCCGGCACGCCGGGGCCTTCGTCTTCCACGCGCACTTGCCAGCACTGGTTCATCAACGTGGAACGCAAGGCGACGCGGCTGCCCGGCGGCGAAGCGGCGAGCGCATTGCTGAGCAGATTCAGGAGCACCTGGCGTATCCATTTCGGCTCGATGGCGGTTTGCCCGCTGCCGTGATGGCTCAGGAAGAAGCGCTGCTCGCGGTGCTCGGCGAGCACGTGCGCATCCTGCGCGAACGACTGCAGGAACGGTTCGGGATCCAGCGGACGTAGATCGAGCGTAATCGCACGCGCATCGGCTCGCGACAGGAATAGCAGATCTTCGATGATTCGGTTCAAATGAGTCAGCTCCTTGAGCTGGACTTGAACCGCGTGTTCCTGGGCGGGCGCCAAATGGCCGTCGACGACAAGTTTCTCTGCCTGCAGGCGTACCAGCGTCAGCGGAGTCTTGAGTTCGTGGGATGCCTCGGCAGTGAATCGGCGAATCTGGTCGAACGACTCTTCGAGACGGTCGAACATCTGATTGAGCAGACGGGCCAGGTCCGAGATCTCGTCGCGCGCGCCGGACACCGGAATACGCTCGCTCAGATTATCGGAGCGGATGCGGTGAGCGGTGTCCTGGATCAGCCGCAGTGGCCGCAGCGCCATTCGGCTCAAGCCGTAGCCGATCACGCTGCTGACCGCGACCATCACGAGCAGCAGCCCGTAGAACGTGTATTCGTACCCGATCATCACGACGCGCACGTGATTCTTCGACGTCGCGACGACGACCGTATACGGTCCGAGCACGAACTTGCCCGCGCGCAGCTCGCCGAGTCCGTCGACATTCACATTGAACGCCTCGTGTCGTGGCGAAGGTGCGATATTTCGCCCGTGTAGGCTGGACGAGCGGAACACGACCGTGCCGCCCGGCCCGTAGATTTCGGTGAAGAACAGTTCCAGATTGTCGTTCGTCATCGCCTGCACACGATGACGCAGCTCGGCTTCCGCCGGCTTCGTACCGAGCGCGTCCACGCCTGAGCGAATCTGTTCGAATTCCGAATGAATGAGCAGATCGAGCGCGTGAATCGCGTGGCGTTCGATGAAGTACCGCCCGGCCAGGAACAGCGACGCGAACGTGACAGTCGAGGCGAGGACGTAGCAGATCGCCAGACGTGCGCCGATCGATTTCATAGCAGTTGGTAACCGACGCCGCGTATCGTCTTGAACAGCGGCTTGCCAAGTGGCGCCTCGAACTTCGCGCGCAGTCGGCTCATGTAGACGTCGAGCAGGTTGGTGTCGACGTCGTAATGGGATTCCCAAATCTTCTCCGCGATCAGCGTCCGGGTCAGGATGCGCCCCGGATTCTGCAGGAAGATCTCGAGCAGCGCGAACTCGCGACTCGTCAGATCAATCGGCTTGCCGTTCAGATGCACGGTGCGGCTCAGCAGGTCGAGCTTGATGCCCTCGTGCTGCAGCACCGTGTCCTTGACCGTCGACTGGCGCCGCAGCAGCGAGCGCATGCGGGCGAGCAGTTCTTCGAGACTGAACGGTTTGGGCAGATAGTCGTCGGCGCCCACGTCGAGCCCCTTGACACGATCCTCGACGGCATCGCGCGCGCTCAGGATCAGCACCGGCTCGTTGAAGCCGGCCGAACGCCATTCACGCAGCAGGTCGAGACCGTCGCCGTCAGGCAGGCCCAGATCGAGGACGATGACGTCGTAGCTCGTCTCGCACAATGCTTCGCGCGCCTGGGCGCAGGTCTCCACCCATTTCACCGTGTACGCGCGTTCGGTCAACGCCTGTTTGAGAAACATGCCCAGCTTGCGCTGGTCTTCGAGGATCAGGATCTTCATGATGATGAAACCGCCTGTCGGAGGTGGCTGCAGGCTAGCGCACCGTGACTGCCGCGACAAGCAAACCGTGGCTTAACGAGGGTTTTCCTCATGAACCTCAATGAAAATTCAGGAACCCTTCATGTTCGATTCAGGTCGGCGCGCCGTGCGTGCCGCGATCTACATTTTCACCTCATCGTTCGAATCCATTTGCGCAGCGACGTCGTGCGCCCTCGATCAAGCTGACGCCTCGGGATTTACCCCGACGTTCCTCAAAATTCAGCTTTCATTCAGGTTGGGCCACAAAGATGTTGGCGTGAACAGACGTCGCTCAGACAACCTCATGAATTCCACATCCGGTTCTCTTCTGCTGAGGTTTCATCGCTGGTCCGGCTTGACTGTCGGCCTCGTGATCGTCCTGATGGCGGTAACCGGCGCGTCTATCGTGTTCCGCCCTGATCTCGAGCCGATGCTCAATCGCGATCTGCTCACCGTGCCGACGTGTGTGGAGCGCGTTTCGCTCGACACAATCGCGGCCAATGCTGCCGCGTCGCGGCCGGCAGCACGGCTTGATTACATCAGAATCATCGCGGGCAAGCGCGATACGCAGCGCATGCCGTCCGCGATGGTCCGCTTTACCGATCAGCATTTCATCTACGTCAATCCCTGCACCGGTGCTGTGTTGGGTGAGCGCTCGCGCTATGGTGGGCTGCTTGGCACCATTGAGCAGATTCATCGCTTCCGCTTCATGGAACACGGCAGCCTGATCACCGGCACGAGCGCGATACTGTTCGGCATCCTGCTCCTCGGCGGCGGCGTCGCGCTATGGTGGCCACGATCGCGTCGCGGCTGGCAGTACGCGTTGACGCTTCGGTCCGGCTCGGGAAGCCGCGTGTCCGCCCATCGCCTGCATCGGTCGGCTGGCGCCTATGCGAGCGCGATCCTGTTGTCGATGGTGCTGACGGGCCTGCCGTGGGCATTCGACTGGTACGCGCACGGTCTTTATACGATCGTCGGTTCGCCGCAACCGGCGAAGGCTCCGAAGTCGGCCGTGCCGGCGCGCGACGCGGCGCGCCTGCCGCTCGACAGCTTTTGGCGAACTGCGCAGTCGCTGTCGCCCGAGCCGCAGGATGCGCTGCTGCACATTCCCGAAAAATTGCGCGATCCGATCGAGATGTATCTGATCGATCGTGACGCCCCTCATCCGAACGCACGCACGATGCTGTTTATGGACGCGTACACGGGCAAGGTCCTTCGGTACATCCCGTATCCGCAGAGCAGCCTCGGGCACAAGCTATATTTCTGGGCGCTGTCGTGGCATACCGGCGCGGTCGGCGGCATGTTCGGGCAACTTCTTCTTTTGTTCGGCGCGCTTGCCGTGCCCGTCCTTGCGTACACCGGCATCCGGAATTACCTGCGCCGCGCGCAGCATCCAGCATTGGGCAAAGCCCGCATGACGGTCCGCGTCGCGAAGACGACGCTCGAGGCCGATGGCATACGTGAGTTCGTGCTGACCGATCCGGCGGGCCGCAAGCTGCCGCCGTTCGAGGCCGGCGCGCATATCGACGTGTACCTCGGAGGCGGCCTCGTGCGGCAATATTCACTGTGCAACGCTCCCTGGGAGCGGCATCGCTATCTGATCGCCGTGCTGCGCGTCGAGCGGTCGCGCGGGGGATCGGCGGCGATGCACGAGCGCGTGCGCGAAGGCGATCTGCTTGAGATCGGCCTGCCGACCAATCACTTTGCGCTCGACGAGTCCGCGCCGCGCTCGCTGCTGCTCGCGGGCGGCATCGGCATCACGCCGATTCTCTCGATGGCGGAGCGGCTTGCGCTGCGCGGCGCCAACTTCGAAATGCACTACTGCGCACGCTCCCGCTCGCGCGCAGCGTTTCTGCAGCGGCTTGCGCACACGCCGCTCGCCGGCCGTGTGCGGTACCACTTCAGCGACGAACGCGGCGGCCAACGATTCGACATCGAGCGCGTGCTCTGCACTCAGGCGCCGGGCACGCATCTGTATGTTTGCGGCCCCGCCGGCTTCATCGACGCGGTGCTGTACGCTGCGCGGCAACGCGGCTGGCCTGAGCGAGATCTGCACTGCGAGCGTTTCGCGTCGGTTGCGCAGAAGCCGGCCGCGACGCATGCGTTTGACGTCAAGCTCGCGAGCACAGGCAAGGTATATCGGATTCCTGAGCACAAGACCGTGACGGCATCGCTGGCCGAATGCGGCATCACGATTCCGACGTCGTGCGAGCAGGGCGTCTGCGGCACTTGCGTCACGCGCGTGATCGCGGGCGAAGTCGAGCATCTCGATTGCGTGCTGACGCCCGCTGAGCGCGAGCAAAACGGTCATTTCACACCCTGTTGCTCGCGCGCGAAGGGCGATCTGCTCGTGCTGGACATCTGATGCGGTCGCGGCGCAGGTTTCAGACAGAGACGGTTCCGATGCCGATCGCGGCCGGCCCGGACCGACAATCACTATCACAAGCAACCTGGAGGAGACCGTGAAGAGAAAGACGATGGTGGCAATGGCCGTCATGGCCATGTTTTCCCCCGCGCTCTACGCGCAGGCCGACGGCGGCCCGCGTGCGAATGCGGAGTCGCCGCAGCCAGGACACGCGAAGATCTATGCCCAGCAGCTCGTCGATCGCACGGTTGCGCTGCACTCGGAGCTTGTCGAGTTGGACCTCCACATGCGTCCGCCGGGTGGAACGGAAAGCGTCATCGTCGCAGCGAAATCGGCCGGCCGGATCGGCAAGAAATCGGACCCGGACGATCTCGAAGTGATCAAGACCGGTACGCCGTTCGTCGAAGTCAACAAGCGGGCCGATCAAAACGTCGAGGTTCATCTGCCGTTGCTCGACGTCACGCGCAAGATAATCGGCGAGCTCGAAGTGACGTTTCCTTACCCGGCGGGTTCGGGCCTCGACAACGATGCGCTGATTCGGGCGGGCGGGCTGATCCGTGACGAGCTGAGCCGGCAGATCCGCTACGGCAACGAGCTCTTCGATCCGGTGCTCGCGAATACCGGCATCCCGGCGAATCCCTACGCGCAGACGCTCGTCGACGACGTGATCCGCACGCGCAGCGACGTGATGGTGCTCGCGATGCACGTCGCGCGCCCGGGCGGAACGCGCGACTATCCGATCATCGCGTCGAACATCGGGCGCATCGGCAAGCCGGCGGACGCGGATGACCTTGGCGTCATCGACTCCGGCAAGCCGCATCTCGCGGTCGGCCGCGACGGCGATCGACTCGAAGTGGAGCTGCCGCTGCAGGACGCCGCCGGCCGGACGGTCGGCGCGCTCGCCGTCGTGATGCCGTACCGAG
>CAYPWK010000275.1:0-7993 GCA_964414365.1 uncultured Burkholderia sp.
TGCGCGACACGCGCGAGCTGCTCGACGGGCTCGGCTTCAAGGAAGGCAGCAATAACGACCCGGGACACTACGTGGTCGAAAAGGCCTTCGTCGGCTGACGAGACGGCGCAATCAAGGACGGAACGCTCGTGATGCGCAGACGCGAGCTCTGAGCCGCGCCTCCAGCGCTAGCGTGCCCGACGCACGCTGGCCGCAGTCCGAGCCCACCGACGGCACCGACGACCGGAGCACTGCTCCGGTTTTTTTTTCGCCGATCGAACGCACCGCGCTGCCCCTTCCCGGGTGTGACGCCTGTCACATCCGCGCCACTCCGCTCGGATGCTTTTATGGTAAGACTTTTCTTACAAAATCGAGACATACCGTTCTGGGCCGGCCTTCTTGGGTCTCGCCGTAAGGCCTGTCCTGTCTGACCATTTCTCTTTTTTTGAGATATCATCCGCCGCATTGATCGAGTGTCGGAATCGTTTCCGGCCTGCGGTCATGGTGTTACAAAAAGTAAGTTTCGTTACCTGTTGCGTCGGTGTTTTTCGCACCTGCTTAACAGGCGTTGAGTCGTTTCAGCTTTTTGAAGCTGCCTTTTTTGAGCGATGAACGAAAGTCTGGCCGATCTGCAAAAGCGCCTGCGTGAGCTTGCCGGCGAGCTCGTCTCTGCGAGCGAAGCCGCCCGTCTCCATCTCGCTCGCGAACTGCACGACGGTGTTGGGCCTGAGCTGACGGCCGCGCGCTTCGCGCTCGCCGGCATGGCAGCCGCGCTCCCGGGCTTGGAGGCGTGGCCCGGCGCTGAAGACGCCTTCGCGCTCGCGCAACGCTCCCTCGAAGCCGCCTGCGACGCGGCGCGCCGCATCGTGGCCGACCTGCACGAGCCGCAACTCGAAGGCGGCATCGTCGGCACGCTTTCGCAATGGACGCTCGCGTTCACGGAGCGCACGGCCCTGCGCACGAGCTTCGTTTGCGCGGCCGACGTTCGGCTCACACAGCTCACCCACGACGCGGCCCTCGCCGTGTTCCGCGTGGCGCAGGAAGCGCTCTGCAACGTCGCCAAGCATGCGAACGCATCATATGCCGATGTGCGCATCGAAACGGACGCTCGCCACCTGACGCTCGTGATCGCGGACGATGGCCGCAGTACCCCGCGCCGCCATCGCAAGCCCCATCAGGCCTCGGCGACAGGGTTCGGTCTGCCCGGCATGCGCGCGCGCTGCGAGGCATTCGGCGGCTCGCTGCGCGTGGTGACGCGCCGCCGGCGCAACCCCGAAGCCGGCGCGATCGGCACGAGCACGACCGTGCGGGCACGCTTCGCCTGGGACGCGATGCTCGGCGAAATCGCGCCGCGCACAGCCGCGACCAACACAAACGGCACGCAAAGCGGCGCGGCCGCGCGCCGCGATGCGGCATCGGCGAGGTAAGCGATGTCGCTGCGGATGCTGCTCGTCGACGACCATGCGATCGTGCGCCAAGGCGTACGACAGCTGCTACTGACACACGGCGTGGCGCGCGATGTCGTCGAAGCCGACACCGGCGCACAAGCGCTCGCGAGCCTCGACGGCGAGCATCCATTCGACGTCATCCTGCTCGACATCTCGCTGCCCGACATCAACGGCGTCGAAGTGCTGAAGCGCGCGAAGCGCCGCGCGCCTGGCACACCCGTCGTCATGTTCTCGATGTTTGGCGAAGACCAGTACGCGGTGCGTTCGTTGAAGGCGGGCGCAGCCGGCTATCTGTCGAAGACCGTGACGGCCGCCCAGATGATCGACGCGATACGGCAAGTGGCCAGCGGACGCAAGTACGTGAGCCCCGCCCTCGCGCAAGCGCTCGCCGAATACGTTTCGGTCGAGAACGAGCCGCTCCCGCACGAGAAGCTTTCGGACCGCGAGTATCAGACGCTTTGCATGCTCGCGTCGGGCAAGCGGCTGACCGACATCGCCCATACGCTTTCGCTCTCGGTGAAGACGGTGAGCGTCTATCGCACACGCCTGCTCGAGAAGATGAAGCTCAGCAACAACGCCGAGCTGACGTTCTATGTGATGAGCAATCGCCTCATCGACTTCAATCCCGCCATCAACGCATCGCCGAGCTGACGGTCGAGGCTGCGGCGCTGGCGGGCCGAGGGGCCGCTCGCGCTCCTCTCCTGCATTGTTATGGTGCATGGATAGGCGAAATTTCGGATTTCTTGCTCCTCCGGAAGCCTGCCAACCAACATCGGCTAAAATCGCAGGCTTTCCATATGGCCGGAACGCACCATCCAGGTGCAATCGGCAGGAGCCTGCCTCAATGTCCCTCTTCCGCAAAAAGAACATCGAACAGATGATCGCCAGCGCCGAGCGCACGGGCCTCAAGAAGGCGCTCGGCGCACTCGATCTGACGTTCCTCGGCATCGGAGCCATCATCGGCACCGGCATTTTCGTGCTGACGGGCACGGGCGCCGTTCAGGCAGGCCCGGCGCTCATGATTTCCTTCATCATCGCGGCGTTCGCCTGCGCGCTCGCGGGGCTCGCCTACGCGGAGTTCGCCTCGACGATCCCCGTCGCCGGCTCGATTTATACGTACTCCTATGCAACGCTCGGCGAGCTGGCCGCCTGGGTCATCGGCTGGGATCTCATGCTCGAGTACGGGCTCGCGACTTCGGCAGTCTCGGTCGGCTGGTCCGGTTATCTGCAGTCGCTCTTGGCTGGCTTCGGGCTGAAGCTGCCCGTCGCGCTCACGGCGGCGCCCGGCACCCTGCCCGGCGCGGTCACGCTTTTCAATTTGCCGGCCTTCCTCGTCATGATGGTCATCACGACGCTGCTCTCGCTGGGCGTGCGCGAATCGACACGCGTCAACAATCTGATGGTCGCGATCAAGGTGACGGTGGTGCTGGCCGTGATCGCCGTGGGCGCATTTCATGTCGAGCCGGCGAACTGGCAACCGTTCATGGCGCACGGCTGGCATGGCGTGTTCGGCGCGGCGGCGGTGATGTTCTTCGCCTTCATTGGCTTCGATTCAGTGTCGTCGGCGGCCGAGGAGGTCAAGAATCCGAGGCGCGATCTGCCGATCGGCATCATCGCCTCGCTTGCCGTCTGCGCGGTGCTCTACGTCGCCGTGGCGGCCGTCGTCACGGGCATCGTGCCGTCGCCGCAGTTCGCGAGCGTCTCCCATCCGGTCTCGTATGCGCTGCAGGTCGCCGGGCAGAAATGGGTGGCCGGCTTCATCGATCTCGGCGCCGTCCTCGGCATGCTGACGGTCATCCTCGTGATGAGCTACGGCCAGACACGCATCATCTTCGCCATGTCGCGCGACGGCTTGCTGCCGAAGCGGCTTTCGAGCGTGCACCCGCGCTTCGCGACGCCGTTCACGACCACGTGGATCGTCGGCCTCTTTTTCGGTTTCGTCGGCGCCGTCGTGCCGCTCGACGTGCTCGCCGAACTCATCAACATCGGCACGCTCGCGGCGTTTTCGATGGTGTCCATCGCCGTGCTGATCATGCGACGCACGCATCCCGATCTGCCGCGCGCGTTCCGCTGCCCCGGTGTGCCCATCGTGCCGATCCTCGCCGTGGCGGCCTGCGTCTTCCTCATGGTCAACCTGCAGTGGATCACCTGGGTCGCATTCCTCGTCTGGCTCGTGATCGGCATGACCGTCTACTTCGGCTACTCGCGGCGCCGCTCGCTGCTTGCCGCCGCGTCGCGCTAACCGGGCCCTTCCGCGTCGTCTGTCCCCTCTTTTGCAAGCCGCCGACGATGGCGGCTTGTGCACGGTCTCGTCACGCGAAGTTCATAATGAGTATTGGCCGGCGATTGTCGAACCGGCAGCCGTCGGTCGTCCTTCAAGTGGGAGACAACGCAATGGAATTGACGCAAAGCTTTACGCTGCCCCTGCCTCAGCAACGCGCGTGGGAAGCGCTGACCGATGCCGAAGTCCTGCACGCCGCAATCCCTGGATGCGAGCAGATACGCGCGGATGGCGAAGAAGGCTTCGCATTCGCGGTGAATCTGTTGGTCGACGGGGTCAGAGCGCGGTTCTCAGGATACATGCGTATGACCGACACCGATCCGCCGCACACCTGCACGCTGCGCTTCGAAAGCGAGGCGGGCAGTGAAGCCGGTGTCGTCGGCAGCGCACGCGTCCATTTCGACGCTGAAGGGGATGGGTCGACAAGACTGTCTTATCAGGCCAACGGGCAGGCGAACGGCACCGCTGGCGGCGTGCACAAGCTAGCCGATGAGTTCGGCAAGCGCTTTGCCGCTTGCATGGCCGGTGACGGCGTCGGCATTGTCGGCGATGCGCCACTGCCGTCGGAGCCGTCGGTGCAGCATGCGGCCGTCGCCGAATCGGCTCCCGCAGGCAAGGGGGCGAAGTGCTGGAAGGCGTGGACGACGAAGTCATGATCGTCGGGGCGGCCGCTTTTTCAGAGCAACGGCCGCTTTCGCACCCATTCCTTTTTCTTTAGTCGACGAAGGGCGGGCCGCCGCCCTTCGAATCACCGCCCTTAGATCACCGCTCTTAGATCACCGCTCTTAGATCACCGCTCTTCTGATCACCGCCCTTCTGATCACCGCCCTTCAGATTACTTATCCGGGCGACGGAAGCAACGGATACGACGGCGGGCCGGCCTCATCTGCTCGCTTTTCCTTTTCCACCGGCATCGGACCATCGGCCGCACCGCTCTCCAGCCGATAGAGCCAGGCGAGCAGCTCGGCCACCGCTTGATAAAGCTCCGGAGGAATCCTCGCGTCGAGGTCGACTTGCATCAGCAAAGAGACCATCTCCGGTGCCCGGTGCACATACAGCCCCGACTCCTGCGCACGCTGAATGATCATCTCGGCAAAAAGGCCATAGCCCTTCGCCACGACGCGCGGGGCACTGCCTTCGCCGTTGCCATCGTAAGCAAGTGCCGCCGCGCTTCGGCGTCGTTGGCGGCTCATGTCCCGCTCCATTCGAATGGATCGTCGAAGAGGCCCTCGAGTGGGGGCGACGACCCACGCCGCCCGCCCGCCTCTGACGCGGTCGGGGGCTCCGCGGCGGGTGCCTCGTGCGCCTGCGCATCGGTTGCGGCCGCCGCCGCGCGCACATAGGCCGACGTCGCCGCCTGGGCGGCGTCCGCCGTTGCGGCGGGATCGGCTCCGCCGACTTCGCGAATCGTCAGCCCCGCGAGCTCGATGCCGGCCGCGCGCAGCCGGCGGCCGAACGCGTCGCCGCCGGTGGCGAGCCGAGCCGCCCCGGCCGGACTCGCCTGCACACGAACGACGAGATTCGTTCCCTTCAGTACCAAATCGGCATCGACGGTGCCGAGCGTCGGCAAGGCCAGCGTCAAACGCGTACGCCACGCCTGCTCGTCCGGCGCATCGGGCTCGCCGGCGCCGCGATAGCGATCGGGCTCAGGCTCGATCGTCCAGTCGAGCTTCGTGCCGGGCCAGACTTCGCCGGTCCACCGGAATTGCTCGGTCGCCAGCAAGTCGAGCTGCTGGCGCACGAGCGGGATCGTCGCCGGATGAATCGATGCCGCGATCGAGGCGGGTGCAGCGGCAAGCGTGCCGTCTGCCGCGCCGAAGGCCCCTGCCGCCCTTGACGATGGGCCTGCTGCGCCGAGGCGCAAGCTGTCGGCTGCGGCGCCCGACGCAGTTGGCGCCCCCGACTGCCCCGCGAATGGACGCGCGCCCACGTTGGCCGAAGCGGGAACGCGCGAATCACCGGGCAGTGTCGACGCCAGCAACTGAGACGCTCCCGCATGCTGAGGCGATTCACCGGCGAGCAAGCTTGCGTCGCTTAGCGCGGCTGCTGAAGCGGCAAACGGGGATGTCGCCGGCGACGCGCCGAACGACGCATTTGAGCCGCCGTCGCCGGCGGATACCGCATTGTCAAACACGAGCGGAAGCTGCGCCGCGGCGGCAAGACGGGTCTGCGGCTCGTTGGCCAGCATGTCGGCCGGATAGCTCCCGGCGAGCCACTGCGCAAGATGAGATTCGTAGAAGAGGCCTGTCTCGGCGACAGTCTGCTCGAGCGCGGCCGCAAGCGCTTCGACAGGCAGGGCTGAGGCCGAGGTCGCCGCCGTCGCGGCTGTGCTCGCCGACGAGGCGGCATTGCCCGTCATCGATGTTTCCGTGGAAGCCGCGGCACTCGCGGCGCCTGACGATCCGGCGTTCGCCGCGCCGCCGGCACCGACAAGCGCTGCTTCTGTTGTCCCGGGTTGAGCGTCGATCGCGGGCGGCGCCGGCCATATCGGCGCTTCGCCGAGCACGGCCGGCGTGGCGTCGCCGCCGAAGCGCGAGATAGCGTCGAGCGTCAGCGCAACTTCAGATAGCGTGGCTTGCGCCGAGGCGGGCGGTGACGCGTCCGCGAGCGGAATAGTGCCGCCAATCGGCGCGGTGCTTGCGTCGGCAGCCTGCGTAGAGACGCCCGTTTGCGCGGCGGTCGTGCGCGCACTCGCGCCGACGTTTTCGATGAGGGCATCGAGTCGGCTCATCAGCGCGGAGCCTAGCGTTGAGTCGATTCCGGTCATACAGTCTCCCGCGACTGGTATGGCGCGGCTATCCCGCGCGGAACAACCCTTTCAGCACGTGAGCCGGGCGCGGCGCCGAAAAAAAAACCTGCAGCCTCGCGATGCTCGGGTTGGCGAGGTCGCGAATAGCGGCATCGTCGGCGAGAATCTGGCGAATCAAGTCGTACTTGCGCATGCGCTCGCTTTCGTCGAGCGAGACGTCCGCATCGATATCGCATAGCGCGTCGACGAGCAGGCGATACTCGCCCTGCAGCTCGTCGAGCTCGCGCCAGTGCGACTTGCGCGCCGCCGCCAGCATGCGCGCGGAGATCGCCGCGATCGCCTCGTAACGAGCAAAATAGTCGGCTTTTGCAGTCATCGTTGGACGTCCGGCGTACCCTGTGCCGCCATTTTTGCCGCTTGATCGCCGATAGCGACCCAGGCTTCCTCGAGCGTCGCAAGCAGGCGGTCGACTTCGACGAGAATCGTCTCGCTTTGCTCGATATTGGCGTCGAGGAGACGCCGGACCATATAGTTGTAAAGCGCGTCGAGCCGCAAAGCCAGGTCTCCCCCGACTTCCTTGTTCAACGACGCCTGCAGACCGCCCGCAATGATGGACATCGCCTTGCTGATCGCTTCGCCGCGCGGGCCGATGTTGCCCTGCTGAAGATGCATGCGAGCTTGGGCGATCGCTTGCCGCGCGCCCTGGTAAAGCATCAGGATCAGCCGATGCGGATTCGCGCCCATCACCCCTGTCTCGACGCCGACGCGCGCATAAGCGCTTGCTCCAGCGTTGCTTTGGGAAAACATCGGCGCCTCTCCTTCTTCGTCAATTGGCTCGCGGTGGTTGAATTCAATGCAACGGGCCCGCCGCGACGCCCAAGCGCCGCGAGCCGAGCGTCGGGCCGCGCAAGCCCGGCAGGCCACACGTGGCATGCCTCGCTTATAAGGCGGTTATCGGATAGCTACGCGAAAGCTTTAGACGCAAAACCTTGTAGTTCTGAGTAAAAACTTTCAAAAAATAGCATTTGAAAGCCAATTTTAAAAATATGATGAAAATCGAAAATTCGCGAAGGAGCGCGCCATTTGGGGCTCCCTTAGAAAGTCCCCTTGGGCGGCGGCCTGCCGATTAGCGGGCCACGAACGGCGAACCGCGCTCGGCGTGCGACACCGGCTAGATCGACATCTGCATGATCTCGTTGTAAGCCGTGACGAGCCGGTTGCGCACCTGCAGGCCGAATTGAAAGCCGATGTTGGCCTTTTGCATGTCGACCATGACGTCGTTGAGCGAGACGTTCGACGCACCGACTTCGAACGCTTTCCACTCATTGTCGGCTTTTTTCTGGTCGCCGCTAATCTTGTCGAGCGAGTGCTTGAGCGCGGCGGCAAAGCTGCCGCCATTGGCCGCGCCGGCCTGTTCGCCGAGCGCGGATGCTTTCTCGCCGCCGGCGGCCTCGGCCGCCATCGCCTGCATTTGCTGCAGGGCCGATGTGAGTGGATTGACTGGCACTGTCATCGTTTCTCCCTCCGTTGCCCGCT
>CAYPWK010000276.1:0-7990 GCA_964414365.1 uncultured Burkholderia sp.
AACCCAACGATGATCCTGCTTGCGGAAATCATGGTGCTCACGATTGCTCACGCCGCCGTGTTCTCGCCGATGGCCGCCTGGTTCGCCGAAATGTTCAGCCCCGAGGTGCGTTATAGCGGGGTGACGATTGGGTTCCAGTTGGGGGCATTGGTTGCCGGTGCGCCGACGCCGCTAATCGCGACGGCGCTGCTCGCGAAGTACGGCGACTACACCTCCGTGGCCATCTTCGCAATGATTGCAGCCGGCATCACGCTCGTCTGTGCCCTGTTCGCAAGGGCCGTCAACGATCGCAAAGCTCCTTCAACGGCGACGTTGATTCCGGCTAGCGGAACGCATGAAGGCTGAGCCGCGCTCCGTCGAGATTGATCGCTTCCGCATGGAGGCGGAACCTGTACCTCGACGAACTGGAGTGGCCTGGAAATCATGGGCGGCACAACCCACCGCACCTCACGCAACATCACACGACTGCATCAAGAAAATGAAACAACTTGCGACTGACGACATCTTCGAGAAGAAACCACCACGGGTGCTTAGGCGACCCGTCACTGGACACGAGGTTGCTCGTTTCGCGGGTGTTTCACAGTCCGCAGTGTCTCGTGTCTTCACGCCGGGCGCGAGCGTCTCCGACCGGACGCGTGCGAAGGTGGTCGCCGCGGCGGCAACATTGGGCTACCGGCCAAACCTGATCGCAAGCTCCTTAATCACTGGAAAGTCTTGCATTGTGGGCGTCGTCGTACCCGGACTGACGAATCCGTTCTACGCGGCTCTCGTCGACACGTTATCCGATGCGCTTTCGGTGCGCGAATATCGGGTGATGCTGTTCACGGCAAGGCATGGGACGTCTGCCGATCCCATACTCGAAGAGATTCTGCGCTACCGGCTCGATGCACTGGTCCTTGTTTCGGCGCAACTCTCGTCACGCCTGGCGGAAGAGTGTGCGGAGGTCGGGCTGCCCGTTGTGATGGTCAACCGAAAGACTGACAGCGAAGCGGTATCGAGCGTGACAGGGGATAACCGAGCGGGCGCGGCCTGCATCGGCTCCTTTTTACTTGCTGGTTCGCATCGTCACTTTGCCTTCATGGCAGGACTCGACTCTTCGTCGACCAGTCGTGACAGGGAAGCAGGTTTCCGTGAACGACTCCATCAGGCGGGCACCATGCCGCCGCTCAAGGTCCACGGAAGTTACACCGCCGAGGAGGCATCTAGTGCCACCAGAAATCTTCTCAAGGCGGACACGCGTCCCGACGCCATCTTTTGCGCGAACGACCAAATGGCGATGGTCGCGATTGATGTCGCGCGTAGCGAGTTTGGTCTCGATGTTGGCAGAGAGCTCTCCATCGTGGGCTTCGACGACACCCAGCTTGCTGCCTCACCCGCTTATCGCCTAACCACCTTTTCACAGCCCGTGGACGAGATGGTGGACAGCGCGGTTAGGATCCTCGTCGAAGCCTGCAGTGGTCGCGACCTATCGGCGGGGCCACGCATCGTCAGCGGTCAATTAGTCGTGCGCGACTCTGCTCGCCTGCCTCCGAATGGACTGTCACAAGTCGGCGGGCACACGGTGTGGACGCAGCCAGCGAAGCAATCAATCAACCGAATTTGAATCAGAGAGGGACATATGTCTAAGGGACTTTTTAGTCTTGATGGTAAGACTGCTGTTGTGACTGGCGCGGGTCGTGGCCTTGGTGCGGACATCGCTTCTTTGCTCGCCGAATCCGGCGCGCACGTCTATTTGCTCAGCAAGGATGCCGGGGAACTGGATAAAGTCGCCGCTAGTATCCATCGAAACGGTGGCGCTTGCACTTCTGTTGTATGCGACCTCTTAAAAGATGACCAACTAGAGCGGACATTCTCCGAACTCCCGACGCTGGACATCCTCGTC
Organism: uncultured Burkholderia sp.; assembly: GCA_964414365.1. Taxonomy (GTDB): domain Bacteria; phylum Pseudomonadota; class Gammaproteobacteria; order Burkholderiales; family Burkholderiaceae; genus Trinickia. The sequence continues at coordinate 1,883 of CAYPWK010000276.1, forward strand.
AACAATGCGGGCACCAACATCCCTTCACGACTCGCGGACGTCAAAACGTCGGATCTGGACTTTGTCATCGGCTTGAATGTCAGGGCGACGTTCCTGGTAACCCGCGCGGCCGTTCGCAAGATGCTCGAATGCGAATCGACCGGTGACCGTGCCATCATCAACATTTCGTCGCAGATGGGCCACGTGGGGGCACCTGATCGATCGGTGTACTGCATGACGAAGCACGCGATGGAAGGTCTTACGAAGGCAGCCGCTGTTGAACTCGCGCCCAGAATACGCGTGAACACGGTGGCACCTACGTTCGTCGATACCCCGATGACGCAGCCCTTCTTTGAGAACGAGCAGTTCAAGCGCTGGGTCTTCGACCGGATTCCGATGGGCCGTCTGCTTTCAAGTCACCAAGTCGCCGCGGCGGTACTGTATCTCGCGTCTCCAGCTGCCGCAATGATCACCGGTACGAGTCTGCGTATCGACGGAGGATGGACGGCGCAGTAAGCGGGCTTGTCTGGCCGCCGGCGCGATCGATATGACGCGGCCGAGAGGCCGTAAGGCACGTGGTGTAGTCGCCGCGCTTACACCGAGGCAGGACGTGTCTTTGCTTGGACCGGATAAGGCCGACATCCTCGCGAGCGACCGTTTAACCCTGGCGATCAGACTTGCCATCCAGATTTCCGCCGTAACTCATGCGCTTCGGCCGCTCATTCGAGACGGCCTGGTCGAACTGCGGCCCGATGGGCTGGATGGGCGGGCCAAACGTGCCGCGTTAACGCGCATAGGCGCAGCGCGGGTTCGTCAAGCGTTCATGCACTGGACTGAAGTCAACGAGCGTGTCGAGGTGGTACTCGGGCGGGAATCGGCCGCAGCATTGCGCGTGCTCGCCGATCACGTCGCGTCGGATGAATTCCTGACCGCATATGAAAGCGCTCGCGCAAGCAATCCCGCGGCGTTCGGAAAGTGATCCACGGCGAAAGAACGAATTACTTGCGTGTCCGGAAACCTTGCACATCTGACATTGGAGAGGCTCCATGTCCGGTGAAAAATGGAGCTTTCAAGGAGTGCGACGACCATGCCCTACCTGCAACTGGACGTAAACGACCACTATTCAGTGGAAGACAAGCGGCGCCTGGCGCTGAAGATGAGCGAGACCTATGCGCGGATGATGTCGGTCGACATCAGGCGTATCAGCGTCGCGATTCGAGAGCTGGGCGATGGGGGTGTCTGGCGGATTCCGGAAGCCGGTGAAGAGCCGACTCCGGTCGCAGTCATGATGCTGGACATCAGAAAGGGCAGAACGCCCGAACTGCGTATGGACGTGGCCAAAGCGTTGTGCGCACACTGCATCGAAATTCTTGGCCTGCGTGAAGACCGGCTCAACGTCGAATTCACCCAGCATTCCGGGGATGAGATGTATCACCCGGCGCTGGGTGGCTATAGCCCGGAGTGGACGCCGGGCGAGCAGTAAGGCGAACTACGCTTAAAGCGCAACGGGTGTGACACCCGACGCCCGCTGTATGGTTTGCGGTGGCTGACCGAATGCACGCAGGAACGCTTGACGCATCCGTTCCCGGTCACCAAAGCCTGTCTCTCTCGCGACGATCTCGATCGGGTGACGAGTCGTCTCCATCATCAGACGAGCGGCTTCAACGCGAAGCCGCTCGACTGCCTTCGCGGGCGATTGACCCGTTTCCTCACGAAACACGCGGCTGAACTGACGCGGACTGAGCCGTGCCGCTTCGGCCAGCCGCTCGACCGACAGATCGCTCGCCAGGTTCTCGCTCGCGTAGGTGAGTGCCATCTGAACGCGGTCCGAGCGCGCGCCCATCTCCAGCAGCGCCGAAAACTGCGACTGACCGCCACCGCGACGCTGATAAAGCACGAGCTTGCGCGCAACCATGCGCGAGGTGTCCAGCCCGAAGTCGTTTTCGACGATCGCAAGCGCGAGATCCACGCCGGCGCTCATGCCGGCCGATGTCCAGACTTGTCCATCCACGACGAAGATGCGGTCTTCTTCGAGCTGTACGTTCGGATACTGCCTCTGGAAGTCACGCGCGTGAAACCAGTGTGTCGTTGCCCGCTTTCCTTCCAGCAGACCTGCAGCAGCCAGAACAAATGCACCGGTACAGATCGACGCAATTCGCCGTGAATGGCGCGGCGCTTTCCGAAGGAAATCCACCAGCGCAGCCGAGGGAAGGCGGCATTCGTTGTCGCCCGCCACGATGAGGGTGTCGTAGCCCGCTTTGGCAAGTGGTTCGCTATGAACCGAAAACCCTTGGGACGAAGCGATAGGTCCACCGTGCTCGGACACGATGCTGAACTCGTAAGCTGCTTCGCCGCGCAGCAGATTGGCGTATTCGAAGACGCTCGCCACTGCGAGCGCGAGCGACTGGAAGTTGGGATAGACGACGAGTCCGACGGTATGCATTGATGCCTCGCGAGTCATGGCTTGATTCGTTGAAGGTAGCACATAACGGACAGCGGTGTAGACGAAGGCGTGACCGAAATCCTTGCATATATGGCATTGAGGTCGCGGGCGGCCGAGCTCAGAATTCGCTCCATGAACCGACGCCCTGTTGGTTTAACTACCCACTCAAAGGACTGAAAATGACTTCCTCTACGAATGGTTTCGCGCTGATCACCGGTGCATCGGCTGGCATTGGCGCCATCTACGCTGACCGTCTCGCCAGGCGCGGCTTCGACCTTATTCTGGTGGCACGCAACCAGACTCGACTGAACGCTCTCGCAGAGCGTCTCACGAAAGAGACCGGCCGCACGATCGAAACGGTTGCCGCCGATCTCAACGACAAGGCTGCGCTCGCGAAAATCGAGACCCTGCTTCGCGAAGACCCGCGCATCACGATGCTGGTGAACAACGCGGGCGTCGGCTCGGTCGCGTCGGTTCTCGATGGTCACGTCGACTCCATGGAATCAATGATCAACCTGAACATCACGGCACTGACGCGTCTCACCTACGCAGTTGCGCCTGCGTTCGTCGCCAAAGGCTCGGGCACCATCATCAACATCAGTTCGGTGGTCGGCATTGCAGTCGAGCTGCTGAACGGCGTGTACAGCGCCTCGAAATCGTACGTGCTGAGCTTCGGTCATGCGCTTCAGCGCGACCTCGCGGGCAAGGGCGTGCGTGTGCAGACCGTGCTGCCGGCAGCGACGGCAACCGAGTTCTGGGACGTCGCCGGCTATGCGAAGCAAAAGGAAGCCGCGAGCACGATGACAGCCGACGATCTGGTGGATGCCGCGCTCGCGGGCCTCGATCAGGGCGAACTCGTGACCATCCCGACGCTGCACGATGGCGACGACTGGACGAAGTGGGAAGCCGACCGTCGCGCGCTGGCTCCCCGGTTCGCGAACGCCAAGGCTGCGCCGCGCTACACGTCGAACGCCACGCCCGCCCAGTAAGTCCGCCAACCCATATTGCGAAAGAGCCTGATCATGAACCTCCTTAAATTCGGCGCCGCTGCGCTCGCGATGGCCACTGCCTTTGCGTTACCGGTGGGCGCTTCGGCACAGTCACGCGGCAAGGTTCTCGTTGTGATGTCGAGCGCGCATGAGCTCGACCTGCGCGATGGCAAGCACTACGAGACCGGGTACTACCTGAACGAGTTCGTCGTGCCGTATCGCAAGCTTGTCGAGGCAGGCTACGAGCCGGTCATCGCGAACCCGAAGGGCGACATGCCCGTCATGGACGTCAATTCGAACAACAAGATGTTTTTTGGCGGCGATGATGCAGCGCGCGCTGACGCACTGAAGTACGCGCAAGGCATCGCCCAGCTGAAGCATCCCAGGACGCTCGCGTCGGTGGTCGCCGAGGGAACAGGCGGCTATGTCGGGCTCTTCATTCCGGGTGGCCACGCCCCGATGGTCGATCTGCTGAAGGACCGCAATCTCGGCAGGATCCTGGTCAGCTTTCATGACAGCGGCCGTCCGACTGGAATCATCTGCCACGGACCCATCGTGCTGCTGTCCACGCTGAAGGATCCGGACGCCTTCGTCGCATCGATGATCGCCAATGACGGCAAGGCGAATTCGCTCGCTGCAGCCTGGCCGTATGCCGGTTATCACATGACCGTGTTCTCAACGGGTGAAGAGCAGCAACTCGAAGGCCCGAACGGTCTCGGCGGCAATGTTCAGTTCTACCCGGTGAATGCACTCGCAGAAGCGGGCGCGCATGTCGATACGGTCGCGAACTGGCACAGCAACGTGGTCGTCGATCGCGAACTGATTACGGGTCAGCAGCCGATGTCGGCACCGGAATTCGGTGACGTCCTGGTGGCGAAACTGAAAGCGCGCACGAACTGATCTCGGTAATCGAGCAAGTTCGTGAAAGGACTGGATGCGTTGTATCCGGTCCATTTTTGATGGGTTTCCCGATGACCTGAAAACCCTGCCTATTCGACATGGTTTGAGGCATCGGCGTCATCTAAGGTAGTGGCAACAGATTTCTGGCGGCGCCTGCAGCGGTCGCCGTTCCGGTTCCTCAGGTTCCTTTAATCCTCCGGTGAATTCGTCGGTGAACACGCCAACGGTTGGAGAGGCATGCAATGTTGAGAGATCAGGATACGTCGCCACAAGAAGCGCCACGATCGGACCGTGGTCGTATGAGGCGCGTCGTGGCGTGGGTAGCGGCAGTACTTGTCGTAGGCGTGTGCGGATTTATCGTCGTCGCCTGGAGGCCGGCACTTTCGGAAGTGCCGACGCCTGACCCGTCGAGCTTTTCGCCCACTTTGGTACAGCAAGGCGCGCGTCTTGCCGCCGCGGGATTCTGCGCAAGCTGCCATACGGTCACGGGCGGCAGGCCCTTTGCAGGCGGCTACGCGATGAAAACGGGCTTCGGCACCATCTACTCCACCAACATCTCGCCGGATCGCGACACGGGTATTGGTTCGTGGTCCGAAGAAGCCTTTCTCCGCGCCATGCGTGAAGGCGTGGCGCGAGACGGGTCGCATCTTTTCCCCGCCTTTCCCTACGACCACTTCACCAGGCTGTCGGGCGAGGACATCCACGCGCTGTACGCATTCGTCATGACACAGCAGCCCGTGCACGCAGAGAACCATCCGAACGAGATGCCGTTTCCGTTTGGCATCCGGGCGCTTCAGGCGGGATGGAAGCTGTTGTTCTTCCATCCGGAGCGATTCGAACCGCGAGACGATCGATCGCCCGCCTGGAATCGCGGCGCTTATCTCGCCGAGGGGCTGAGCCACTGTTCCTCCTGCCACACGCCGCGCGGTCCGCTGGGCGAGGAACTCACGAATCGTCTCTATCAGGGTGCATCGGTCGACGGCTGGTTCGCTCCGGCTTTGACCGCCGCCAATCCTGCGCCGGTGCCGTGGACGTCGGCGGAACTGCACGACTATCTGAACACCGGAGCGAGCCACTATCACGGAACAGCGGCAGGGCCGATGGCTCCCGTCACGCAGGGACTCGGCACTCTCAGTGCCGAAGACCAGCAGGCGCTGGTGACCTACGTCGAGTCGATCGGCGACGGCGATGCGAGGGCGGCTCATACGGCTTCGGCGGTGTCATCGGCGCTCGACGTCGATGCGAAGGATCGTAGCCGTATGGCAAGTGCGGGAGGGCGCCTGTTCGTCGCCGCGTGTGCCTCGTGTCATTACAACCGGGCGCCCGACGTCAATCCCAACAGACCGGAGCTGGGACTGAACAGCGCCGTTTTTCTGGACGATCCGTCGAATCTCATTCGCGTGATTCTATACGGCATCAACGCGAAGGACGGCGCCGCCGGCATTGTGATGCCTGGCTTCTCACGTGGCTTGACGGACGACGACGTGGCGAGCATCGCCGGTTATTTACGCAGCACCCGCACGACCAAGGCGCCGTGGCCGGATCTCGCGAAACAGGTTGCAGCAATCCGTGCCGCAGGGCCAGGAGAAATTCGATGACAACGTTTCGTATCAATGGCCGTCCCGCCACGGTCGACACGGATCCGCAAACACCGCTGTTGTGGGTCATTCGTGACGAGGTCGGACTGAAGGGCACCAAATTCGGCTGCGGGATTGGCATGTGTGGTGCGTGTACGGTCCATGTCGGCGGTCGCGCGACGCGCTCCCGGTCCCGCGGCCGATGGGGTTGCGACGCGGC
>CAYPWK010000277.1:0-7988 GCA_964414365.1 uncultured Burkholderia sp.
CTTCCCGTCGGCAATCGTCACCTTCGAGGCGAACGTCGCCTGCGGCAAGCCCGCGAGCGCCGCGAGCATCTGGCCCGTCTGATTCGAATCGTCGTCGATCGCCTGCTTGCCGAGAATCACGAGTTGCGGCTGTTCTTTGTCGACCAGCGCCTTCAGGATCTTCGCGACGGCCAGCGGTTCGGGGCTGGCGTTGGACTCGACGAGGATCGCGCGATCGGCACCGATCGCGAGTGCCGTGCGCAGCGTTTCCTGCGCCTGCGCGACGCCGACCGACACCGCGATCACTTCGATCGCCACGCCCGCTTCCTTCAGGCGCACCGCTTCTTCCACGGCGATCTCGTCGAACGGATTCATCGACATCTTCACGTTCGCGATCTCGACGCCCGCGCCATCCGACTTTGCCGACACTTTGATATTCGCATCGACAACTCGCTTTACCGCTACCAGAACCTTCATACATTCCGCCTCAAATCAAATTTCCTCAACCCGACCCACTGACCCACGGCCCCTTGGGCGCGACTGCATGTGCCGCGGGCGGGCCGCGGCAAGAGCCGCTCGCGCGAAGAGGCGGCCTATCAAGCCACCATGTTGACCGCGTTCGCGGTCGCAAGCAGTTTGCCGTCCTGCCAGAGTTCGCCTTCGGCGTTGACGACGCGTGCGCCGCGACGCACCAGTGTCGCGCAGCCGGTGATGAGCCCGGGCCGCGCCGGACGCAGAAACGACACATTCAAGTTCAGCGTCGCGCATTGCTGGCCCTCGCCCAGCGAACCCATGCACAGCAGCGCGGTGACGTCGTCGAGCATCGCGGCGAGCATGCCGCCCTGCATCTGGCCTGCCGGGTTCGCGAACGCAGGCAAGCCGTGGTACTCGCATTCGATGCGGCCCGCCTCCATGTCGAGCGATACGATCCTGGTGCCGAGCGTCGTACCGATCGGCGGCGGCGACTGTTCGCCGTCCATGATTTTGCGCACGTAGGGATGGATCGCTGCGGTCATTGCCTGATGAACCTCGAAAAAGACCGGGCGCAAGGTGCGCCCTCCAGAAAAATACGGCCGGGGCTCAGCGCCCCTTGAAGACCGGTGCGCGCTTTTCCTGCCAGGCCTGTGCACCCTCGCGCAGATCCTCGGAGGCGTCGGCACGGGCCAGATCCTGCGCGTAGTCCGCGGCATCGAAGCGGCCCGCGGCGATACGCGTCAGATGCTTCTTCATGCCGAGCAGCGCAAGCGGTGCCATGCCGGCCAGTTGCGCACCCAGCGCACGGGTCACTTCGTCAAGACGCCCGGGCTCGACCACCTCGTCGAGAAAGCCGCAATCGCGCATCTGCTCGGCGTCGAAGCTCGCGCCCGTTAGAAGCAGCCGCTTGGCCATGTTCACGCCAAGACGCGAAACATAGCGGTGCAGCCCACCCTGATAAAACAGCAGGCCAAGCTTCGCTGCCGGTACGAACATCTGCGAATGCGTCACGCCGTAGCGGAAATCGCAGGCGAGTGCGAGATCCGTCGCACCGCCATAGACGCCGCCGTTCACAGCGGCGATGGTCACCGGCCGCGCGTTTTCGAGCTCTCCCGCAAGGGCCTCGAACGTTTCGCCGATATTGCCGGCGCCCACGCTATGGATGTTGAAGCCCGAGCAGAAATGCTTGCCCTCGGCGCGCAAATGAAGCACCAAAACCTGCTCCATCGCGTTCACTTCGCGCAGAAAGCCGCGAATCGTCTCCAGATCGGCAAATTCAAGACGATTCGCAACCTGCGGACGGCGCAACGTGATGATGGCCTCGCGGCCGCTCACCGACAGTTCAGGCGCCTGCCCCGGTGCCATCTCACTCATTGCCATCGCTCGTTACCTTGGAGTTAGTGAAAGCCGTAAATCTGCATCGTGGTCATGCCCGCCTCGATGCGCTTGCAGATCGCCGCTTCGTCAGCTTCGCGCCGCGCAGCCTTTTCGACCACGTCAGCGGCGCGGGCGCGCGGAACCGCCACCACGCCGTCGCGGTCGCCGACGATCAGGTCGCCCGCCTCGACGGTCGTTTTGCCGATCATCACCGGCGCGTTGAGCCACCCGATCGCGCCGTAGTCCTTGCCCGTGCCGCGAATCGACAGGCCGCGCGAGAAAACCGGAAAGCCGATCTGCTCGAGGAGGCCGGCATCGCGGACGCAGGCGTCGATGACGAGGCCCGCGAGACCGCGCACCTGGGCCGCGGTCGTCATGACCTCACCCCAGTAACCGTGGTCGTAGACGCCGTTCGTATACACCACGAGCACATCGCCCGGCTGCGCCGCGACGATCGCACGGTGGAGCCAGAGGTTGTCGCCGCCCGGCGAATGCACGGTGAACGCCGTGCCGCAGATCTTGAAGCCCGGCGCGACGGGCTTGATCGACGTCGGCAGCACGCCGATCTTGCCGCCCGCCTCGTGCAGCGTGGCAGCCGGCAGGTTGCGCGCGGCCGCGACTACGCTCGCGTCGACACGCTCGAAGTCGAGCCGGGTCGTGCTGGCCTGATCGTGTTCCTTGATGGCGCTCACGCTCATTTCCCCCGGGTCTGCAGCTGGTGGTACTTGAACTGCTTGCGTGCCTCGTCGAGGCGCATGCCACCACGGCAGGCTTCGCGGATGGCCTCTTCAGCCGCATGAATCGTTTCGGCGGCATCGAGCACGGCATCTTCGTGCTCGCGCGGGATGACCACGACGCCATCGGCATCGCCGCGCAGCAGGTCGCCGGGCGCAACGCGCGCTTCGCCCACATTGACCGGCACGTTCACGGCTTCAACCTGTACGCGGTCCTTGCCGGTACGCATCCAGTGGTCGCGGCTGAACACCGGGTAGCCGAGCTTCAGGCACAACGAGACGTCACGGCACACGCCGTTGATCACAGTGCCGGCAATGCCGCGGCGGTGCGCGATCTCGGTCATGATGTCGCCCCACACGGTGGCATCCTCACGGCCGTTGTTGTCGAGCACGATGATGCTGTCGGCCGGCACGTCGTCGATGAAGTCGCCCACGGTGCCCGGCGGGTTCGAGGCGGGGCCGTACTTGATCGTGAACGCACGGCCCGTGGTGCGAAAATCGGTGCTGCGCGCCTTGATCTTGTAGCACTGGCCACCGATACCGAGCTTGTCGAGTGCGTCAGAGAGCGTCGCGGTATCGAGCTTCGATGCACGCTCGACGTTCTTGTCCTGAATCGTCATGTTTTGAATTCCTGCATGTTTGCTGAAATTATCCGGTGGCTGCCGCTCACTTGAGCATGTGCTCGTAGTTACCGCCCATCACCTGGCCGACCGGCGTGCCGGCCAGAATCGCCTTGGCCATCGCGGCTTCCTTGTTGACGATCATTTCGGCGGTTTCGAGCACGGCTTCGATATCGGCTGCGCGAATGAAGATGACAGCGCTGTTGTCGGCCAGCACGTAGTCGCCGGCTTGCACGCTCACGTCGCCGATCTGCACCGGCACATTGGTGCCCTGCTCGACCACGCGCCCGCGCGCAGTGCGTGCCGTGGTCGAGCGGCTGAACACCGGCAGCTCGTAGCCGACGGCTTCATCGATATCGCGCACCGGGCCGTCGGCCACCACGCCCGCCACGCCGCGCACCGTAGCCGCGAGCGACAGCAGGCCGCCCCAGCAGCCCGCTTCGACGCCGCTTTTTTGCTCGATGACGATCACGCTCTCGCCGTCGGCTTGTTCCACCGCAGTGCAGCCGAGATGCACCGGCGGTCCCGGCGGTGCTTCGCCCGTGCCGAGCTTGACGGTGATCGCTCGGCCCGCGATGCGGCCCGAGCCGGCGCGTTGCGGCAGACCGCTCACCACGCCGCTCCGCTTGAGTTTGTCGAGCGCGTCGGACACGGCGCAGCAATCGAGCCGGCGCAGGCGCTGTACGTTTTGGTCAGCCATGATGTGTTGTGCTTTCCTGATAGAAACGTGAAGTGTCATGCGTGCGCCCTGCCCGGCAAGAACGGGTGCACGCGCTCAGTCGAGTATGTGCCAGGCCGCGAACGCGAGGCCCGTGCCGGTCAGGGCTGCCGTCCGGTAACCGGGCACGTATTTGACCCAATCGAGGTCGAGCGACTTGAGCGCCTCGACGCCGATGATCCAATTGCGGATCTCCGAGCTGCCGGCCTGCAACTTCTTCGAATCGAGCGCGGCCAACCAGTCGCTGTCCTTGCGGCGGATCGCATCGATGATGCCGTTGTCGAGCTCCTCGTCCACCACAAAGTGCGACAGGCCCCCCGATGCAAGCACGCCCACGCGCAGTTCTTCCGGATACGCCTCGATCAGCTCGCGCAGCGCGCGGCCGAGCTGGATGCAGCGGCGCGGCGTGGGCTGATTCGGCGGATCGAAGGTGTTGACGATGACAGGGATCACCGGCAGATGGAGATCCTGCAGATAGCGGCGATGGATGAACGAGAACGCGTGGCCCTCGTACTGGTCGCGCTCGAGACCGTCCATCGCCGTGATGTCGAAATCGCGGTCGCACAGCTCCCGGATCAGCCACCGAGCCATGTCGGCCTTGACCGGATAGTGCACATCGGCATCCGGCTCCTGGCGCATCGTGCGCGCCTTCGCATACCAGCTGTCGTTCGGGGTCGAGACGCGCTTCGCGTTGCGGATCGTGTCGCCGTAATAGATCGCGAAGGCCGGGTTGTTGGTGGTGCGAAAGAGCTCCGTCTGGTCATCGCCGACCACGAGCAGCACGTCGAGCTTCGCCGCGCGGATACGCTCGCGCAATGCGTCCATGGCCGCTTCGGCCTGATCGTAGCGCGCGCCCATCCTCTCGGCCGTCACCATCGCCTCGGAATCCGCCGGCGCGATCTTGAGCAGCTCGTCATACGTGGTGGGGTTGCCCAGGCGATCGAAATAATGCGGATTCTTCGGGTCGACCTGCTTGAAACCTTGCTGCCAGTCCTCGCGCTGGCACACCAGCATGATGCTGTGCGATGAACCGAATCCCGCGACCAGTCGTGCCATATCGTCCCTCTCCGTATGCTTCCGTTAATGCGCGTCAGACCACGCAGGCCGAGCGCCATTGCTCAATCTGTTCGTCCGTGTAGCCAAGCTCGTTCAGGATGGCCTGCGTATGCTCGCCTTGCTCGGGCGCGAGGCGCGGCGTCGCAGCGCGCGGGTAGCGCGACAGACGGAACGGCGTGCCGACGAACGCCACGTCGCCCTTGCCCGGCAGGTTGGCCGGCCAGGCGATGCCCAGATGCTTGACCTGCGGATCGTCAAAGACTTCGTTGACCTTGTAGATGGGGCCGCACGGCACACCGACCTTGATCAGCAGCTCGGTCCACTCGCGCGTCGTGCGCGTGAGGAACACTTCTCCCACCGCCTGGTTGACCGCGTCGCGGTTTTCTACGCGCGCCGCGTCCGATTCGTAGCCGGGCTGACCATTGAGGTGCTGCAGGCCGAGCGCCTCGCACAGGCGTGCGAACATCGAATTGCCGATTGCGGCCAGGTTCAGGTAGCCATCCTTCGTCGGGAAGACGCCGGTCGGCACCGTGAGTGGATGCTCGTTGCCGACCTGCTGCGGCACCTTTCGATCCACCAGCCACTGCGCGGCCTGGAAGTCGAGCATTGCGATCTGCGCCTCGAGCAGCGAGGTTTGCACCCACTGACCTTCGCCCGACGCTTCGCGCTCCAGCAGAGCGGTCAGGATCGCCTGCGCGCAGAAATGTCCCGCGCAGAGGTCGGCGAGCGGAATGCCGACGCGCATCGGCCCCTCGCCCGGCTTGCCGGTCAGGCTCATCAGACCGCCCATGCCCTGCGCGATCGAGTCAAAACCCGGCCACTTCGCGTACGGGCCGTCCTGGCCGAACCCGGAGATGCTCGCGTACACGATGCGCGGATTGACCGCGCGCAGCGCTTCGTAACCGATGCCGAGGCGGTCCTTGACGTCGGGACGGAAGTTTTCGATGAATACGTCGGCACGCTTGACGAGCTCATGCAGGATCGCAAGGCCGGCCGGGTCCTTCATGTTCAGCGTCAGGCTTTCCTTGTTGCGGTGAAGGTTCTCGTAGTCCGCGCGGTTGTGGTCACGGCCGCCGATCATATCGTCACCGCCTGGCGCGCCAGGCGGGATCTCGAGCTTGATCACACGGGCGCCCATGTCGGCGAACACACGCATGGCCGTGGGGCCCGCGCGCACGCGCGAGGCGTCGATGACCATGAAGCGCGACAGTGGCCCCTTCTTCGCGTCGTGCCGGCCGTGCTGTTCCTTGAAATCAACAGACATGCTCAATCTCCTTCAAGCCGGCACGAACATCGGCACGGGATAACCGCCCTGGCTGGGCTTGAACACCACCTTGACGCGCTGGCCGATCGACAGTGCGGCCGGGTCGCAATCGACGAGGTTGGTCAACATCGTCACGCCCTCGTCGAGCGCCACGTAGGCCAGCGTGTAACGTGCCTCTTCCTTGCCCATCGTGCTGAACGAATAGACGGTGCCCAGACCCGATGCGTCGAGCCATTCGGTATTCGCGCCCATGCAGTGCGGGCAGATGTCGCGCGGGTAGTAGTGCGTCTGGCCGCAGTCCTGGCAGCGCTTCACGAGCAGCCGGCCTTCTTTGGCCGCCTCCCAGAACGGCATGGCCTCGGGCAGCACGCGCGGCGCGGGCGTGTGGCGAGGGCCGGCGGGCCTGGCGGCGAGTTTGACGTCCGGCGCGGATGCGCCAGCAGTCGCTTGATTCGTGCTCATGGTTACTCCCGTTCCAGAATCAGCGTGGCTGCGGTATGGCGCGACGCCAGCGCGCCGCCGATACCGTTCGCGAGCGCGATATCGCAGTTCTTGACCTGCACGGCGGGATGCGCCTCGCCGCGCAACTGACGCACGGCTTCGATCACCTTGGTGACGCCGCCGCGATTGGCCGGATGGTTGTTGCACAGGCCGCCGCCATCGGTGTTGAAAGGCAGCTTGCCGACGCCCGAGATCAGGTTGCCGTCCATCACGAACCTGCCGCCCTCGCCCTTCTTGCAGAAGCCGAGGTCTTCGAGCTGCATGAGCACCGTGATCGTGAAGCTGTCGTACAGCGACGCGTACTTGATGTCCTGCGGCGTGAGGCCAGCCTCGGCAAACGCCGCGGCGCCCGACCACTTCGCCGCCGACCACGTCAGGTCGATCTTGCCGCCCGCCGCGTGCTTGGGCGCCTCGCCGGTGCCGCGTACCTTGACGAGCGGCCGCTTGAGCTTCTTAGCGACTTCCGGGCGCGCGACAATCAGCGCACCGCCGCCATCGCTCATCACGCAGCAGTCGAGGCGGTGCAGCGGATCGGCCACCATCGGCGAATTGATGACGTCTTCGACCGTCACGACATTGCGCAGCATCGCGTTCGGGTTGTGCTGCGCGTGGTGCGAGGCCGCCACCTTGATCCAGGCGAGCTGCTCGCTCGTGGTGCCGAACTCGTACATATGACGCTTCGCGACCATGCCGTACAGGTTGTGTGTGGCCGGCCCGAACGGCAGTTCGAACTGCACTTCCGGCGCGTCCGGGTCTGGCGCCTTGAGCGAGAGCGCCGCGCCCGCGGCACGCGGACGGCCCGCAAGCGTGATGAGCGCCACGTTGCAGCGGCCGGCCTTGATTGCTTCGGCGGCGTGAGCCACGTGCAAGATCGGCGCGGACCCGCCGCACTCGGTCGAATCGACATGGCGCAGCTTGAGGCCCAGGTATTCAGCGACCGTCGTGGTACCGAGGCCCGGGGCATCACCGGCGCAGAAATAGCCGTCGATGTCGTCCTTCGTCAGGCCCGCGTCTTCGAGTGCGCCCTTCGCCACGTCGGCGTGAAGGCGCAGCACCGACAGATCGTCGGCCTTGCGCGTCGGGTGCTCGTAGGCGCCGACGATATAGGCTGCTCCGTTCAGGGTCATCATGCCTCCCGTCCCCCAAGGGGACTTCCTCCGGGGCGCCGGTTCCGCCCAAGGGAGGCATGCGCCCCCTCTGGGGGCAGCGAACGAATGTGAGCGTGGGGGGCGTCCATCATGCCTCATGCGCGAGACGCTGCTCGG
>CAYPWK010000278.1:0-4225 GCA_964414365.1 uncultured Burkholderia sp.
CCTGTTTCGCTGTTCGAAGGATGGCCCGTCCGCGTGGCCGACGAAAGCCTCGATCGCCTGCCTGCCCATAGCTGGCTCAACAGCCTTCGCTCGATGGCACACGCGACGCCGCTTGCGATACCGGGCTGCATACTGGCCGGCTTTCTTTACAGCACGTTCTATTCGATGACGCCCGTCTTCCTCGCGCGTACCGGATTCTCGACGTCCGAGCTATCGACTTTCATGGGCGTGGCGCTGATCGGCGCACTCATTCCGCAGTGGCCCATGGGACGGCTGTCCGACCGCATCGACCGGCGGCGGCTCGTCTATACGACGGCGCAGATATCCGCGAGTCTGAGTCTCGTGCTCGTTATTTTTCATGTCTCCGCGATCGTCTGGGTCGCAACGCTCGCGTACGTCGCCGTAACGTTCACGCAGTATGGTCTGATCGTCTCGCACGTCAACGACCGTACCGAACCGGATCTGCGCGTGGCAGTCTCCACCACGCTTCTGCTGCTGTTTTCGATCGGCGGCCTGATCGGTCCTGCCATCGCTTCCCTGCTGATGACCGTCATCGGCCCGGGCGGGCTCTTCGTCTTCAACGGCCTCTCGAGCCTGTTGATGATGCTGAGCGCGAAGCGGGCCCTGCTTGCCATCCGTTAGGCAAGCTGCTTGTGAAAGAACGTCGTGCCGCAAAACTCGCCTCAGGCATCAGTGCATAGGGGGGACCGTGCCAACCCGTTGCCAGCCGGATCGTTCATAGAGAGCCCCTCAAGCGCTCCTCAACAGCGCAGCCAGCCGCGGCGGCGACAACGGCAGATCGCGGATTCGCTGCCCCGTTGCGTCGGCCACGGCGTTGGCGAGCGCGGCTGCCATCGGCCCTTGCGACGCCTCGCCCACACCGAGAAACGGCTGGCCTGGTCTGTCGATGAGATCCACTTCGAGCGACTTCGGCACCGAATCGAATTGCAGGATCGGGTACGTGCTCCAGTCGTAGCTGGTGATCTTGCGTCGATCGAACGTGGTCGCCTCGAAGAGCGTCCAGCTCGCGGACTGAACGATGCCGCCTTCGACCTGGTTGCGCACGCCGTCCGGATTGACGATCTGCCCGCAATCGACAGCGCTCGCGACGCGGCCGATCGTCACCGCGCCGGTATCGGGCTCGACGCTCACTTCGACGGCAATCGCGCAGTAGGCCATCAGATTCTTGTACTTCGCGAAAGCGAACCCTCTTCCATGCCATCGCTCGCGCGGACCGGTACTCGTCCAGCCGAAACGCTGCGCCGCCTTGCGGATGGCGTCTTGCGCACGTGAGTCATCGAGGTGGC
The DNA here is from genome assembly GCA_964414365.1 of uncultured Burkholderia sp. Lineage (GTDB taxonomy): Bacteria > Pseudomonadota > Gammaproteobacteria > Burkholderiales > Burkholderiaceae > Trinickia. The sequence goes on from CAYPWK010000278.1 coordinate 1,308, forward strand.
GCAGCCGAAAATCGACGGGATCGATGCCGGCAGCCGCTGCAAGCTCGTCGACGAAGCTCTCGATGGAAAAGATGTTGTGATAGGCGCCGAGCGAGCGCATCGCCGATACACGGATCGGCATGTCGGGCAGGAAGTGATGCTGCACGCGCAGGTTTGGAATCCGGTAGATCGGAATGCTGTTGCGATCGCCGCCTCCTTCGGGCATGGGTATCGGCTTCGGCGGCGCGGGCACAAACGGCTTCTCGAGAAACTGCGTCGGCATCAGGCGCCCTGCGTTCTCGACGCGGTTGTTATGCGTATTGCTCCAGATTTCATAGCGCCAATCGACGATTTGCCCCGAAGCGTCGAGCGATGCCGTCACGTCCGTCACCATCGCCGGCCCGAACGGCTCCCAGGCATGTTCCTGCTCTCGCATCCATTGCACGCGCACGGGCCGCCCCGGCACGGCGCGCGCGATCAACGCGGCATCGGCCGCGACATCGTCGGCGCCGTTATGGCCGTAGCACCCGGATCCTTCCACGTGAATGCAGCGCACATGCTGCGGGGGCATCGACAGCATCTCCGCCAGCCCCTTGCGCAACGGGAAAACGCCTTGCGTATGCGTCCATACGGTCAGCTGCGTGCCGTCGAATTGCGCGATCGCGCACGATGGCCCGATCGATCCGTGCGTCATGTAGGGCTTGGTAAAGCGCGCATGCAAACGCTTGGCGGCCGGCGCCGCGGCGCCCGTCGCATCGGCAACGGCAATCTCCTGTGCCGGCAGTTTCATCAACGTCTCGTGAATCGTCGCCTGATCCGGCAACGGCGGTCCGTCGTTCCACTTCGCGCTCGCGGCAAGCTCGCGCATCGCGACGATCGCCCGCCATTCGTCATCGGCCACTACAGCCAGATAGCTGCCGTTCTTGATAACGGCGATCACGCCCGGCATCTTGCCGGCCCCCGACGTATCGACCGAAGCAAGCGTCGCGCCGTATGAAGGCGGCCTCACGACGCGCGCGTGCACCATGTCCGGCAGCCGCATATCTTGTATGTAGCTTGGTCCGCCCGTCACCTTCCCCGGAATATCGACACGTTGGAACGAACGTCCTATGACGGTGAAAGCATGCGGATCTTTCGTCGGTCGCCCCGGCTCGGCGTTCCGGTGCAGATTCACGTCGCTCACCGCATCGCCGAACGACATGCTGCGGCCATCGGCGGCGACGATCTCGCCGCCCTTGACCTCGAGCGTCGCCGCATCGACATGAAGCTTCGACGCAGCCGATTGAAGCAACAGCGCGCGCACCTGCGCGGCGGCGTTCTCGATCGCGGTGCCGCTATCCGCCATCGAGTGACTGCCCGCGGTATAGCCTTCGTTCGGCGTCATCGCGGTATCGGCCGTGAGCAGCGCAATGCGCTCCGGCGGCACGCCGAGCTCGTCTGCAGCAATCTGAATGAACGCCGTCCTGATGCCCGTACCGAGTTCTGCCTTACCGGTGAAGACCGTGATGCCGCCCTTCTCGTCGATCTTGATCCACGAATCGAGCGACGGCGTCGATTTCAAGCTGCCCGGCAGCTGTGGTGCGCTCGCCGTAAATGTGCCGGCTTCGGTTGTCGTCTGCGCGAGCCCGCGTGCCAACGGAAACAGCGTGAAGCCGATCGTTACCCCGCCCGCCAGCAGAAAATCGCGGCGGCTCACGAGCAAAGCGCGGTTTTTCATACGTCGCGCCCCGCTTCGCGTATCGCCGCAAGGATCCGAGTATGCGTGCCACAGCGGCAAAGATTCGTCATCATGTGCGCGCGAATCTGCTCGTCGGTCGGGTTTGGCACGCGCTCGAGCAACGCCTGCGCGCGCATCACCATGCCCGCTATGCAATAGCCGCATTGGGCGGCCTGCTTGTCGATGAATGCCTGTTGCAGCTTGCTCGGGTGGCTCGCGCTGCCGAGGCCTTCGATCGTTCGCACATGGCGATCGCCGATCGCGGCGACGGGCAGCAAACACGAAAATACGGGCTCATCTCCGACGATCACCGTGCATGAGCCGCATTGGCCGAGGCCACAACCGAACTTCGCCCCATTGAGCCCGAGCGAGTTGCGCAGTGCGTAGAGCAGCGGCATCGACGGGTCGATATCGAGTGCATGCCGTTCGCCATTGACTGTCAGGTTGATCATGGGTTCACTGCCTCCTTGCGAAGCTTTGCGACGTCCGCTTCATCGAGCGTCCACGGCGCCTCCGTGCTGAAACGCGAACGCATATACGTCGAGACGTCGACGATTTGCTCGTCGGTCAGCATCGTGGCGAATGCGGGCATATAAGGCCCGGCTGTCCGGTTGCCGGCAAGAACGCCGCCGAGAATCACGCGGATCGCATTGCGCGGGCTTGGTGCGTTGACGGCCGTGCCGAGGGACAGTGAAGGTCGATCGCCAAGCGTCGACATCGGCGCGGCGGCGCCATGGCATGAAGCGCATGCACCGTCGAACAGGGCCGCTCCTTTGCGCTCTCGCGCTCCGTCGGACGATGTGGCCGCCGCCGAGATCGGTGGCTGCGCTTTCGGCAGTACGGGGCTCTCACCCGCTTGCAGCGTCATGAGGTAGGCGATCATCGCCCGCACGTCGTCTTCGGACGCTGTGGCAAGCGAATCCGTGACGGTCCGCATCGGTCCCGCAGCCGCGCCGTGCTCGCTTGCGACGCCGGTACGCAAATAGGCGTCGAGCTGGTCGACGGTCCACGGCTTCGGCCGCCGCAGCAGTGTCGTCAACGCGGGCGCCTCCCAGCCTTCGATCACGCCACCTTCGAACGCATAACCGGACTTTTCGGCGCCGAACGCATTCAGCGGGGTATGGCAAGCTGCGCAGTGGCCGACGCCGTCGACCAGATACTTGCCGCGCCTCGCTTGCGCATCGGCGGGAACGAGCGACGGCTCGGCGGCTCGGTGTGCGAA
>CAYPWK010000278.1:4325-7984 GCA_964414365.1 uncultured Burkholderia sp.
CGCGGTGGCCATCGCCAGCGCCAATACTGCAGCCGCGATGAATCTCGTCGTCATCATGCCCTCGCTCAAACCGGACAGAGAAACGCTATCACGGATCGGGCGTTCCTTCTGCGAAGGACTCCTAAGCAGTTTTCACGGAACAAACGTTTCTTTCAAATGCCATGCAGCGAAAGGCGCGAGAGCGTCGCGCCTGCGCGTCTCGCTGCCGCGACCCGCGGCGTGCATCACTGCATCGATCGCTGAACCGCCCCTGCCGCCACAGGGCTCAGGCCCGCGATGGAAACGGTGAGCCCCGCGCCGTCCTCGTTGTTGCGCAACATGAGCGATGCCCGGTGCCGCTGCACGATCCTCGCGACGATGGCGAGACCGAGCCCGCTGCCTTGCCCTTCCGTGCCGGGGCTGCGATAAAAACGATCGCAGACGCGCGGCAATTCGTCTTCGGGAATACCAGGCCCGCTATCGCGGACCGAGATGGCGACACCGTTCGTGCCGTGGTGCAAAACGACGTCGACTTTGCCGCCCGGCGGCGTATGGCGAATCGCATTGTCGAGCAGGTTATTCAGCACGACCGCTAGCGCATGCGGCTCGCCCATCACGACGAATTCACCGCCCGCCGCCGCGGACTCGTCGACGGACTCGTCGATTTCAAGGCCCAGGTCAATCGATTTCGTCTCGGCCACCAGCGAAAGATCGCCGACGGCCTGCTGCGCGAGCCGCCGCAGATCGAGCGGCCGCATCTCGGCCACGCCGCGCGCGTCTTCCCCCGCCAATGCGAGCAACTGCTGAACGAGATGGATCAGCCGGTTGAGCCTCTCTTCGATCTGGGCAAGCGTCCGCCCCTCACCTTTGAGCGAACCGTCGCGTTCGGCCGCCTGCAATTGCAACCGAAGCGCCGCCAGCGGCGAGCGCAGCTCGTGCGCGGCATCGGCAACGAATGTTCGTTGAGCCTGCGAAGCAGCGGAAAGACGCGCCAGCAAATCGTTGAGCGCATGCACGAGCGGACGGACTTCGACGGGCATCGCGGACTCGAGCCGCAACGGCTCGAGTGCCTCGAATGAGCGCGTCGACAACGCACGCGTCAATCCGCCGATCGGCGCAAGCGCCCGCGCAACGACGACGAGCACGAGCACGATCGTGGCCGGCAACAGCAAACCGAACGGCCATAGCGTGCGCAACGCGAGCCTTGCGGCTAGTGCGTCGCGCACAGAGACGGGCTGCGCGACTTGCACGAAGCGCTCGCCGATGCGCGCGCCATACATGCGCCAATGCTTCTCATCGAACTCGACCGTGCGAAAGCCATCCGCCTCACGATTGAATGGGGGTGCCTCTTCCGATCGATAAATCACACGACCTTGAGCATCGCGAATTTCGATCGCAATGCGGTCGTCCGAAAGGCCTCCGAGCTGCGAATTCGGCCCGACGGCTGTGCCGACTGTCGCTACGTCGGGCGGCAGCGAGACCGCGACCGTCCGCAGCTCGAAGTCGAAGAGCTCACCGGCCTCTGCGCGCGCCTTCACATAGACGCCATAGCTGGCGACCGCCGAAACCGCCACGAAGCCGAAAATCAGCCAGCCCACCAGCTGGCGTCTGATCGAGCTCATTCGACGCGTCTCAACCGATATCCGACACCGCGCACGGTGACGATCTCCTCGGCGCCAATCTTGCGCCGCAAGCTATGAACATGAACCTCGACCGCGTTGCTGCCGATCTCCTGGTGCCAGCCGTAGATTTTCTCCTCCAGCTCTGACTTGGTATAGACGCGCGAGGGCATTTCGATCAATGCACGCAGCAACGCGAACTCGCGCGGTTGCAGCGCAACGGGCTCGCCGTCCTTCATCACCTCGTGCGAGGCGGGGTCGAGCGTCAATGCGCCGTGCGTATAGACAGGCTGCGTGTGCCCCGTGCGCCTGCGCAGCAGCGCCCGCACGCGGGCCGCGAGCTCATGGAGATCAAACGGCTTGACGAGGTAGTCGTCCGCGCCCGTGTCGAGCCCGCGCACGCGCTCGTCCACGGCATCGCGGGCAGTGACGATGATGACGGGCGCGGCGCCTCCGGCCTTACGATAAGCATGGAGGACTTCGATCCCGTCGCTCTTCGGCAAGCCGAGATCGAGCAGCACGAGGTCGTACACCCCGTTTGCGAGCGAGAGCTGCGCCTCGCGGCCGTCGCGAGCCCAATCGATCGCATAGCCCTCGCGCCGCATCGCGCCGAGCACGGGCTCGGCAATCATCTGATCGTCTTCGACCAATAACAGTCGCATGGCCTTGGCTTCCTCCGTTGCGCGCCCGAGCCAGCATAGCGCATAGTGGAAGCACTCATGCCACGGCCAGAGACAGTCAATGCGCGAGCGTGCACGAGCTTTGCTTAAGCGTCGCTTAAGCCGTACGCGGACGGATTCGGTCAGGAGTGCTTTCGAATCACAAGAGCCAGCCGGCTGCCGCCCCGATGAAGCCCGCCGCACACGCAAGCGCCGCCAGCACACCGACCAAGCCCAGGTACCAACGGCTCGGCCGATGCGCGGCCGGTAGCGCGACGGCGGCAAGCGCAATCAGCAGCCCTGCCACAAGCGGCAGCATCAATGCGTTGACGACCTGTGCGCCGACGTTCAACGAAATGAGATTGGGTTCTAAGTCGACGACGAGCGCACTGACGCCGACCGCACCGGCATACACCCCGAAAAACCACGGCGCGCGCGTGGGTCCGCCTTCGAACGATCGGCTATACCCGGACACTTCGCCGAGTCCCCAGGCGAGCGCCAACGAGCAGACGATGGCCGCCACGAGCGATGCACCGAGCACACCCGCTCCGAACAACATGCGGCCAGCTTCGAGGCCGACGACGCTCGAAAGGGCGGAGCTGATTTCGCCGACGCTTTGCAGGCCGCGCGGATCGGCCGAGTTCGACAGCGTGGCGGCGGTCGCGACGAGCACGGCTCCTGTCAGCAATTGCGTCAGCACCGCACCGATTGCCGTTTCGATTCGTGCGTTGGGGTAGTTGAGCGACGTCAACTTCTTGTCCGCAACGGCGGCCTGCTGATAGAAGAGCATCCACGGATTGAACGTCGCCCCGACCAACGCCGCCGCGAGATAGGCGAATTCGGCATGCCGAAACGGCATCTCTTGTAACTGTCGGGCCAGTGAGCCTAGATCGGGGCGCGCGTGCCAGACCACGGCAAAGAACGCGAGCTCGAACATGCCGATCAGCATCGCCACTCTGTCCATGCGCTTGTGCGATCTCGTCGCAACGACCGCCAGCAGCACCGATACCGCGAGCGGCAACGTGATATGCCGAGGCACTCCGTACATCTCGCCAACCCCGGCGACACCGGTGAATTCGGTCACGAGGGAGCTCATCACGGCCACGAAGAGTCCGGCCGCGGCGACGCTGGCCCAAAACGATCCAAAGTGCCGGCGAACGAGTTCGCCGAACCCTCCGCCGCTGAAGATGCCCAGGCGCACGCAGAGTTCCTGAACCATATAAAGCAGCGGAATCAACGCGAGCAGTACGGGCAGCAATCTGATGCCCCATCGGGCGCCGCTTTGCGCGGCGGCGACGACATTGCCGGCATCGCAATCGGCGAGCATGACGAGCAAGCCCGGCCCCCAGCCGGCCGTCGCGCGCAAAGCATCGCCGCTTCGCCTCATCAATGCCTGGAAGTC
>CAYPWK010000279.1:0-7977 GCA_964414365.1 uncultured Burkholderia sp.
CGAGGGCTCGGCGACGTTCTGATCGCATGGGAGAACGAGGCGTTTCTCGCGCAAAAAGAGTTCGCGGCGGAAAACTTCGAGATCGTCGTGCCGTCGGCGAGCATTCTCGCCGAGCCGCCCGTGGCGGTCGTCGACCGTGTAGTCGACAAGCGGGGGACGCGGAAGGTGGCCGAAGCTTATTTGCGCTTCCTCTATAGCGACGAAGGGCAGAAGATCGCCGCGGCCAATTTCTACCGGCCGCGCTCGGCGAATGTGCCGGCCGAGCTCACGGCCAAGTTTCCCAAGCTCAAGCTTTACACGGTCGACGCAGCCTTCGGCGGCTGGGCCAATGCGCAAAAGACGCATTTCGCGGACGGTGGCACGTTCGACTCGATTTATCAGCCGCATTGACGACGAAGAGGCATTGACGATGTTCGCTTTTCGCAAGCCTGGCGTATTGCCGGGCTTCGGTATGACACTAGGCATCACGCTGGCTTATCTGAGCCTGGTCGTGCTGCTCCCGCTTGCGACCGCATTTCTCAAGGCCGCGACGCTCGATTGGACGCAGTTCCTCGCGGCCGTCGCTTCGCCGCGCGTGCTGGCGTCGTATCGGCTCACGTTCGGAGCCGGCGCCATCGCGGCGCTTCTGAATGGCGTCTTCGGGCTGCTCGTCGCCTGGGTGCTCGTCCGGTATCCCTTTCCCGGCAAGCGGATTGTCGATGCGATCGTCGATTTGCCGTTCGCCCTGCCGACATCCGTAGCGGGCATTGCGCTCGCCGCGATCTACGACCAGCACGGGTGGATTGGCCGCTGGCTCGTGCCGCTCGGCCTTAAAGTGGCTTTCACGCCGCTCGGCGTGCTCGTCGCGCTGACGTTCGTGGGCCTGCCGTTCGTCGTGCGCACGGTCGAGCCCGTGCTGCAAGACTTCGAGCGCGCGCAGGAGGAGGCGGCCGCCGGCCTCGGCGCATCCCAGTGGCAGACGTTCGCACGTGTCGTGCTGCCGGCGCTTAAGCCGGCGCTCTCGACCGGCGTCGCTCTCGCGTTTGCGCGGGCGCTCGGTGAATACGGCTCGGTCATCTTCATCGCGGGCAACATCCCAATGAAATCCGAAGTGACATCGCTGCTCATCATCACGAAACTGGAGCAGTACGATTACGCCGGCGCGACGGCACTCGCCAGCGCCATGCTCGTCGCTTCGTTCGCGATGCTCTTCGCCATCAACGCCATGCAATGGCATTGGCAGCGCCGTACGAGCCGCGACCGCAGGGGGAGGGCGGGAGGCCGGCGTGCCGCTCCGCGTTCGGCGCCGGCGGCGGCGCAAGGAGCGACCGGATGAGCCGCGTCGCCGTCACAATCGAAACGCCCCGCGATGTGCAAGGCGGCACCCGTTCGAACGTACCCAGCACCGCATCGGCGCGCCGGCGCGCCCCGCGAGGCGCGCACCCCGCACGCTGGCTGCTGACGGGCATCGCACTGGTCTTTCTCACGCTTTTCCTCGTCGTGCCGCTCGTTGCAGTCTTCAGCGAGGCATTCAGCAAGGGCGTCGCGTTCTACTTCGAGGCGCTTGCCGATCCCGACGCACGCGCTGCCATCGCGCTCACGCTGACCGTGGCGGCGATCGCGGTGCCGCTCAACCTCGTCTTCGGTCTCGCGGCGTCTTGGGCGATTGCGAAATTCGAGTTTCGTGGCCGGGCGTTGTTGACGACGTTGATCGATCTCCCGTTTTCCGTTTCGCCCGTCATTTCCGGCGTGCTCTATGTGCTGCTATTCGGGGCTCAAGGCTGGTTTGGTCCCTGGCTGGAAGCGCACAACGTCCAGATCGTCTTCGCGGTGCCCGGCATCGTGCTCGCGACCGTCTTCGTCACATTCCCGTTCGTCGCGCGCGAACTGATTCCGCTCATGCAGGCGCAGGGCAAGGAAGAGGAGGAGGCGGCGCGCGTGCTCGGCGCATCGGGCTGGCAGATCTGGCGCCGCGTGACACTGCCGAACGTCAAGTGGGGGCTCATCTACGGCGTGATTCTCTGCAACGCGCGCGCGATGGGCGAATTCGGCGCCGTCTCCGTCGTTTCGGGCCATATTCGCGGGTTCACCGACACGATGCCGCTGCATGTCGAGATTCTCTACAACGACTACAACTTTGCAGCCGCATTCGCCGTCGCGTCGCTGCTCGCGCTGATCGCGCTCGCCACGCTTGCCGTGAAGCTCATCGCCGAGCGCCAGCTTGTGGCGCAGGGCACGAGCCGAAAAATTCGCTAGAAGGAAAGGTATCGCAATGAGCATCATCGTTCGCAATCTGCATAAGCGCTTCGGCGATTTCGTCGCCCTAGACGGCATTTCGCTCGAGTTCGCGCGCGGCGAGCTGGCCGCGCTCATTGGTCCGTCAGGTTGCGGCAAGACGACGCTGCTACGCGTGATCGCGGGTCTCGAAACGGCGGATGAGGGTGACGTCGTGCTGAACGGACGCGACGTCGGGGCGCTCGACGCGCGCGAGCGGCAAGTCGGCTTCGTCTTCCAGCATTACGCGCTCTTTCGGCACATGACGGTATTCGAGAACATCGCATTCGGTCTGCGCGTCAAGCCGCGCCGCGAGCGGCCTTCGCAGTCGGTCATTCACGCGAAGGTGAGCGAGTTGCTCGAGCTCGTGCATCTCGCACATCTCGGCGACCGGTATCCGGCCGAGCTCTCAGGCGGCCAGCGGCAGCGCGTTGCGCTGGCCCGGGCGCTCGCCGTCGAGCCCAGCGTGCTGCTGCTCGACGAGCCGTTCGGCGCGCTCGACGCCAAGGTGCGCAAGGAATTGCGCGACTGGCTGCGCCGGCTCCACGACGAGCTGTCGATCACGACGATCTTCGTCACGCACGATCAGGAAGAGGCGCTCGACGTTGCCGACCGGATCGTCGTGATCAATCACGGGCGCATCGAGCAGACGGGCAGCCCGCAGCAGGTTTACGACGAGCCGCGCACGCCGTTCGTCTATGCGTTCCTCGGCACCGCGAATCGCGTGCCGGGTAACGTCGAGCCACATGGGTTCGTACCGCAAGGCGCAAGCGCGCCGCTCGTTTCCGCTTCTGAGTTGGGCGAAGTAGCCGGTGCGTCCGGTGCGGCTTCGGGTCCGGCATTCGCGTATGTGCGTCCGCACGATTTGCAGCTCTATCCGCATACGGGCGCGCGGACCGACGGTGTTACAGCCGACGTGCGGCGAGTCGTGACGCGCGGCGCATCGGTGCGCGTCGAGCTTGCAGGCGCCGGCGGTCCGCTCGAAGCGGAAGTCGCGCGCGAGGCCTGGCACGCGCTGCAGCTTGCCGAGGGCGACCGCGTGACCGTGGTGCCGCGCTCGGCGCGTGTCTTCGAGACGACTTGACGGGGGGAGCGATGAACTTCCAGCAACTGCGCTATGTGCGCGAGGCGGTGCGCCGCAATTTGAACCTGACCGAGGTGGCGAATGTGCTCTATGCCTCGCAATCGGGAGTCTCGAAGCAGATCAAAGACCTCGAGGACGAACTCGGTGTCGACATCTTCGTGCGGCGCGGCAAGCGCCTGACGGGATTGACCGAGCCGGGCAAAGCCGTGCATCGGCTGATCGAGCGGATGCTGCTCGACGCCGAAAACGTGCGCCGCGTGGCGCGCCAGTACGCGGACGAGGATACGGGTCACCTCGTCGTCGCCACGACGCATACGCAGGCTCGCTATGCGTTGCCGCAAGTGATTCGGCAATTCAAGGAGGTCTTCCCGAAGGTGCACCTCGCGCTGCGTCAAGGCAGCCCGCGTCAGATCGCGCAGATGCTCGTGGAAGGCGAGGCCGATATCGCGATCGCGACGGAGGGCCTCGACCGATACACCGATATCGTCACGTTCCCCTGCTATTCGTGGCATCACATCGTCGTCGTGCCGAAGGGGCACCCGCTTGCCGCTCTGCAGGCGGTGACGCTCGAGGACGTCGCCGAGCATCCGATCATTACTTACGAGCGGGACATCACGGGGCGCGCCCATATCGACGACGCGTTCGAAAAGACCGGCAGGCTGCCCGATGTCGTGCTTACGGCCATCGATGCGGACGTCATCAAAACCTACGTCGAGCTCGGCATGGGCGTCGGCATCGTGGCGGCGATGGCCTACGATCCGAAGCGCGACCGTGAGCTCGTCGCCATCGATTCGCAACATTTGTTCGAGGCAAGCACGACGCGCGTCGGCCTGCGCAAGGGCGCGATTCTGCGCGCCTACGCCTATCGGTTCATTGAAATGTTCGCGCCCCAGCTCGCCGGCACGGACATCACGGGGCGCCTGCGCGAAGCTGCCTGAGGGTCGCACATACGCGCGCCATTCTCTACTGCGCGGGGCCGCGCGCCGTATAGAATGGCGGCCATGAATACCATCAGCACCTCAGCCAATTCGCCCGACCCCGGCGCCGCGCTACCTCGAATCGCCGTTCTGGCGACGGGCGGCACGATAGCGGGTTCCTCGGCCGACGCCGCGCAGACGGCCGGCTATCAGGCCGGCGTCGTCGGCGTCGACCGCCTGCTCGCGGCGGTCCCGTCGCTCGCGAATATCGCCGCCATCGAAGCCGAGCAGATCGCCAGCATCGACAGCAAGGACCTCGATCTCTCACTGTGGACGGTGTTGGCGCGGCGCATCGGCGAACTCGCGGCACGCGAGGACATCGACGGCATCGTCGTCACCCACGGCACCGATACGCTCGAGGAGACGGCATACCTCCTTCACCTGACGGTAAAGACATCGAAGCCGGTCGTGATGACAGCGGCGATGCGGCCGTCCACCGCGCTTTCGGCCGATGGGCCGCTCAACCTGCTTGGCGCCGTCACGGTGGCCGCTACGCGTGAGGCGTGGGGGAGAGGCGTGCTTGTCGCGTTCAGCAATCGGATTCATAGTGCCCGCGACGTCGTCAAGACGAGCACTTACGCCGTCGATGCGTTCCAGTCACCGGAGATTGGCGTGCTCGGCTGGGTCCAGGACGGGCGTGTCGAATTCCAGCGTAGCGTCGTGCGTCCGCACACGGCCGCCACACCATTCGCTGCCGACGCGGGCTGGCCGAGCGTGGAGATCGTCGCAAGCTACGCGGGGGCGACGCGCACGTCCGTCGACGCGCTGATCGCGGCGGGCGTGCGCGGCATCGTCGTGGCAGGCACCGGCAACGGGTCTGTCCATGCCACCATTCAGGCGGCGCTGGTCGAGGCGGTTCAGCAGGGCATTGCGGTCGTCCGTGCCTCGCGCGTCGGTTCAGGGCATGTCATGTGCAACGCGGCGGCGCAAGACGACGCCCTCGGATTTGTCAGCGCAGGCACGCTCAATCCCTATAAGGCTCGCGTGCTGCTGATGCTCGCGCTGGCGGTGGGAATGGGGGAACGCACGCTGCTCCAACGTGCTTTCGATACTTACTGAGCGCGGGCCATCCGACAGGCGGACACCCGACGACGACGTCTGACCGACCAAGGCTTCCCCGTCGTCGCCGGGCGCCGCTGCGGACCCCACTTCGCCGCCCTCAGCCCGAAAGCGGCGTTCCTGCCACCCGATCAGGCTTCGATCTCGAAGCCAGCCATGATTTCAAGCGCGCGCACGATTGCCGAGTGATCCCACCCGCTGCCGCCGTGCGCGGTGCAGACGCTGAAAAGCTGTTGCGCGCTTGCCGTGTTGGGCAGGGCGATACCGAGCTTGCGCGCGCCTTCCAGTGCGAGGTTCAGGTCCTTCCTGTGGAGCTCGATGCGAAAGCCCGGATTGAAGGTACGCTTCGTCATGCGCTCACCATGCACCTCGAGCACGCGCGACGAAGCAAAGCCGCCCATCAGCGCGCGCCGGACGCGTTCTGGATCGGCACCGGAGCGAGCCGCGAAGAGCAGCGCTTCGGCGACAGCTTCGATATTGAGCGCCACGATGATCTGATTGGCGACCTTGCAGGTCTGTCCGGCGCCGTTCTCGCCAATGAGCGAGACGTTCTTGCCCATCAGTTCGAAGAGCGGTTTCGCGCGTTCGAATGCCGCCTCCGGCCCGCCGACCATGATCGTCAGCGTCGCGTCGCGCGCGCCGACCTCCCCTCCCGATACCGGCGCATCGAGATAGTCGCACCCGAGCTCGTTGATGCGCTTGGCGAATGCCTGCGTTTCGAGCGGCGAGATGGAGCTCATGTCGATGACGAGCTTGCCCTTGGTCAGGCCGTTGGCGACGCCGTCCTCCGCGAAAAGGACGCTGGCGACGTCAGGCGTGTCGGGCACCATCGAGATGATCACTTCGGATGCTGCGGCAACGGCTGCCGAATCGGCCACCACCGTCGCGCGTTCGCGCAGATCGTCGGGGACCGTGAATTTGCCGTTGACGACGAGCGTATGGCCGCCTTTCAACAAATTGCGCGCCATGTGCGAGCCCATGATGCCGAGGCCGATAAAGCCGATCTTAGCCATGTCGATGTTTCCGTCAGTCAGTCTGGTCAGGTTGCTGGGTCGTGATGGTGCCACGTCGCTCCCGAAATCGAGCGCGCCGGCTCCATCCGATGAATAGAGGGTGTCGCGATGCGTCTACGCCTTATCTCGCAGCGGCGGCCTTGTCGCCGCCGACGGTCTGCCGCCAGCCGAGCCCTTCGAGCGTCGTCGTGCGCGGCTTGTACTCGCAGCCGATATAGCCGTTATAGCCGAGACTGTCGATGAACGCGAACAGGAACGCGTAGTTGATCTCGCCGGTGCCAGGCTCGTGACGGCCGGGATTGTCGGCTAGCTGCATGTGCGCGATGCGCGGCAGGTTGGCCTTGATCGTCGCGGCGAGCTCACCCTCCATTCGTTGCATGTGATAGATGTCGTACTGCAAAAAGAGGTTATCCGAGTCAACATCGCCGATGAGTTCGAGCGTCTCCTTCGAACGGTTCAGGGCGAACCCCGGAATGTCGTAGGCGTTGCACGGCTCGACAAGGAGCTTGATACCTTCGCGCTTGAGTGCGGTGGCGGCAAAGCGCAGGTTGTCGACGAGCGTCGCGTGCACGCGGTCAGCATCGAGGCCTTCGGGGCGAATGCCGACGAGACAGTTCAATTGCGGCGCCTTGAGCGCCTTCGCGTACTCGATCGCACGACCCACGCCTTCCTGGAATTCGCCGACGCGCTCGGGCAGACACGCGATACCGCGCTCGCCCGCTTCCCAGTTGCCGGCGGGCAGATTGTGGAGGACGAGGCGCAGCCGGTTAGCCTCTAGCCGCTCGGCAAGCTCGCTGGCCGCGTACGGGTAGGGAAACATAAACTCGACGGCATCGAAGCCGGCGCGGGCGGCCGCCTCGAAACGGTCGAGAAACGGCACCTCGTTGAACAACATCGTCAAATTGGCTGCGAATTTCGGCATGGTGCAAATCTCGCTGGTCGGTCAGTAGAAAGCAATTCAATGAAATCGTTGAAATCGCGCATCGCCAGGTTCGATCGGATCGGTCGACGAATCAATCGGCCGATCAGCCAGGCGAAGCGGTCGATTTTTCAATCGAGCGTCTGCAGGGCTATTGCCGTGGGCGCATCGTCGAGTGATTGCGCGAGCGGCTCGAATTCGTTGATGGCATCGATCTCCGTTCCCATCGCGATGTTGGTCACGCGCTCGAGGATGACTTCGACGACGATGGGCACATTGAATTCGCCGAGCATCGTCTTCGCTTTTTCAAGCGCGGGCTTGATGTCCTCGGGGCGGAACACGCGCAGCGCCTTGCAACCGAGGCCTTCGGCCACGGCCACGTGATCCACGCCGTAGCCGTTCAGCTCCGGGGCGTTGATGTTCTCGAACGCGAGCTGCACGCAGTAGTCCATGTCGAACTGCCGCTGCGCCTGGCGGATCAGCCCGAGATAGGAGTTGTTCACCACCACGTGCACGTAGGGCAGGTTGAACTGCGCACCGACCGCCAGCTCTTCGATCATGAACTGGAAGTCGTAGTCGCCCGACAGCGCGACGATCGGACGCTGCGGATCGGCCGCCCGCACGCCGAGCGCGGCCGGGATCGTCCAGCCGAGCGGGCCTGCCTGTCCGCAG
>CAYPWK010000280.1:0-7969 GCA_964414365.1 uncultured Burkholderia sp.
TTGCCTCGATTTCGGAGCGGAGCGCATCGAGATCGCCCTCGCCGGCTTGTGGGGTGAATAGCGGATGAATGCCGAGCGCGTAGGCGCCCCCCGCCCGACGATGCGCGAGCGCGCGAACGGCCGCGAAATTCTCGCGCCCGATGGCCGGAATCACGATCCGCGCGACACCGGCCCGCTCCGCGGCCTCCATGACGTCGTCCCGGTCGCCGTCGAATTCCGCGGCGTCGAGGTGGCAGTGCGTGTCGATCCACATGGCTTCAAGTCGCGCGCTCTGGCATCGCCTTCCCGGCCTCAGACCGGTACCGGCGGCTCCTCGCGGAGCACGCCGTCGCGCAGACGCAGAATCCGATCGCAGCGCGCGGCGAGATCCGGATCGTGCGTGACGATGACAAAGCTCGTGTCGAGCTTCTCCGACAGCTCGAGCATCAGGTTGAAGACCGTATCGGCCGTTGCGCCGTCGAGATTGCCCGTAGGCTCGTCGGCAAGCACGCAGGCAGGCTTCGTGACGAGCGCCCGCGCAATGGCGACGCGCTGCCGCTCGCCACCCGACAGCTCGCCGGGCCGATGTTTCGCGCGGTGCTCGAGGCCCACGCGCGCAAGCGTCTCGAGCGCCTGGCGGCGCGCCTCTTCGCTCGTGAGCCGCCGGATGCGCAGCGGCATCGCGACATTGTCGAGCGCGCTGAACTCCGGCAACAGATGATGGAACTGATAGACGAACCCGAGCGCGCGATTGCGCAAATCGTTGCGCTCTCGCTCGGCGAGCTCGGTAAAAGGCTTGCCGAGCAGCGAGACGCGTCCCGCGCTGGGCTCGTCGAGCCCGCCCAGCACATGCAGGAGGGTGCTCTTGCCCGAGCCGGACGCACCGACGATGGCCACTTTCTCACCGCGCCGCACGACAAGGCTCGCACCCGTCAGAACGGGCACGTTGAGGCCGCCCTGCACGAACGCTTTCGAAATGCCCGTTGCTTCGAGCACGCACTCGTTGGCCGCCTGCTGCTCGGCAAGGGCGGCGCCCGTCGTCATCGATTGATCGGTCATGACCTCACTCATAGCGCAGCGCCTCCGCCGGACGAACTTTGGCCCCGCGCCAGCTCGGATAAAGCGTTGCAAGCGACGAAAGCACGAACGCGATCAAACCGATTCTAATCACATCGCCGGGCACGAGTTCGGACGGCAGCTCGCTGATGAAGTAGACCGAGGGCGGCAGGAACTGCACGCCGAGCAGATGCTCGATCATCGGCACGAGCCATGGAATGCTCCAGGCGATGAGCGTGCCGAGGGCAACGCCCGTTGCCGTCCCGACGAAGCCGATCGTCATGCCCTGCACGACGAAGATCTTCATGATCGAGCCAGGCTGCGCGCCGAGGGTTCTTAGAATCGCGATATCGGCCTGCTTGTTGGTCACCGTCATCACGAGCGACGAAACGAGATTGAATGCGGCCACGGCGATGATCAGCGTCAGGATGATGAACATCATCCGCTTTTCGATCTTGACCGCCGAGAACCAGGTCTTGTTCTGCTGCGTCCAGTCGCGGATATAGAGATCGCCCGACAAGGTTCGCGCGAGCTCATGCGCGACGCGCGGCGCCTCCTGCATGTCCTTGAGGCGCAGCCGCACGCCCGTGGGCGCCGGCACGCGAAAGAGCGCCTCGGCATCGCGAATGTTGACCAGTGCCAGCGAACTGTCGTACTCGTAATGCCCGGACTGGAACACGCCGGCGACCGTGAACTGCTTCAGGCGCGGCATCATGCCAGCGGGCGTGATCGAGCCCTCGGGGGCGACGAGCGTGACCTTGTCGCCAACCGTCACCCCGAGGTTTTCCGCGAGATCGGCGCCGAGCACGATGTTGAACTGGCCGGGGACGAGATCCGTCAGCCGGCCCGCCTTCATTTCCTTGCCGATATCGGAGACCTGCGGCTCGAGCGCCGGGTCGACACCGCGCAGGGCCACGCCGCTCACGGCGTCTTGCCGCGTGAGCAACGCCTGAGCATCGACGTACGGCGCCGCACCCATGACGGCCGGGTTGCGCCGCGCCTCGTCGGCCGTCAACTGCCAGTTCGGCATCGAGCCGCTCGGCGAAAAAATCTCAACGTGAGCGAGCACAGAAAGCATGCGGTCGCGCACCTCTTTCTGAAAACCGTTCATCACGGAGAGCACGACGATGAGCGCGGCTACGCCGAGCGCGATCCCTGACATCGAAACAAGCGCGATGAAAGAGATGAAACCGTTGCCTGTCGTGCGCTTGCCGGCGCGCGTGTAGCGCCAGCCGATTTGCCATTCGTACGGGAGCTTCAAGCGAATCCTTCAAAACTCTTCAAGACTATCAAGCGGCGGCAGCCGCCGCGGGCCGACCCGCGCCGCGGCCGGCGTTGCCGCCGATCAAGGGCGCAGTTTGCCATACAATGCGCAGCATCATGCACGCCAACCGTCTTCATCTGCTGCTTCCTTTCGCGCTGCCGACGGCCGCCGACGCCTCGACCGCGCTGCACAATCTGCAAAGCCCCGCCCTCGACAAGCTTCTCGCTCGTGCAACGCTCGTCGAGCGCGTGGCCGGCGAAGACTTCCAGCGCACGCTGCCGCACGAGCGCTGGATCGCGCGTCAATTCGGCGCGGTGGCCTCGAGCGTCGCCGACGAGGCACCGCTTGCACCCTACATGCTGCTGGCCGACGGCGGCACGCCCGGCACTACCGTATGGGCCTGCGTCGAGCCCGTTCATGTGCGCATCGCGCACGATCATCTCGTGCTCGTCGATCCCGCCATGCTCGCGCTGACCGAGCACGAAGCCGCGACCCTGCTCGCCGTCGCCAAGCCGCTCGTCGAGGAGCTCGGCGTGCAAATCGAGGCGCCCACGCCTATGCGCTGGTACTTCGGCGGCGAGGCGCTCGGGTCGCTCGCAAGCGCATCCCCTTTACGCGCGAGCGGGCGCAGCGTCGAGATCTGGCTACCCCACGACGCGCACACGGGCCAACGCTCGCGTGCCTGGATGAAGTTGCAGAACGAAGTCCAGATGGCCTGGTTCGAGCACCCTGTCAACGAGGCTCGCGAAGCGAGCGGGCTGCCGGCCGTCAATTCCATATGGCTTCACGCGCAAGGCGCCGCGCAACCCGTCAAGAGCGCTTTTGCGCGTGTATTCTCGAACGCAGCAGCGACACGCGGGCTCGCGCTCGCGGCTGGCGTGCGGCCATCGGCCGCGCCACCCGCCTTCGATGCGCTGCCCGCCGCCGACGGCAACGGCAACGGCACGACGCTCGTCGAGCTCGAGCCGTTCTCGGCGCCGTTCGTCCAGCAGGACTGGGCAGCCTGGAGCGAGGCGCTTGCCACGCTTGAGCGCGACTGGTTCGCGCCGGCGCTCGCCGCGCTCGAAGCCGGCCGCCTTGGCGCGCTCACCATGACGCTGTGTGGCGACACGAGTTCGGCGACCCTCGCCGCGACACGCGGCGACTTGCGCCGGTTCTGGCGCCGCCGCGTGCTGGCGTCGCTCTTCGAATGAAGCTCCCGCCGCTCCCATGATCCGAATTTCGACCCGTGCGCCATCGCCCGCCGACGAGGCCGCTCTCATCCGCCACGGTCTCCACCCCGTCCTCGCCCGTCTTTACGCCGCACGCGGCATACGCCTGCCAGATGAACTAGAAACGGCGCTGACACGGCTCGCCTCGCCGTTCGGCCTCAAAGGCGCCGCGGAGGCCGCCGCGCTGCTTACGCAGGCGATCGAGGCGAAGCGGCGCATTCTGGTCGTTGCCGATTACGACTGCGACGGCGCCACCGCATGTGCCGTCGCGGTCCGAGGACTGCGCATGTTCGGCGCGCGAGTCGATTATCTCGTGCCCAACCGGTTCGAGTACGGCTATGGCCTCACGCCCGAAATCGTCGAATTGGCCGTGCGGCACCCGGCGGGTGCGCCCGACTTGCTCATTACCGTCGACAACGGCATAGCGAGCGTCGACGGCGTCGCCGCCGCGCGCTCGCGCGGCATCGATGTGCTCGTCACCGACCACCATTTGCCCGGCGACGTCTTGCCGGACGCGCAGGCGATCGTGAACCCGAACCAGCCCGGCTGCACGTTTGCAAGCAAGTGCATCGCCGGAGTCGGCGTCATGTTCTATGTGCTGCTTGCCTTGCGCGCGCATTTACGCGAGCGCGGCGCGTTCGCCGCCGGCGGCATGGCGGAGCCACGCCTCGACGGCTTGCTCGATCTGGTGGCGCTCGGCACCGTCGCCGACGTTGTGAAGCTCGATCACAACAACCGCGTTCTCGTCGCGCAAGGGCTCGCGCGCATTCGCCGCGGCCGCATGCAGCCCGGCGTCGCGGCCCTCTTCCGGGCCGCGGGGCGCGACGCACGCACGGCTTCCGGCTTCGACCTCGGGTTCGCGCTCGGGCCGCGCCTGAACGCCGCGGGCCGGCTGTCGGACATGTCGCTCGGCATCGAGTGCCTGATCACGGACGATCCCGGTCGGGCCTGGGAGCTCGCGCAGCAGCTCGACGCGATGAACCGCGAGCGCCGCGAGATCGAAGCAGGCATGCAGGAGCAGGCACTAGTCGACTTGGCCGCACTGGACCCGGCAGGCTCCGCGACGATCACCCTCTTCAATCCAAAATGGCATCAGGGCGTGATCGGAATCGTCGCCAGTCGGCTCAAGGAGAAATTCCACCGTCCGGCGTTTACATTTGCGCCGGCCGACGAAAGCGGGCTGCTCGTCAAGGGCTCGGGCCGATCGATCAGCGGTTTTCACCTGCGCGACGCGCTCGATCTCGTCGCAAAGCGCGAGCCCGGTCTTCTCACGAAGTTCGGCGGACACGCAATGGCGGCGGGCGTGACGCTGGCCGCTGCCGACGTGCCGCGCTTCGCTGCGGCATTCGAGGCCGTTGGCCGTGAATGGCTGACCGAGGATGCACTTGCCCGCGTCGTCATGACGGACGGCGCGCTCGAAGACGCCTACTTCACGCCGCAGATCGTGGAGATGCTTGAGGCGGCCGTCTGGGGCCAGGGGTTTCCGGCGCCGACGTTTTCGGGTGAATTCGACGTGGCCTCGCAAGCACTCGTGAAGGACAAGCATCTGAGGCTTCAACTGACGCGAAGCCGGCAGCGGTTTCAGGCCATCTGGTTCAATCGAACGGAGCCGTTGCCGGCGCGCGCGCACATCGCTTACCGGCTGGCTTGCGACTCGTGGAACGGTGTCTCGCGCGTGCAGCTGATCGTGGAGCACGCGGTAGGGGCGGATCAGCGCTAGGCCGTCCGGCCGATGGTGTTGCGGGAGCGACGCTGATATCATCTGCGTAATGTGTTAGTAAGCAAAAGGAGGCTTCTATGCAACAACGACTGACGAGCAACGCTATCCGTTCCGTTGACGCAAAATCGAGCGCAACTGCACGCCACCGTCTGCCGAGGAGGGCCAGCGGGCGGCAACAACGCGCCGAACTGCGCGCCTTTATCGCTCACCTGAGAAACATGCCGAACGTCGGCGAAGACGCTGATTTCGCACGCGTCAACTGAGCACGGGCCGGCATGTGTTCTTGCTCGACACGAACGTCATCAGTGAGACACGAAAGCGCGAGCGCGCGAACGACGGCGTGCGGTCGTTCCTGAGAGAAGCCGAGCGAGCTTCCGCCCAGTTGTACCTGTCTGCCGTCACTGTCGGGGAATTGCGGCGCGGCGTCGAAATCCTCCGCTACCGCGGTGACGTAGCGCAGGCGAGCGCACTGCAGCGGTGGTTCGATCATGTGCTGAAGCAGTTCGAGCAGCGCATACTGCCAGTCGATACCGAGATCGGCCACCGATGGGGCGCGCTGCGCGCTCCGCGTGGCGAACATGCGCTCGACAAGCTCATCGCAGCCACCGCGCTCATCCACGAGCTCACCGTCGTCACGCGCAATGTTGCCGATTTCGCCGAGACCGGTGTTGAAGTCATCGACCCGTTTCACTGAACTTCAATTAGTTCCGCTTTTCACGCTCAGGGCCACCCTCGCGGACGCCGGCCGGGAACCCCGATCGGCTATAATTTCCCCCTTTTACGAAGCGAAGCTGATCGACATGGAAGCAGAACGTCTGAACGCGATCGAGGGCTCTCTCGCGGACCTGCGCCGGCGCGCGGGCGAGCTACGGGGGTATCTTTGACTACGACGCCAAAGCGGCGCGTCTAGCCGAAGTCAATAAGGAACTCGAAGACCCGAACGTCTGGAACGACTCGAAGCATGCCCAGGCCCTCGGCCGGGAAAAGAAGTCGCTCGAGGCGGTAGTCCTCACGCTGACCTCGCTCGATAACGACTTGCGCGATGCGCAAGATCTCTTCGAGATGGCGCGCGATGAAAGTGACGACGATACGCTCGTCGCCTGTGAAGCCGATGCCGCATCGCTCGAGCACCGCGTCGCCGACATGGAGTTTCGCCGGATGTTCTCGAATCCGGCCGATCCCAACAACGCATTCATCGACATCCAGGCCGGAGCCGGCGGCACGGAGGCGTGCGACTGGGCATCGATGCTGTTGCGCCAGTATCTGCGCTATTGCGAGCGCAAAGGCTTCAAAGCAGAGGTACTCGAAGAATCCGAAGGGGATGTGGCGGGCATCAAGAGCGCGACGATCAAGGTCGAAGGCGAATACGCATATGGCTTCCTGCGCACGGAAACGGGCATTCACCGCCTTGTGCGCAAGTCGCCGTTCGACTCCTCGGGCGGGCGCCATACGTCGTTCTCGTCCGTGTTCGTTTATCCGGAGGTCGATGATTCGATCGACGTCGACATCAATCCGGCCGACCTGCGCATCGATACATTCCGCGCTTCGGGCGCCGGCGGCCAGCACATCAACAAGACCGATTCCGCAGTCCGAATCACGCACCTGCCTTCGGGCATCGTCGTGCAGTGCCAGAACGACCGCTCGCAGCATCGAAACCGCGCCGAAGCGATGGCGATGCTGAAGTCGCGCCTTTACGAGGCTGAGCTGCGCAAGCGCCAGGCGGAACAGGACAAGCTCGAATCGAGCAAGACCGACGTGGGCTGGGGCCATCAGATCCGTTCATACGTGCTCGACCAGAGCCGTGTGAAAGACCTGCGCACGAATGTGGAAATCAGCAATACGAAAGCCGTGCTCGACGGGGACCTCGACGAGTTCATCAGCGCGAGCCTCAAGCAAGGTGTGTAAGCCAACATCATGACCGAACCGACCCTTACGAGCCTGGATAACAGCGCCGACGAAAACAAGATCATCGCCGAGCGCCGCGAGAAGCTGCGTGCGCTGCGCGAGTCCGGCGTGGCGTACCCGAACGACTTTCGTCCGACGCATCACGCCGGCGACTTGCAGACGGCCTATGCCGATACCGACAAGGACACCCTCGAAGCAACGGCGCTCCCTGTCGCCGTGGCGGGCAGGATGATGCTAAAGCGCGTCATGGGCAAGGCCAGTTTCGCGACGGTGCAAGACGCCTCGGGCCAAATCCAGTTTTTCGTAACGCCTGCCGATGTGGGCGAGCAAACCTACGAAGCGTTCAAGAAATGGGACCTCGGCGACATCATCGCCGCACGCGGCGTGCTGTTTCGCACGAACAAGGGGGAGCTCTCGGTTCGCTGCACTGAGCTGCGGCTGCTGGCGAAGGCGCTTCGCCCGCTGCCCGATAAGTTCCATGGCCTGGCTGACCAGGAAATGCGCTACCGTCAGCGCTATGTCGACTTGATCGTTACACCCGAGGCGCGCAAGACGTTCGTCGCGCGCACGAAGGCTATGTCGTCGATTCGCAAGTTCATGGCTGATGCAGGCTTCATGGAAGTCGAAACGCCGATGCTGCACCCTATCCCCGGCGGCGCCGCAGCCAAGCCGTTCGTCACGCATCACAACGCGCTCGACATGCAAATGTTCCTGCGTATCGCGCCGGAGCTCTATCTGAAGCGCCTGATCGTGGGCGGCTTTGAGCGCGTATTCGAGGTCAACCGTAACTTTCGCAACGAAGGCGTGTCCCCGCGACACAACCCCGAGTTCACG
>CAYPWK010000281.1:0-7964 GCA_964414365.1 uncultured Burkholderia sp.
CTGCTGCCACTGCTGCCACTGCTGCCACTGCTGCCACTGCTGCCACTGCTGCCACTGCTGCCACCACTGCCACCACTGCTACCGCTGCTACCGCTGCTGCTGTTACTGCTGCCTGTGCCGGCGCTTCCCGTGCTCCCTGCACTACCCGCGCCGGCACTGCCACTGCCACTGCCGCCGCCTTTGCCGCCGTTGCTTCCCCCGCTGGAGCCATTGCCTTCCCCGCGCGCGCCGTTGGCGCCGCCGACCGCCGGACCGCCGCTAGGCGCCCCTTCCGACGTAGCACTGCTATCGGCGCCACCCACGTCGCCGACGTCGCTGGCTATGCGTTTGACACACGCTTCGTAGTCCGAACTAACTTCGCAGGACACCGCTTTGGAAGGCGTGTCCTTGGCAGCGATTTGCGTAGGCCCTCCCGAGGCTGAATCCCCCGCATCTGGGTCGACGATCGTGCCAGGGGCGACCGCCCATTGGACTGCATCGCCGCGATTTGCGGCAGCCTCCGCATTGCCACCTAGGAGGAGCGTCAGCGCGCTCGCAAGCGAAAACCTAATGACGTGTGTGGACAGATAGGACTGCTTACTATTCTTGGCGCTTTTCATGGGTTTGTCCTGCATGCGAACAGCGATCCGTCGTCGGCGTCGCCCCCGTCGACGACGAGCAGACTCGCAGCGGTCCGCATCAGCCAGTCATTTAGTAGTCCTAACGAAGCATGAGAGGGCGCACCGCTCTTGCACAGGAGTAGCGGTGGCTTCGTCGATCTCGGAAACGCGAGTGCGCGCATCCGGACGGCGGTACTGCGATAACCGTGCCATTCACGCAAAGCACCGCTCTACCGAGCGTTCACCGTCTGTGCGCGGTGATAACGCCCCAACCGGGCATAAAACGTTTCAGGGCTGATACTGGACGCGCAGAAAAAGGCGGAAAAAGCAGCGGCAGAGTCGGCGCTGAGATGGACTTGGCCGCGACGCGGCGTCGCGCGCGGCGCATGAAAACGGCGTTCCGGCCGCCGCTGGCGCGCGCATCAGGTAGGCGCGGTCTCCTGGCGTGCGATGTGCAATTCTGAGACGGGGATATGGCAGCGGATCAAATGACCGTTGCCCGCATCGGCGAATGGCGGGTCTTGCTCCTCGCATACAGCGCCGAGCTTGCGCGGGCAGCGCGTGTGAAACGTGCATCCCGGCGGCGCTGCTGCCGGGCTCGGTGGTTCACCGAACAGACGAACGCGCTCGGGGCGCGCATGACTTGCTCTCAATGTCGGCATCGCGGACAGCAAGGCAGCGGTGTAGGGATGATGCGGACCGTCGAATACGTCATGCGCCGAGCCAATTTCGAGCAGCCGTCCCAGATAGAGAACGGCGACTCGGTCGGAGACGTATCGCACGACGTTGAGATCATGCGAAATGAACACGTAGCTCACGCCGCGCTGACGCTGAAGGTCGACGAGCAAATTGAGAATGGCGGCTTGCACGGAGACATCGAGCGACGATGTGGGCTCGTCGCAGACGACGACGCGCGGTTCGCCTGCGAACGCCCGCGCGATCGCGACGCGCTGCTTCAGGCCGCCCGAGAGCTGCCGCGTGCGCGCACCGAGGTAGCGCTGCGGCAGCCGCACTGCGTCGACGAGCATCGTGAGCCGCTCGTCATGCGCTTTGCCGCGCAGCGCCGATAGCTTCGACAGCGCGCGGCCGATCAGATGCTTCACGGAATGCGCGCGGTTGAGCGCGGAGTCGGGATTCTGGAAGACGATTTGAAGCGACTTCACCTGACCTTCATCGCGCCGGGTGACACGCGGCGGCAGCGGTTCACCATCGAGCTCGAGCGTGCCGCCGGCATCGGGCGCGACGAGGCCGACAAGCAGCTTTGCGAGCGTGGTCTTCCCACTGCCCGATTCGCCCACGAGGCCGAGCGTTTCGCCCCCCGCGAGCGTCAGCGAAACGTTGTCGACGGCACGCACGGTATGACCGGGCATGGCGAACGTCTTCGACAAATGCTCCGCACGCAGCCGCGGCACCGCATCGTGTGTGGCGGAGCGCTGACCGAATCCAATCGGACGGTCCCAGAGCTGATCGGTGAAATCTGTCCCATCTGCCGCACCGGTCGCGTCGCGCGATAGGGGCAACGCATGCGCGCGTTCATGGTAGTGGCAGCGTGCCATCTGCACGCCGTGCGCCGAGGTGATCCGGTAAGGCGGCGGTGTTTCCCGTCGGCAGCGATCGTCGGCAAGCCGGCAACGCGGCGCATAGATGCAGCCGCTCATCGTCGCGCCTGGCGGCGGAAGACCTCCCGGGATCGTATCCAGCCGCTCCACATCCTTGCCGCGTCCGAGGCTCGGCAAGCAGCGCAGCAGGCCGACGGTATAAGGGTGGCGCGGCGCGCCGAGCACGTCCTCGGTCGCGCCTTCCTCGACGAGCCGTCCGGCATAAAGCACGCCGACGCGGCTGCACATTCTGCCGATGACGGCAAGGTTATGGCTGATAAAGAGCACCGCCGTGCCCGATTCCGCGCGAAGCCGGGCAACGACGTCCAGCACTTCGGCCTCGACGGTCGCATCGAGCCCGGTGGTGGGTTCGTCGAGAATCAGCAAGGCGGGATTCGAAGCAAGAGCCATCGCGATCACGATCCGTTGCTGCATGCCGCCCGACAGCTGATGCGGGTAGCGCTGCATCACCTGATGCGGCGCCGCGATGCGGACGCGCTTGAGCATCTCCAGTGCTTGCTCGCGCGCTTCGCCGCGGCCGATGCCGCCCGCGATCTCGAATGCTTCGTACAACTGAAGACCGACTTTGAGCGACGGGTTCAGGGCGCGAGACGCATCCTGATAGACCATCGAGACAGTCGTCGCCCTCAGGGCGCGCAGCGCCCTCGCATCGAGCGTCGCCACGTCGATTCCATCGACGGCGATTCGGCCCGCCTTGATCATGCCGTTCCTCGGCAAATACGAGAGCGCGGCGAGCGCGACCGTCGATTTGCCGCACCCCGATTCGCCGACGAGCCCGTAGGCTTCGCCGCGCCGCACGCGAAAAGTCACGTCGCGCAGCACCTCGCGATTACGGCCGCGCACGCGATAGGCGACCGTCAGTCCCGTCACGGTGAGGGCATCGTCGCCCGTGTGCGGCGCGGGATCGAAGGCGGGAGGCGCTTTGCGCGAGACATCGTTCATGGCTCTAACGCGCTTTGCACGCTATCGGCGACGAGATTGACGCCCACGACGAGCGTTGCGATCGCGAGCGCGTCGAAAACGACAGTCCACCACGCACCGCCAGTCATCAGCGAGTACGACTCCGAGAGGGCGAGCCCCCAGTCCGCCGAAGGCGGCGCAACGCCGAAGCCGAGAAACGACAGTGTCGCGACGGCGAAGATCGCATAGCCGAGCCGGACCGTCGCCTCGACGACGATCGGCGGCAACACGTTCGGCGCAATCTCCGCGAGCATGATGTAGACGGCGTGCTCGCCGCGCAGCTGCGCGGCCGCGACATAGTCGAGATGACGTTCGGCAAGCACGGCCGCGCGTACCGTGCGCGCCGTCATCGGCATGAACGTGAGCGCGATCACGACGACGACGGTCGCACTCGATGCGCCAAGCGCCGCGAGTGCCGCGAGCGCGACAACGACGAGCGGCAATGCGAGCAATGCATCGATGAGGCGGCCGACGATACGATCGAGCCATCCGCCGAAGTAGCCGAGCACGAGCCCGAGTACTGTGCCAGCGAGCGTGCCGATCAGCGTGGCGAGCGGGGCAATCGCGAAAATGTCGCGCGCGCCTACTACGACACGCGAAAAGATGTCGCGGCCGAGCTGATCGGTACCGAACCAGTGCAGATGATCGGGCGGCATCAACGAATCGAGCGGATCCGATGCATAAGGATCATGGGGCACGAAGAACGGCCCGACGAGCGCGCAGGCGATCCAGAATGCGACGATCAACATGCCGACCACAAAGGTCGGCGAACGCAGCAGCAGTCGCAATGTTTCGAGGGGTGAGGCGGAGAGCGTTTGCTCGGCGGCCGGCCTGTCGGCGGGCGCGGACGGCATGGTACTCATTTCGTTCCCCCCGTGCGCAGCCGCGGATCGAGCGCGACGAGCCATGCGTCCGCGATGAAATGCGCGATCGTATAGACGATGCCGACCGTCAGCACACCGCCCTCGAGAATGGGGAAGTCTCGGGCCGTTGCAGCGTTGTAGATCAGAGAGCCGATTCCCTGGTAGTGAAACAGCGTCTCGACGACGACGAGTCCCCCGACCATGTAGCCGAGTTGCGTGGCGGCGACGGTGATCGTCGGCGGCAGCGCGTTGCGCAAGACGTGGCGCATGATGACGACGCGCTTCGGCAGGCCCTTGAGAATTGCCGTACGGGTGTAGTCGGCGTCGAGCGCTTCGACGGTGCCGGCACGCGCCATTCGCGCGATATAACCGAAGAAGACAAAGACGAGCGGCAGCGCGGGCAGGATGAGATACCGCAGTGCGCCGAGAAAGCCCGTGCCGGGAGGATAGGTGGCCTCGGTTGGCAAGAGGCGAAGCCAGACGCCGAATACGAGAATCAGCACGATCGAGGAGACGAATTCCGGCACCACGGTCGCCGCAAGCCCGATGATCGTCAACGTGCGATCGAGCCAGCGTCCTGCGTTCAGCGCGGCCCATACGCCGCCTGCGATGCCGAGCGGCACTACGATGGCGAACGCGAGCATTGCGAGCTTCGCGGAGTTGGCGAGCGCATGAATGACGAAAGGCGCGACGGGCTGGCGAAACGCATAGGACATGCCCATATCGCCGTGCAGCAGTCGGACGATCCAGGTGCCGAACTGCACGAGGACGGGCCTGTCGGCGCCCAGTTGATGATCGAGCGCGGCGACCGCACGCGGATCCGCAAGCGGTCCGAGAATCGCCCGGCCCACGTCGCCGGGCAGCAATTGCCCGAGCGCGAATACGAGCGCCGACAGCAGGATCAGCGTGACTAGCGACAGCGCAAGCCGCGCGGCGAAAAAACGCGCGATGCGGGCTGCGCTGCCGCGCGCGGCGCGAACGCGGAAGGGAAGGGCGATGGTCGGCATCTGCTACGTCGTCTCCGATCTCCACTTCGGTTTGCTTGAATGCGTGCGAGAACGTTCCGAACCGCAGGCGAATGCGCCGGTGCCGCTTGCAAGCGGCTGATAGTGATCCGACGAACTATTCGGCTAGTGTGGCACGATCGAAGTACATCTGTGAAATCGCGGTGAAGCGGACGCCTTTGAGTGCCTTGCGATGGGCGATCAGCATGTCGAAGAAGTAAGGGATGACGACGGGCGTTTCGTCGAGCAGCAACGTTTCGATTTGATGCGCCACCTGCTTTTGGGAACTCACGTCGAGGGCGGCGACGTATTCGGCGACGAGCTTATCGTAGGTGCCGTTCTTGAAATGGGCGGCATTCCAGGCGCCGTTGCTCGTGAGCGGCGCATTGAGGAAGAGGTTCGGCACGCCTCGGTGGCCGTAATCGGTGATGCCGAGCGTGGAGTCGAGCCAATCCGATTTGCCGAAGGTGCCGGCGCCGTAGTAAAGGCTCTGGCTTTCCACTTTTAGCTGCAGACGCACGCCGATTGCCTTGACGGCGTTCTGCACGACGACGGCGAGATCGGGAATCTCCATGAACTTCTCGGTCGTCAGGGTCAGTGCGGCATCGAGACCGTTCGGATGCCCTGCCTGCGCGAGCAATTGCTTCGCCCGATCGACGTCGATTCGTCGCTGCGGCACCGATGAATCGTAAGAAGGAAACACCGGCGCGAACGGATGATCGTTCCCGACGACGGCGCGCCCCTTGAACAGCCCCTTGACGAAACGATCGCGATCGAGCGCGAGGGCGAGCGCCTGCCTCGCTCGCTTATCGTTGAAAGGGGGCTGATCGCAGCGCATATGAATCTGTCGATGTGCGCTCGACTTCGCCGACTCGACGACGAACTCCGGGTTGTTAAGCAGGCCCGCGCCGCCTTGCACGGTAAAGTCGCCCATCACGTCGGCTCGCCTGCCCTCCATGGCGAGGATCTGCGCTTGCTGATCGCCGTAGAACGAAAACTGCACGCGCGCGGGCAGCGCCTTCTCACCCCAGTAGTCAGGATTCCTAACGAACGATGCACCGACTTTCGGCTCGTACCGCTCCAGCTTCAACGGGCCCGTGCCGATAAAAGTCTTTTCGTATCCGCCGCTGAAGTTGGCGGGAAGGATGACGGCGTTGTAATTGTCGGATGAGACGTAGTAGGGGAAGTTGCCGTTCGGTGCGTCGAGATGAAAGGCCACCGTGCCGTCATCGACGACGCGCGCGCCGCCCTTCGAAAGCACGCCCTTCAGCAGTGACAGCGCGGCGGAGCCGCTCGCAGGATCTGCGAGCCGATCAAACGTTGCGACGACGTCTTTCGCCGTGAGCGTTTGCCCGTCATGAAACTTCACATTGGGGCGCAGCTTGAATGTCCAGATGTCGCCCTTTGCATTCGCTTGCCATGACAGCGCGAGGGCAGGTGTGAGCGGTTTGCCCGCGCCTTCGTCGTCGATGAGGAACTCGCCCGTTTGCGCAATCAGCGCGAGGCCCGCCGGGTCTGCGACGGTGAGCGGATCGACGGCGCCCGCCGGCGTCAAATGGGCGACGCGGATTGTCGCGCCCGCGCCGGGCGCGTTCGCCTGCGCGGCGGCCGGCCGTGGCAGCGCGAGACCGCCCGCCGCGAGCGAGAGCCCGGACATACCCATCACACTCGCATACCGCAGCAGTTCGCGGCGCGAGAGGCGCAGCGCCAGATACTCGTCGATGGCATGGTTGCCGAGCTCGCCGGCATCGCGCCGAGCGGCTTCGAGCAACGAACGGAGATTGGGGCGAGCTTTCATCGGCAGAACCGCCTCATGTCGGATGGCGCGCAAAAGCGAAGCGCGTGAAGCGGCGCGGCGGTGGGCAAGCCCGTTCGCCGCGCCGCGCGGGGACTACTTGGATTTCGCGTTGATGACGGCGTCGGCGACGTGCGTCGGCGCCTCGGCGTAGTGCTTGAATTCCATCGTGTAGGTGGCGCGGCCTTGGGTGAGCGAACGTAGCGAAGTCGAATAGCCGAACATCTCGGCGAGCGGCACTTCGGCCTTCACGAGCTTGCCGCCGCCCCCGGCGATGTCTTCCATCCCCTGCACGATGCCGCGGCGGCCCGAGAGGTCGCCCATCACGTTGCCCATGAACTCCTCGGGCGTCTCGACTTCGACGGCCATCATCGGCTCGAGCAGCACGGGCTTCGCACGCCGCATCGCCTCTTTGAACGCCATCGAGCCTGCCATCCTGAACGCGTTTTCGTTCGAGTCGACGTCGTGATACGAGCCGAAGGTCAGGGTGACCTTGGTATCGACGACGGGGTAGCCCGCGAGCACGCCGCTTTGCAGCGATTCTTGAATGCCCTTGTCGACGGCCGGAATGAATTCGCGCGGAATGACACCGCCCTTGATTGCGTCGACGAACTCGTAGCCCTTGCCGGGCGGCTGCGGCTCGAGTTTGATGACGGCATGGCCATACTGCCCGCGCCCGCCCGATTGCTTGACGAACTTGCCCTCGACATCGTCGACCGTGTTGCGGATCGTCTCGCGGTAAGCGACCTGCGGCTTGCCGACCGTCGCCTCGACGCCGAACTCACGTTTCATGCGGTCGACGATGATTTCAAGGTGCAACTCGCCCATGCCCGAAATAATCGTCTGGCCCGACTCTTCGTCGGTCCTGACGCGGAACGACGGATCTTCCTGCGCGAGCCGGTTCAGCGCGATGCCCATCTTTTCCTGATCGGCCTTCGTCTTCGGCTCGACGGCCTGCGAAATGACGGGATCGGGGAAGATCATCCGCTCGAGGATGATCGGGTTGGCCTGATCGCAAAGCGTATCGCCCGTCGTCGCTTCCTTCAGGCCGACGGCCGCGGCGATGTCGCCCGCATAGACTTCCTTGATCTCCTTGCGGTCGTTGGCATGCATCTGCAGGATGC
>CAYPWK010000282.1:0-5432 GCA_964414365.1 uncultured Burkholderia sp.
TGGACCGGCCCGGATGACCTTGCGATCAAGATCCAGGAGTTGCGTGAAATTACGGATTGGGAGAAGCCGATCTACGTGAAGGTTGGCGCGACGCGAACCTTCAACGACGTCAAGCTGGCGGTGCATGCGGGTGCCGATGTGGTGGTCGTCGACGGCATGCAGGGCGGCACGGCCGCCACGCAGACGTGCTTCATCGAGAACGTTGGCATTCCTACGCTTGCCGCGGTGCGCCAGGCGGTCGACGCACTGGAAGAGCTCAACATGAAAGGGCAGGTTCAACTGATCGTGTCAGGTGGCATTCGCACCGGCGCGGATGTGGCCAAGGCACTGGCGATGGGTGCGGACGCGGTCGCGATCGGCCAGGGCATCTTGATGGCGTTGGGGTGCAACAGCGATACGTACTTCCAGAACGGCGCGCTGCATTCGGCAGCGGCGGATTATGCGACGCTTAACACATCCCCCGGGTTTTGCCACCACTGCCATACCGGCAAGTGCCCGGTCGGCGTGACGACGCAGGACTCCGTGCTCGAACAGCGGGTGCAACCGGAGGAAGGCTCGCGGCGCGTGCGCAACTATCTCAAGACGCTGAACATGGAGTTGACAACGATCGCCCGGGCGTGCGGCAAGCAGAACGTGCATCACCTCGAGCCGGAGGATCTGGTTGCGCTGACGGTCGAAGCGGCGGCGATGGCACGCATTCCGCTTGCCGGTACCCAGTGGATTCCCGGGCAACACAAATACTGAGCGTTTTGCTCCTCGTTCTTTAACTCAACGTATTTTCTATCCGCATCGACTGACAGGAGAAGCCCGCATGAGCACGACGCCGCAAGCCGTACGCACCTCACCGCAGTCCGCCGAACTGCGCTCATCCAGCCTCGGCTTCATGGAAACCATTGGCCAGTCGCTGGCGAACATCTCGCCGACGTTCACACCCGCGATCAATGTCGTCGCAGTGGCCGCGCTGGCGGGGACCGGCAGCTGGCTGGTCTACGGACTCTCGACGCTCGGACTGATGTTCGTCAGTCTGAACATCGTCGTGCTCGCGAGCCGCTTTGCCGCGGCGGGATCGTTCTTCATTTTCATCTCGCGCGCGCTGGGGCCGATGGCGGGCGGCATCGCCGGCTGGGGCCTGATTGCGGCATACACCGGGACGGCGATGGGCGTGCTCGCCGCTGAGGCGCTCTTCGTGCAGAACGCCTTTTCGCCATGGGGAGTCAACGTGCCGACGTGGTTGATCTATGTCGTCAGTGCGGCGCTGGTGTGGTACCTCGCGTCGCGTGACATCAAACTGTCCTCGCGGCTGAGTCTCGGGATCGAGGCGGCCTCGATCATCATCGTCGGCGGCGTGTTGTTCGTCGTTTTCTACCACCATCCGGACCGCATCGTCGACCCCGCCCAGCTCACGTTGCAGGGCACGACGCCCAAGGGACTGGCCGAGGCCATGGTGCTGGGCATCTTTTCCTTCGTCGGATTCGAGAGCGCAGCATCGCTGGGCAAGGAAACGAAGGATCCGTTGCGTGCCATCCCTCGCGCGGTGATCTGGAGCATGGTACTGGCCGGCGCTTTCTTCATGTTTGTCGCCTATTCGATGGTCGTCGCCTACAACGGCGACGTGGCCAAGCTGGGCAACGACTCTGCTCCGCTGCTGACGCTTTTGAACGCACTCGCCATGCCGGCGTTGGGGCCGGTGTTTTATCTGATCGCCTCGGTTAGCGCGTTCGCCTGCGTGCTCGCTTCGATCAATGCCGCCAGCCGCCTGCTGTTTTCGATGGGACGCTACCAGTTCGTGCACCGCTCGATGGGCATGGTTCACACGCGGCACCAGACGCCGCATTACGCCGTGGCCTTCGCATCCCTTGTCACGCTGGCGGTCAACGTTGCGCTGCTGGGCACCGGGGACTTGAATACGTTCGGCTACACCAGCACCTTTGCGACTTTCGGCTTCATCCTCGCCTATTTCCTGATTTCGGTGTCGGCTCCGATCTACCTGAAAAAGCAGGGGCAACTCAAGCTTGCCAATGCGATCGTCGGCATCCTCGGTGCCATTGCGATGATCGGCGGATTCTTCGGCAGCGTCTATCCCGTTCCGGCCTATCCCTACAACATCCTGCCGTATCTTTTCATCGGCTACATGGTGTTTGGCGTGATCTGGCTTGTGACGCTCAAGAAGCGCTCGCCGCAGGTTCTCGATAAGATCGAGCATGATCTCGAATCCAGCGAGTCGGCGATTTTCGGCAAGAAATGACCAGGAGTTCCCCAGCAGACATTGTGCCCGGCCCTGAAGCTCACCCCTCGCGCAGGGGGGCTGGGGAGGCCGCACGTTCGAGCGTCAGAGCGGGCGGCTCTGCAGTTGACGCTTGCGTGCGGTTGGTGCCCGAGCGCGGTGAATGTCCGGAACTCGAAATCGCCTTCGCGTCGACGCCGGGGCGCGACCGCACGAACGAGGACTACGTCGGCGTCATGCTCGGCGACGTCGGGCAACGTTCGGTCCGCGGCAGCGTCGTCGCCATCGCTGACGGCATGAGCGGCGGTAAGGGCGGGCGCGTCGCAGCCGAGCTTTCGGTGCGAAGTTTCATCGACGCCTACTACGCGCTGCCCGAGACCCTCTCGCCCGAGATCGCGGCATCACGAGCGTTGGAGGCCATTCACCGCTGGCTATACCAGATCGGTCGTACCGATCCTGAACTCAACCTGATGGCGGCGTCCTTTGCCGCCCTCGTGGTGCGTGGGGGTGCGGCCTACATGATCGCCGCCGGCGACGTGCGGCTCTACATGCTGCGCGACGGACAGCTCTCGCAACTCGGCGAGGACGACCTCGTGCACGTGACCTTCGGCACCTTCGTCGCCCACGCCGTAGGCCTGAATGCGAGCCTCGTGACGCGAGTAGAAACGTGGGAACTGCAGGAGGGTGACCGCCTGCTGCTGTGCACTGACGGGCTCTATCGCCGCGTGCCGGGGCGTAAGCTACAGTCTGCGCTGTCGGCGCAGGCTGCGGCAA
Source organism: uncultured Burkholderia sp. (assembly GCA_964414365.1). Taxonomy (GTDB): domain Bacteria; phylum Pseudomonadota; class Gammaproteobacteria; order Burkholderiales; family Burkholderiaceae; genus Trinickia. Next base: position 2,999 of record CAYPWK010000282.1, read on the forward strand.
CCACTGTGGCGGAGAGACTTATCCAGGTGGCGCGGGCGCACGGGTCGAGCGACGACGTTTCTGTCGCCGTGGTGGACGTTCAGCACATCCCCGCGCTCGACTTCGATTATCTCGAGCGTGTCATCGGCAAGCTACCGATTCCTGCCGTTCCGGCCTGCGGCGACGTAGTCGACGGTTACGCCCTGACCGCCATCCTGAACGACGGTTACTACTCCCGCATCTTTATCGGCCATGATCTTGCCGACCCGCGGACGAGGCTGGCCCTGAAGTTTCCCAAGCCGAGAGTCGAGCGGGACGCCAACGTCCGCCAGTCTATCGTTCGCGAGCGCTGGCTGGCCGGCAAGATCGGCGACGAGGGTATTCTCGCGCCGTTGGCAATCGACCAGGCCCGCCAGACCCGGCTTTACGTCGTCATGCCCTTCTACGATGGCTTGACCCTCGAGACGCTCATCATCCCGGCCCCTCTCTCCCTCGGGCGGGGGCTGGAGATCGCGCAACAGCTCGCCCGCGCGATCCATGCACTGAACCGCCGGAACATTTTCCATCGCGACATCAAGCCCGAGAATGTGCTCGTCATGCGTGACGGTGGGATCAAGCTGCTCGACCTCGGTTTCGCGCATATGCCGGGTTTGCTTGCCCCGGGGCCGGCAACTGCACCGGGGACTCCCGCCTACATGGCGCCGGAGCTCATGAAAGGCGCGCAAGGCGACGCGCGCTCGGAGGTCTTTGCATTTGGCGTGACGCTTTACCGCACTTTCAGTGCCGGTCGGCTGCCCTATGGCTTCAACGGTCGCGTGCCGCTGCATCATCACAGGCCGGACCTTCCGGAATGGCTGGACCTCGTGCTGGAAAAGGCGCTCCAAACTGATCCGAAGCGACGCTATCAGGATGTGCTCGAGGTGTGGGCCGACCTCGAGCGTTTTGCAGCAGCTTCCGGCGACGGTGCGCCGTCGCGTCCCCCGTCGCTGATCGAGCGCAACCCCGTGATGTTTTGGCAGACAGTCTCGTTCATTCTTCTGCTCCTGTTGCTCCTTTCTTTGGCACGCGGGCATGGAGCAGGTTGAAATGCTCGACCGCCTCGTGAGACGAAACGGCGACAAAGCTCGCGTATTACCTCGCGCGCGTTCACTGTTGGTGCGGCACCGACGATAGACAGCGCGATCTCAAGCTTCCCGGCATTGCAAGCTTCGCCAGAACGCGATGTCGTGATTGGGCCAGATGTCGGCGCGCGTTTCTTCGGCTAGCCGTTTGAGCTTGCGGATGCTGTCGATCGCACGATCCGCACGGTCGTTCCAGCAGACTCCGGGCGCGACCTCGTCGGCGATGTTCTCCATCAGGTCCGCGGCGTCGCCGGCCAGGATCACGGGGTTGCCGGTCGGCAACTCGATCCATAGCGACATATGACCGGCCGTGTGGCCGGGCGTATTAATCGTGCGCACGCCTGGGACGATGTCGTACTCGTCGGTTTGCAACCGCCACCGATAGTCGCCCTCGAAATCGTCGAGAAAGTAAGCGCAATCCGCACGTGCGCGCGCCGCGGTGAGTTCGTCGGCATGGACGTGCACATCGCAGCCGCAGACCTCGCATAGGCCTCCCGCATGATCGAAGTGCAGATGGCCGATCATGACGACGTCAATATCGGCAGGCGTGAGGCCGAGCCGCGCGAGGTGGCTGACGATACGCTGATCTTCCGTCATCTGCGGGACCGGCATCGGCGCATCGCCGCCATAGTGACGCTCGCGTAAGACCGGGTCGGCGATCTTGCGGTAATCACAGCCGACGTCGTAAAGAATCCGGCCGTTGCGTGTCTCGATCAGATAGGCGAGGATCGGCGCGTCGATTTCCGTGCCCTTTCCGCGGTGGCGCGTCGAGATCGATTTGTCGTAGCGGTGCATGGCCGTCAGCAACGGCCACATCCTCAAGACTTGTGTCATGGGTGAACGCCTTTGCCGGCGGCCATGCGCTGATGGCTGCCGGTGTTCTTTGCGCGCTTGATGCGCGCACGAAACTCGCGAGAACCATGCCAGGCAGGGGCGCACCTTTCGGTGCACGCGTTCGCGCGACGAACTGATCGCCACCGCCGCTGCGCTCAGTCAAGCGCAGCAAAGCGCTGATGAACGAACGCGAGAAACCCCTCGAGCCGGTCTTCAATGGCCGACGAGAGACGTACGTGTTTGATGCGCCGATCTTCCTCGGCACTGCTCTCGAGGAGCCAGCCGTCGTCGATCAAGCGCTGCACGTAGCCGACCGCCGTGCGGCGGCTCACGCCGGGCATGAAGTCGTAAAGCGCCGTCTTCGGAAACGCACCCTCGTCGCCGGCCCACATCTCGCAGAAGAGGTCGCTGTAATTGAGGTCGCTGAGCCCGATATCTCCGAAATGCGCGGACCACTGAGCGTCCATGTCGAGGATGGCACGTGCCACGGCCTGTCCCTT
>CAYPWK010000282.1:5532-7887 GCA_964414365.1 uncultured Burkholderia sp.
GCGCGGACCACTGAGCGTCCATGTCGAGGATGGCACGTGCCACGGCCTGTCCCTTTGTCCTACTGATTTTTTTCTTCATCGATTCACCATCATGAGGAGCGACGCGCCCATTTTGCGTGCATGCAAGCCCACAGAATGGTCGCATCGTACGCGAGCGAACCCGTCGGAAGCTAGTCCGCTTCAGTCAGCATCAGCATCGATAATTTTGACGCCCTTGCTACCCGCGTGTAGTATTGCATGCAAAATTACACATTTAAGCGGTCCGTGAGGCTATGAAGCTGGAACTGTTCAAGACGTTTTGGGGTTTTTCGGATGGTCCGCGCGAGGCTGCTCCGCTCGTGCGGGAAGCCGGTTTCGACGGCATCGAAGCGCAAGTGCCGCGCGAGCCGCATGCGTGTGAGGCATTTGCCCGGGCCATCGAAGACGAGAAACTCGCTTTCGTGGCAGAAGTGACGACCGCGGGAGGCTACGTGCCGGTTCGAACGGCAAGCCCGGACGACCACCTGCGCGATCTCGAGGAGAGCATCGTGCGCGGCAAGCCGCTCCACCCGCGCTTCTTTACGGTCATCGCCGGTTGCGACGCATGGCCGTTGGCCACGCAGGTCGATTTCTTTTGTCGCGCCGTCGCGCTCGCTGCGCGACATGATGTGGTATGCAGCTTCGAGACGCACCGCAGCCGCTCGCTCTTCAACCCGTGGATCACGCTCGAGATCGTGCGCGCGGTCCCCGAGCTCAAGCTCACCTGCGATTTCAGTCACTGGGTCGTCGTATGCGAGCGGCTGCTCGATAGCGAATGGGACGTGCTGGAAGCGCTCGCGCCTCACGCGCACCATCTGCATGCGCGCGTCGGCTATCCGCAGGGGCCGCAGGTGCCGCACCCAGCGGCGCCCGAGTATGCCGAATGTCTCGCCTCGCATCGGCGCGCATGGGCACTGCTATGGTCGGCGCAACGCGAGAAGGGCTGCTCGGTCACGACAATGACGCCCGAGTTCGGTCCTGACGGCTACCTTCACACGCTCCCGTTTACGAATGCGCCGGTGGCCGACCTTTGGGAAATCAACGCGTGGATGGGTGTGCAAGAGCGCAGGCAGTTCGATGCGTTCCTTCGGCGCACAAGCGCCGAGGCCAAAGAAATGACCGATTGCGCATCCGCGACTGCCAAGGTGACAGAATGATCAGGAGTCCTTCCCATATCGCGTTTGACCGGCTTCCAATCGTGGACGTCGCGGGCCTATACAGCGACAGCCGCGAGGCTCGCCTTCTCGCCGCTCACATGCTCGACCAGGCAGCACGCGATGCGGGTTTTTTCTATGTCGTCGGGCACCCGATCGAGCGGGTGTTGCGCCTCGAGTTAATCGAGCAGGCACGCCGTTTCTTTGCCTCGCCGCCCGACTGGAAAATGCGCTACTACATCGGCGAGTCGCGCGCGCATCGGGGCTACGTGCCGGAAGGCGAGGAGGTGTTCGCGCCCGGCGTGCGCGACAGGAAAGAGGCATTCGATACTGGCCGCGAATTGCCGCTCGATGACCCGGATGTGGCGGCGGGCACGCGCATGCTCGGCCCCAACGTCTGGCCCGATCAGCCAGGATTTCGTGAGGCCGTGAGCCGGTACTACGACGCGGCGTTCGCGCTCGGGCGGGTCCTTTTTCGCGGATTCGCGCTTGCGCTTGGCTTGCCCGAGGACCAGTTCGACGGTCTGTTGACGAAACCGCCGAGCCAATTGCGGCTCATTCATTATCCGTACGACTCGGCGGCAGTCGATCAGCCCGGCATCGGCGCACACACGGATTACGAGTGCTTCACGATCCTGCTGCCGACGGCACCGGGGCTCGAGGTCATGAACGGCGACGGACAATGGATCGATGCGCCGCCGCTCGAAGACGCCTTCGTCGTCAACATCGGCGACCTGCTGGAGGCATGGACAGGGGGCACCTACGTAGCCACCTCACACCGCGTGCGCAAAGTCAGCGAAGAGCGCTATGCGTTCCCGCTTTTTTTCGCCTGCGATTACGCTACCGTCGTCACGCCATTGCCGCCGTTCGCTACGCCCGAGGCCGTGACGAAATATCCGCCGCTCGTTGCTGGCGATCATCTGTTCGCGCAGACGGCGCGAACGTTTTCCTACCTGAAGCGCCGTATCGAGAGCGGCGAGCTTGCGCTGCCTGGAGAAGAGGCGGCCGTACGCTTTGGGCAGCATGCGCGGCATGCGCACAGCGCCGCGTCTCAGGATTGAACCAACAAGAATTCGTCGTGTGCACCACTGAGTCCTCGCAATCGCAGACGATCCAGCTTCGAGAACCGCTTCAAATGAGGAATAAGGAGAAACGGTTTCGCCACGTGCCGTCGATTAGGTGA
>CAYPWK010000283.1:0-1545 GCA_964414365.1 uncultured Burkholderia sp.
CGGCGTGACTATGCAGCCGGGTGGCGACGTAGTTCGGCTTGGCCGTGCGCTCGACGCGAAATGCACCGAATTGCGCGCGCAATTGCCGGCTGGTCTCAAGCTCACTGAGGTATCGAGCATGCCGCACGCCGTCGCGCATTCGGTCGACGACTTTCTGGAAGCAGTCGGCGAGGCTGTGGCAATCGTGCTCGTCGTCAGCCTCGTCTCGCTCGGTTTGCGCACAGGGATGGTCGTCGTGATTTCGATCCCGATCGTGCTTGCCGTGACAGCGCTTTGCATGTCCCTCTTCGATATCGGGCTGCACAAGGTATCGCTCGGCACACTCGTGCTCGCGCTCGGGCTTCTCGTCGACGACGCGATCATCGCCGTCGAGATGATGGCGGTGAAGCTCGCGCAGGGATGGAAGCGTACCCGCGCCGCCGCTTACGCCTATACGAGCACGGCGTTTCCCATGCTGACCGGCACGCTCGTGACCGTCTCCGGTTTCTTGCCAATAGCACTGGCGAAATCGAGCACCGGGGAATATACGCGTTCAATCTTCGAGGTGTCGGCGATCGCGCTGATCGCTTCGTGGCTTGCCGCTGTCGTTCTAATTCCGCTGCTCGGCTATCACTTACTGCCCGAGCGCAAGCACGCGGGGAACACGGCAGGCACGAGGCAGCACGATGGCTACGTCGCGGAACATGAGGTCGACATCTACGATACTCGGTTCTATCGACGGTTGTCATCGTGGATTACATGGTGCGTCGAACGTCGATGGGTCGTGCTCGCCGTCACCGTCGCGCTCTTTATTGTAGCGATGGCCGGCTTCTCGCTCGTGCCCCAGCAGTTCTTCCCAAGCTCCGACCGGCCCGAACTCCTCATCGACGTGCGACTGCCCGAGGGCGCCTCTTTTAATGCGACGCTGCGCGAGGCCAAGCGACTCGAAAAGACCCTCGGCGGCCGGCCTGAAATAGACCATTTCGTCGACTTCGTCGGCACGGGCGCCCCGCGCTTCTATCTGCCGCTAGACCAGCAGCTTCAGCAACCGAACTTCGCGCAATTCGTCGTCACGGCGAAAAGCGTCGCAGACCGCGACAAGCTCGCGCGCTGGCTGGATACGACGCTCGCGAACCAATTCCCAGCCGTACGCACGCGTCTGTCGCGGCTCGAAAACGGCCCGCCCGTCGGCTTTCCGGTTCAGTTTCGCGTGAGCGGCGACGACATCGGCACCGTGCGCGCGATCGCCGAGAAAGTCGCCGCGACGATGCGCGCGGACCCGCGGACACGGAACGTCCAATTCGATTGGGACGAACCGGCCGAGCGCTCGCTCTCGTTCGAGATCGATCAGATCAAGGCTCGTCAGCTCGGACTGACATCGCAGGATGTCTCGAGTTTCCTCGCCATGACGCTCTCGGGTTACACGGTCACGCAATACCGTGAGCGCGACAAGCTCATTAGTGTCGATCTGCGCGCGCCTGAGCGAGAGCGCGTCGATCCCGCGCATTTGATGAATCTGGCGATGCCGACACCGAACGGTCCCGTGCCGCTCAGCGCGCTCGGACA
>CAYPWK010000283.1:1645-5638 GCA_964414365.1 uncultured Burkholderia sp.
AAATGCCGCTCATGGTTATCGCCGTCTTCACGCTGCTGATGATCCAGCTGCAAAGCTTCTCGCGCGTGGTGATGGTCGTGTTGACCGCGCCGCTCGGGCTGATCGGAGTTGTCGCTACGCTGCTGCTCTTCGGCAAGCCGTTCGGCTTCGTTGCGATGCTCGGCGTGATCGCCATGTCCGGCATCATCATGCGCAACTCGGTCATTCTCGTCGACCAGATCGAACAAGACATCGCGGCGGGCCATAAACGCTTCAGCGCAATCGTCGGCGCGACGGTCCGGCGCTTCCGGCCCATTACGCTGACGGCCGCCGCCGCGGTGCTCGCGCTGATTCCGCTCTTGCGCTCGAACTTCTTCGGTCCGATGGCCACTGCCCTGATGGGCGGCATCACGAGCGCAACCGTGCTGACGCTTTTCTATCTGCCGGCGCTTTATGCGGCTTCGTTCAAAGTGCGGCGCGACGAGCGCGATGCGCCGCCCGCTCAGGACGTGCAAGCGGCACTCCTTTCCTCCTCGGACTAACGCCCGAGGCTTCTCGGAGCAAAACTTGATGAAGCTCGCGCATTCGACACTCGCCCTTGCCGCCGGCGCGGCGTTCGCACTCTCCGCCTGTTCGTTCGGTCCGAGCGGCGAGCCGCCGGTCATGCCTTCGTCCGCGCACTATGGCGCCGCGCCGCAGCCGGAGCGGACTGCCGCTGCGGGAGGTGTCGCACAGCATTTCGATATTGGCGCCGAGCCTGTGCCGCAATGGTGGCGTCTTTATCGCTCTGATGCTCTCGATGCCCTCGTCGAGGAGGGCTTGCGCGAGAGCCCGACGCTGGCCGCAACCGAGAAGGCGCTGGCGGCCGCGCACGAGCAATTGCGAGCGCAAATCGGCTCGTCGCTGCTGCCGATCATCGACGCTGGCGGACAGGTCACACGAGAGCGCAATCTGGGCATACCCGGGGCCGGTCGCAATACGGTGACGTATGACGTATTCGTCGGTCAGGTCGACGCGCGCTACACGTTCGACCTGTTCGGGGCCGCGCGCTATGCAAATGCGGCGCTTGGTGCGCGCGTGAACCAGCAGGCGCTCCAGCTCGCGGCAGCACGGCGAGCGCTTGCGGCCAACATCGTCGGCGCCGTGATCAACGCCGCGGCGCTCGATCGACAGATCGCGATTACCGAGCGGCTCGTCGCGCTGGCGAACGAAGCCGCCGGTGACGACGAGCGGCGCCACGCGCTAGGCGCCGTGGCCCACGCGCAGGCACTGGCGTCCCGGCAAAACGCGTATGCCATCGCGGCAACGCTCGCCGGCTTGCGGCAGCAGCGTGCGGCGGCTGCCCACGCGCTTGCGGTGCTGATCGGACGCACGCCCGACGCGGCTCCTGCCGTTCCCGACTTGGCAAGCCTCGCGCTTCCGGAGCACGTGCCCGTCGTCGTCCCATCCGAACTATTGCGCACACGCCCTGACATTCGCGCAGCGGAGGCCCTCGTGAAGGAGACTGCCGCGGAAGTGGGCGCAGCTACGGCGCAGCTGTTCCCAAGTCTCTCGCTCACGGCCTCGATGGGCCAGGCCGGGTTCAGTTGGCCGGCTGCCGTTTCGGGGGCGGGCGCAATATGGAGCATCGGCGCAGGGCTCTCGCAGCCCATTTTTCATGGGGGCGCGTTGCGAGCGCAACGGCGAGCTGCAATCGACAATTACGATGCTGCCGTTTCGCAGTATAAGGCGACGGTCCTCTCGGCGTTTGAGAATGTTGCGGATACGCTTGCGGCACTCGAGCATGACGCGCAGGCGTCGATTGCGGCCGACGCAGCGGCGCAAACGGCCCGCAGCTCGCTCGACGAGACCGCGGCGCGGCGCCGCCATGGTGCCGTGCCGCCCTCGGCCGAACGCTCTGCCGAGCAAGGCTATCTCAGTGCTGAGCTCGACGCGGTGCGAACGACGACTTCGCGCTTTGCCGATACAGCCGCGCTATTTCAAGCGATGGGAGAGGCGCCTGCGCCGAGAAATCCCTAAATATGGGAAAGCAAGTTTCCCGGCGCTCGGTTATTTATCGTGGTCGCAGATTTCGACAACCGTAGGATTAAGCGATCCAAGGGGGTATTCCCAGATATTTGAGAAAGATCGATACTCTCTTACAGGTGCGGGCTGCAAAGCAGCTTAACGGCTTGCGTTGCTCGCTCGAATGTCATATATAAACTCTAGCCGCCTCTGTATTTGGGTCGATAAATATTGTTCGCCCGCGTTTTAAGCATCATTCTCGGCTCGCGTTGATAGCAAAAATTGCAAATTTCTGCACACAAACGCGCAAAGATTGGGATACCGCGTGCGGGGCATCCCAAGTCATCCCCGCCGGACATGTGAAATGCTGAGTCACACGAGAGCAACAAGCAGGGAAACACGTTACGCGGACTGCTATAGCGGCAGCAATGCATCATTACCCACACTCGACTTGGTGGGGACGAGCGCGGCACTGAGGCGTTTAGATTGGCTGGATCTCCACTATGCCGATCACAGAGCAGCAACGAAGGCGTCGGCGGCACGACGCCTCAGTGCGTCGGCGATCCTCGGAAATGGCGGTTCGTCCCTGGCGCAAACCCGCTCCAGTCAGTTGGAGCCGGCGGAAGGCCATGTTGAGGGAGGGCCCGCCTCGGCACCTGAGAGCTCCGGAAACTTGCGGCAACGAATCTCCCGCTATGCGCCGGCGCCGGACTTTTTCGCTGCGTGGCTCGCACTTTTGGGGTTTTGGCTGCCTTCAAGAACGGCGACAGTAGCGGATGTCGCAAGCGGCGCCTCATGGGCGGTCAGCGGGGGCATGTCCGAACTCGGCAATACGCAGCCTTTCAGATGGCAAACGAGCGCAACGAACGCGCTGAACATCGGCGCTGGTATGTTCAGTACTGCTGCCCCGTTGACTTCCGGTACGGCTCAGGCTTCGCTCGACTACACTGCTTCCGCATTGTGGGGCGTGAGCGGCGCTACCACGATCGGGCGCGCCGCCTTCAACAGGTCCGACAACTACCGGAGTCGAGCGCTGGCGGCAGCGAGCGGTGTTGCAAACGTCGCTGCAGCAACTTTGGCCGCGGCGGCCACAGAAGCCTCGGAGAACAATGATAGTGCGAGCGCCAGCTGGTATGGCACGGCATCCTCGGCTCTTTGGATTGCAGGCTCAACCTTGTCGCTGCTAGCTGACCGAGCATCTCGCGAACGGCTCTCGACAACGCAGACAGAAATGGATGAACAACTGCCATGACGCCGGCCGGCAATAGCGCGACCAAGCAATCGTGACCTGAATCCAAGTGCTCGCCTTACCCATGCTCTTGAGCCTTCCGCAACTCATCCCTTAGCACGTCGTAAGCAGATATGTCATTCGGCTCCAGATCGAATGTCTCGGGCGAAGTAGCATCCATCAGGATTTTGAATGATCCGAAAGGCGCGAACGCGTCAAAGGATTGCTTCGACAGCGCGCTGACCAATTCATCTACCGTCGGCCGATTTTTCCCATTTGTGTCGAGCACGCTCATTGGTAAGGTGTGCCAACGTGAAAGCAAAGCTCCGCCTATCCTTACTGTACCAATACCAATCCAACGGATTGCAGCGAAGCTGGCTTATGCTCCACATTTTGCAACGCGGCTCATCGCTGTCCCGGCAAATAGCGAGTGCGTGCACCTCCGTCCTATGATCGCGCTTGCGACTCTCGAAGTATCTCTGAAGTTGCTGTTGTGCGGAGAGCAATGATTCACCGCTAGTGCAAAAGTCGATTAGCAATACCTTGTCGAGTTCTCGCACTCCCGAAAAGTATTTATCGAAATGATCAAATACCTTTGATTGCTGAGCCTCCGTTATTCGTCCTCTTGAAATCAAAGCATCATCTGTGATTGATGGCTGCGAATTGGCCACACGAAAATCCGACAACGGAATCTTTATCGTCTTTAAACCCTCATTCTCAAAGTAGGCCATGAATGGAGTCGGGCTACGTCCAATACTCGCGTAGCAATATTGCTCTGGCGG
>CAYPWK010000283.1:5738-7882 GCA_964414365.1 uncultured Burkholderia sp.
CGGCTAAGCGCCGCTTCTCCGCCCGCAACATGAAGTAATTGATGACCACGACGCCGATCGTCACAACCCCAATAAAAAGCGTCGCCAACGCATTCATCTCGGGGTTCAACCCAAGCCGCACGCGCGAGAAAACAACGAGCGGCAGCGTCGTCGACCCCGGCCCGGAAAGGAACGCCGAGAGAACGAGATCGTCGATCGACAGCGTGAACGACAGCAACCACCCCGCCATAAGCGCTTGAGAGATCAGCGGCAAGGTGACGGCAAAGAAGACTTTGAGCGGCGTCGCCCCGAGATCGAGCGCCGCTTCCTCGAGCGACGGATTGAGATCACGCACGCGCGACTGCACGATGATCGCCACGTACGACATGCAAAGCATGACGTGCCCAATCCAGATCGTCGTGAATCCCCTTCCCTCCGGCCATCCAAGCCACTTGCCCATTTCAATGAAAAGCAGCAGCAAGGAGATGCCCTGAATCACTTCGGGAATGACGAGCGGCGCGTTGATCATCCCCGTGAAAAGCGTGAACCCACGAAAGCGCCCCATCCGAGCGAGGACGAAACCGGCCCATGTGCCGATGAACACCGATGCGAATGCTGTCGCGAGCGCGATGCGCAGCGACAGCCAGAACGACGTGATCAGCTCGCCGTCCTGCGCAAGCGCGGCATACCAGCGTGTCGAAAAACGGGTCCAGACCGTGACGAGCTGGGACTCGTTGAACGAATAAACGACGAGACTCAGGATCGGAATGTAGAGAAACGCGAAGCCGATGCCGAGCGCGATCAGCTGCAACGTGCGGTTCGGTTTGATCATCGGCGTGCTTCGAGTTGTTTGGCTTGTTGATGCTGAAAGATCGCCATCGGCACGAGCAGCAGCAGCACCATCGCACAGGTCACGGCGGATGCCATCGGCCAGTCGGCGTTGTTGAAGAACTCGTTCCACATGACGCGGCCGATCATCAGCGTGTTGGCGCCGCCGAGCAACTCAGGGATCACGTACTCGCCAACAGCGGGAATGAACACGAGCAGACATCCCGCGATGATGCCGTTCCTCGAAAGCGGCAGCGTGATCTGCAGGAATGCCTTCCACGGCTTCGCCCCGAGATCATAGGCAGCCTCCAGCAGCGTCAGGTCCATTTTCACCAGGTGCGCATAGAGCGGCATCACGAGGAATGGCAGGTACGAATAGACCATACCGATATAGACGGCCGTATTTGTCCGATAGAGCTCAATCGGCGCGTGAATGAGGCCGATCGTCATGAGGAAGTTGTTGAGCAGCCCGTTGTTCTTGAGGATTCCGACCCACGCATAAACGCGAATCAGGAACGAAGTCCAGAACGGCAACATCACGGCCATCATCAGGATATTGCGCGAGCTGGGACTCGAGCGCGCGATGTAATACGCCATCGGGTAGCCGAGCAGCAGACAAAGCAACGTCGTTACAGCGGCGACGATCAGCGAATTGACGTAGGTTGCAAAATAAAGACTGTCGCTCAGCAGGAATGCGTAATGCGCCAGATTGAGCGAGATTTGGACTACGCCCTCCTTGATGCTGAAGAGCTCGGTATAGGGCGGAATGCCGAGCTGCAGCTCGGCGAAGCTGATCTTGACGACGAGCAGGAACGGCACGAAGAAGAACAGCAGCAGCCAGATGAACGGCCCGGCCACGACGGCCGTGCTACCCGACATCCTGAAGCGCCGCGCGGGCCACGCGGCGAATGAGATCATCATCTGTTTCATGCCGTCAGCACCACGCCAGCCGATGCGCTCCAGCGCACGTAGATTTCATCGTTCAACTGCGGCGATTCGATCTCGGAAAGCGCAAGGCTCGAGACGTTCGCAATGACGATTTTCCCCGAATCGAGCTTCACGTGATAGAGCGAATAGCCGCCGAGGTATGCGATATTCGCGACCGTGCCGCGCCCCCAGTTATAGGCGCCCTCGGGAGGTTTGCGCGTGAGCGCGATGCGCTCGGGGCGCACCGAAATGGTGACCGGCATGCCGAGCGGGCCCGTGATGCCGTGACTGACGTAGAGCCTGCAAGGCAACTCGTCGGTTTCAACGAAGATGTGATCGGGCTCATCCTCTACGACATGTCCGTCGAACAGATTGGTCGAGCCGATACACTCGGCCGAAAATCGTGAGTT
>CAYPWK010000284.1:0-7866 GCA_964414365.1 uncultured Burkholderia sp.
CAAAACGCGTTACTTCCTGCCGCCGAATGCGTATGTAGCCTACCGGCTCACCGGCGAGCTCGCCGTTGATCACAGCTCGGCCGGCAACATCGGCGGCATCTACGACGTCGCCGCGCGCCGCTGGTCCGACGAAGCGCTCGCGATGCTCGGCATTCCCGCCCGCATGCTGCCGCAGCGGCTCGTCGAGTCGACCGACGTCGTCGCCGCGCTCCTTCCCGAATGGGCCGGCGAGCTCGGCCTCGAAGCGGGGACGGCGATCGTCGCGGGCGGCGTCGACGCGGCCATCGCGACGCTCGCGGCCGGCGTGACGCGCGCCGGCCAGCACGTTGCGATGATCGGCACAAGCATGTGTTGGGGCTATATCAATCAGAGCGTCGACGCGCGCCACGGCCTGGTGAGCATGCCTTACGTCGTCAACGGGCGCCGCGATCTCTATGTGTTCGGCGGTGCGAGCTGCGCGGGCGCCTGCGTGGCCTGGTACCGCGATCAATTCTGTCAGGCCGAGGTTGAAGCGGCCCAGGCGGCCGAGCGAGCGGGCAGCCTTGCGCCAAGCGACGCGCATGTGCTGCTCGAGCGCGCTGCCTCGGGCGTGCCGGCCGGCAGCGACGGCGTGGTGTTTCTGCCGTACCTGATGGGCGAGCGGAGTCCGATTTGGGACGCGCAGGCGAGCGGTGCATTCGTCGGCCTTAACCTCGTTCATACGCGTGCGCACCTGTATCGCGCTGTGCTAGAAGGCGTCGCCTTCGCACTGGCGCACAACATCGAGGCCGGCCGGCGCGGCGCGGGCGCGCTCGACGAGCGGCTCATTGTCGTCGGCGGCGCGGCCCATTCGGACCTCTGGATGCAGATCATCGCCGATGTAACGGGCTTTCCCGTCTTTACCATCGAGCAGGAAGTGGAGGCGGCGATGGGCGCGGCGCTCCTCGCGGCAATCGGCGCGGGTCTTGCGGACGAAGAAGCCGCGGCCCGCGGGTGGGTGACCCTGCGCGAGCACGCGCGGCCGGACCCGGCGCGCCGCGCCGTCTACGCACGGCAATTCGAGGTCTACAAGGGGCTGTATCCGGCGCTGCAGGCGTCCATGCATCGCCTGCGGGCCGACGATGTCGGCCAGACTGATCGTTAGACACGATCGTAACAGCCTATTGTCACGATCATCTCGACTGAGATAGGATGGGGCCCAGTTAACGCTCGGCCTTGTTCCGTCTTGCGAAAGCGTCGTCAAGCGCGATTCGCATGCGGCGGGCCCATTCCCATGTCCGAAGCACCCTCGAACTCCGTCGTCGTACTGCGCCAGGCGCCGCTCGGGCACCCGGCGCGCAATCCAGGCGTTGCGTTCGACGCCGGGTGGTTCGACGCGTGGCGCGTCAACCATTCGGCCGTCGAACGGCGTTCGGCTACGCTTGGCACGCGCCGCTCCGTCAAGAAGGATGCACAAGCGGCGTGGCTGCTGAAGGCCATCACCTGCATCGATCTGACGACGCTGAACGGTGACGATACGGAGGGGCGCGTACGCCGCTTGTGCGCGAAGGCGCGACGCCCGGTTCGCGAAGACCTGTTGGCGGCGCTCGGCATGACCGATGTGGCGATCGCGACGGGTGCCGTCTGCGTCTATCACCGTTTCGTCGCAGCGGCCGTCGACGCGCTCGCCGGCAGCGGCATCCCCGTTGCGGCCGTCTCGACGGGTTTCCCGGCAGGCCTCACGCCGCATCCGCTGAAGCTGAAGGAAATCGAGGCGTCGGTCGCGGACGGTGCCGCCGAAATCGACATCGTCGTCACGCGCGAGCACGTGCTGACAGGCAATTGGCGCGCGCTTTACGACGAAGTCAGCGATTTCCGCGCGGCATGCGGCCCGGCGCACCTGAAGGCGATACTTGCGACGGGCGACATCCGCACGCTCTCGAATGTGGCGAGGGCCTCGATGGTCTGCATGATGGCGGGGGCCGACTTCATCAAGACCTCGACGGGCAAGGAAAGCGTGAACGCGACGCTCGACGTGTCGCTCGTCATGGTGCGCGCGATTCGCGAGTACGGCGAGCGCACGGGCGCGATGGTCGGCTTCAAGCCCGCCGGCGGCGTCTCCACCGCGAAGGCGGCGCTCGCCTATCAAATCCTGATGAAAGAAGAGCTCGGTCGGCCATGGCTCGAGCCGGCGCTCTTTCGCATCGGCGCATCGAGCCTGCTTGCCGATATCGAACGGCAGCTCGAGCACCATGTGAGCGGACGCTATTCCGCGTTCCATCGTCATCCCGTAGCCTGACCGAGCCGATTTCAGATGAGCGTAGCCGAGTATTTTTCTTCGATGGAATACGGTCCCGCCCCCGAGGACGACCAGCATGTACGTGCATGGCTCGCCGAGCATGGCGAGGGATTCGGCCATTTCATCGGCGGCGCCTGGCGTTTGCCGGCCGCAGAGGCGTTTTTCGATGTCTTCGCGCCGGCCACGGGCGAGACGCTAGCGCGCGTGGCGCAAGGCGATGCGGCCGATATCGAGGCCGCCGTATCGGCGGCGCGCGCGGCCCAGCCTCGCTGGCAGGCGCTCGGCGGTCCCGGCCGGGCACGTCATCTCTATGCGCTTGCGCGAATGGTCCAGCGTCACAGCCGCCTCTTCGCCGTGCTCGAGGCGCTCGATAACGGCAAGCCGATCCGCGAGACGCGCGATATCGACGTGCCGCTCGTCGCCCGCCATTTCCTCCATCATGCGGGCTGGGCGCAACTGCAGGAGCTCGAGTTTGCCGAATGGGCGCCGCTTGGCGTCATCGGACAGATCGTGCCCTGGAATTTTCCGCTGCTGATGCTCGCGTGGAAAATCGCCCCGGCCATTGCGCTCGGCAATTGCGTCGTGCTGAAGCCTGCGGAATACACGCCGCTCACCGCGCTGTTGTTTGCCGAACTCGCCAAGCGCGCTGGGCTGCCCGACGGCGTGCTCAACGTCGTCACCGGCGACGGCCGCACGGGCGCCGCGCTCGTCGACGATCGCGGCGTCGACAAGATCGCGTTCACGGGTTCGACCGAGGTCGGCCGGCAGATTCGCGCGGCGACGGCCGGGTCCGGAAAGTCGCTCACGCTGGAACTCGGCGGCAAGTCGCCCTTCATCGTCTTCGACGATGCGGATCTCGACGCTGCGGTGGAAGGCGTCGTCGACGCGATCTGGTTCAATCAGGGGCAAGTCTGCTGCGCGGGCTCGCGGCTCTTGGTGCAGGAAGGCATCGAAGCGCGGTTCGTCGAGAAGTTGAAGCGCCGCATGGCGACGCTGCGCGTCGGCCATTCGCTCGACAAGTGCGTCGATATGGCGGCGATCGTCGACCCGGTGCAGCTCGCGCGCATAGAGTCGCTCGTGGAAACCGGGCGGCGCGAAGGCTGCACGATATGGCAGCCGCGGGAAGTCGCGCTGCCCGAGCGAGGCTCCTTCTATCCGCCCACGCTCGTGACCGACGTCGCACCGGCCTCAACGCTCGCGCAAGAGGAGATCTTCGGTCCGGTGCTCGCGGCGATGAGCTTTCGCACGCCCGACGAGGCGGTCGCGCTCGCGAACAATACGCGCTACGGGCTCGCCGCCAGCGTTTGGAGCGAGACGATCGGCCGCGCGCTCGATATTGCGCCGCGGCTTGCCTGCGGCGTGGTCTGGGTCAATGCGACGAATCTTTTCGACGCGGCCGTCGGGTTTGGCGGCTATCGCGAATCGGGTTACGGTCGCGAAGGCGGGCGCGAAGGCGTCTACGAGTACTTGAAGCCGCGCGGCTGGAGCAAGCTGCCGCTGCGTGCGTCAGGGCCGGTGGAGGAGGCGCGCGCTGTCGGTGTCGACTCGCGGTTGCCCGGCGATGCCGACGAGGGCGAATACGAAGACGCGAGTCGCTCCGCCAGCGCGAGCATCGGCGATCGATGGGCTGCGGCCACGGGCATGGAGCGGATCGACAGGACTGCGAAGCTTTTCATCGGCGGCAAGCAGGTGCGGCCCGACAGCGGCTACTCGCGCGCTGTCCATGCGCCGGGCGGCGAGTTCGTCGGCGAAGTCGGCGACGGCAACCGCAAGGACGTGCGCGATGCGGTGGCCGCCGCGCGTGCGGCGGGCAAATGGTCGCAAGCGAGTGCGCATGGTCGTGCGCAAGTGCTCTATTACTTGGCCGAGAACCTCGCAGCGCGCGCCGACGAGTTCGCTCGGCAGCTCGCGCGGCGCGCAGGTGTCATCGCAATCGAGGCGCAGCGAGAGGTCGAGGCGGCAATCGATCGGCTATTCAGCTATGCGGCCTGGGCCGACAAGTTCGACGGCGCCGTTCACGCACCGCCGCTTTCCGGCGTCGCGTTGGCGATGCACGAGCCCATCGGCGTGATCGGCATCGCGTGCCCCGACGAAGCGCCGCTTCTCGCCTTCGTCTCGCTCATTGCGCCCGCGCTCGCGCTCGGCAATCGCGTCGTGGTGCTGCCGAGCGAGGCATGCCCGCTGATGGCGACGGACTTCTATCAAGTCGTCGAGACGTCGGACGTGCCAGCCGGTGCGCTCAACATCGTCACCGGCTCGCGCGGCGCGCTGTTGCCGGCGCTCGCGAAGCATGACGACGTGGATGCGGTATGGTGCTTTGGGCGCGCCGAGGAGTCGACGCTGGTCGAGCGCGAGTCCGTCGGCAATTTGAAGCGGACGTTTGTCGACTACGGACGGCAATTCGACTGGTTCGACCGCGCGGCGGAGGGGGTGCCCTTTTTACGTCAGGCTATCCAAGTGAAGAACATTTGGATACCGTACGGCGATTGACCGCTTGCGCTCGCTGAATGGCGATGGGAGCTTCTCGGGGTTTTCCCCGGAAGGAGGCTTTCCGCAGAGGGACCCGCCCGAGTAAAGAGCGGTATCTCATCGAAACGGAGGAGACAGTGCTTAAACATCTAGACCCGCTGCTGAACGCCGATATCCTGTATGCCTTGAGCGCGATGGGTCACGGCGACGAAGTCGTCATCTGCGACGCGAATTTTCCAGCCGATTCGGTCGCGCGCGATACGACGCTCGGAAGGCTTTTGCGCGTCGACGGCGCTGATTCAGCGCGTGCCGTTCGGGCCGTCCTCTCGCTGTTGCCGCTCGACACGTTCGTCGACGCGCCGGCGATGCGCATGGAGGTCGTCGGCGATCCGAGCGCGCTGCCCATCGTGCAGCGCGAGGCTCAGGCGGAGGTGAACGCCGCCGAGGGCCGCGAGGTGCCGTTCGCGCCGATCGAGCGCCACGCGTTCTATGCGCGCGCGCGCAAGGCTTACTGCGTGATCGTCACGGGCGAGCTGCGCGGCTATGGCTGCTTCATCTTCAAGAAGGGCGTGATCCTTGCCCCCGATGCGCCGAAGGACGCGGCGACGGAGCGGGGCCAATGAGCGGGCGCGTCGTCATCCTCGGCATCTACGTGACCGATCTCGCCTTTCGCGCGAATCGGATGCCGCTCATCGGCGAGACGATCGCTGGTTCGGCTTTCGCACTCGGGCCCGGCGGCAAGGGCTCGAATCAAGCCGTGGCGGCGGCACGCGCGGGCGCAGAAGTCGTCTTTTGCACACGGCTCGGCAACGATGCGTTCGGCGAGATCGCCCGCTCGACCTGGCAGGCCGAAGGCATCGCCGCGCGCGCGAAAGTCGTCGAAGGCGTGGCGACGGGCGCCGCGCACATCTTCGTGGAGGAAAGGACTGGCAGCAACGCGATCATCGTTGCCGCCGGCGCCGCCGCCACGATGGATGCGAGCGATGCCGACGCGCTCGAAGCCGACATTGCAGCCGCCCAGGTCTTCGTCACGCAACTCGAGCAGCCCGTCGCGGCCGCTCGGCGCGGTCTCGAGATCGCACGCCGGCATGGCGTGACGACGGTGTTGAATCCGGCGCCCGCGTTGCCGCTTCCCGACGACATCTTTCCGCTTTGCGACTATCTCACGCCGAACGAGACCGAGGCGGCCACGTTGACGGGCATCGAAATCCGCGATGCCGACGACGCGCGGCGCGCGGCTGACGTATTGCTGGCAAAGGGTGCCGGCGCGGCGATCGTCACGCTTGGCGAGCAAGGCGCGCTCTTACACTCGCGAAGCCAATCGGTGCTCGTGCCGGCATTCCGGTGCGGTGCAGTCGTCGAAACAGCCGGCGCCGGTGACGGTTTCACGGGCGGTTTCGCAGCAGCGCTCGCGCGCGGGGCGGACCCGCTCGAAGCCGTGCGCTTCGGCTGCGCGCTCGCCGGCATTTCGGTGACGCGCGCGGGCACGGCGCCTTCGATGCCGAGCCTTGCCGAGGTGCAGGCGCTGCTCGACCAAGCCGCGCCGGTCCGTGAACGCGCGTAGCAAGCACGATCACAGGAGCTCATTGTCGCCATGAGGCCTTCATTGAATTTAGGTCGACGCTTCGCCGATCGGCAGCTGAACTTCCTCTTGATCGTCAACCTTCTCGTCGTGCTCGTGGCGGTCGGGTTTTCGCGCGGCCAATTTGTCGGCATCGACAACCTTCAGTCGATGGGCTCGCAGCTGCCCGAAGTCGGGCTGCTTGCCTTCGGGATCATGCTGTCGATGCTTTCGGGCAATGGCGGTATCGACCTGTCGGGCGTCGGGCTCGCCAACCTCTCGGCGATGGTCGCGGCGCTCGTCGTGCCGCGGTTCGTGAACGGCGACGATTCCCCTGTTCTCTATACGATGCTGTTTTGCGCCATCGTGGTCTGCATGGGCCTCGCGGGCGGCTTTCTGAACGGCATGGTCATCGCGCGTCTGCGGCTCACGCCGATTCTCTGCACGCTCGGCACGCAACTCGTCTTCACGGGCTTCGCGGTGGCCCTCAGCAACGGCGCGTCCATTCATATCGACTACATCGAGCCGCTCTCCGACATCGGCAACGGCACGTTCTTCCAGGTGCCGATTTCGTTCGCCATCTACGTGGCCGTGGCGCTGCTGCTCGGCTGGCTGCTCGCGCGCATGCCGTTCGGCCTGCGGCTCTATCTGATGGGCACGAATCAGCGCGCGGCCTTCTACGCGGGCGTGCCGAACGCGCGTATGCTCGTCATGACCTACACGATCTGCGGGGTGCTCGCTTCGGTTGCGGGGCTCATCAGCTCCACGCACACCATGAGCGCGAAGTGGGACTACGGCAACTCGTATCTGCTGATCGCGATCCTGATCGCGGTGATGGGAGGCGTGAATCCGGCGGGAGGGTATGGGCGCGTCGTCTGCGTCGTCTTCGCCGCGACCGTCCTTCAATTCTTGTCGAGCCTCTTCAATTTGATGAACTTCTCGCAGTTCTTCCGCGACTGCACGTGGGGCTTCTTGCTGCTGCTGTCGCTCGCCTTCGCGGGCGGCGAACGCGTGCGCGCAATATTCGGCATGGCAAAGCCGGCGCCGGTTGCGGACAAGCGCGAGGCGGGGAGCTAGGCTTTTGAAAATCGTCAACGAATAGCAGGGAAACGAACGGTTTTTCGGCAATCGACGAGCGCCAAGCCTCGGGCGCCGCGTCGCGTAGCAAGGGGCGTCAAGCGACAAAAGAAGGAGACACGGCATGAAACTGAATCGATTGAGCCTTGCGCTCGCGGCGTGCGCATTGAGCGCGGGGATCGTTTTCGCGGCACAGGCTGCGACGAACGAAACGATCGTCACGGTGGTGAAAGTGACCGGCATCAGCTGGTTCAACCGGATGGACGAAGGCGTGAAGGAGTTCGCGAAGGCGCAGAACGTCAACGCCTATCAAACGGGCCCGGGGCAGGCCGATGCCGCGCAGCAGGCGCAGATCATCCAGGATCTGATCGCGAAGAAGGTCAGCGCGCTCGCCGTCGTTCCCTATGATCCGCCGACGCTGGAACCGGTGCTCAAGAAGGCGATGGATCGCGGGATCAAGGTCGTCACGCACGAGGCCGACAACGAGAAGAACACGATGGTC